>DAOUFB010000154.1:0-2064 GCA_034430135.1 Flexilinea sp. | reverse complement strand
CTCGGTATTCCGTATGCCTTTGATCCGTCCCAGCAAATCGTCCGCATGGACAGCGAGATGATCCGCGAAGGAATTGACGGCGCGAAATTCCTCTTCTGCAATGAATATGAATACGAGCTGCTCAAGAAGCATAGCGGTTGGAGCGAGGAAGAGATCACCGCGAAGGTTGACGTGATGGTCATTACCCTTGGCGAAAAAGGATCGCGCGTTTTGAATCAGGGCGAAGAAATCCATGTCCCCATCTTTCCAGCGGATCAAATCGCTGACCCGACCGGCGTCGGCGACGCTTTCCGTTCCGGCTTTTTGACCGGTTATTATAAGGGGTTCGACTTCGAAACCTGCGGAAAAATTGGCGCCCTCGTCTCGACCTATGTCCTCGAACAGGTCGGCGCTCATACTCATAAATTCACCATTGATGAATTTAAGGCGCGGTATCGAACCCTTTGGGACGATCAGGGAAAATTGGACATTCTCTAATCCCGCGGAAACCAACGCATGAACCGGGAGACGCCGATTAATTGATAGCGGCGTCTCTTTTTTAAACGCACGACCGAATTTTTTCCCCTGCAAAAAAGGCCCTCCGTAACACTTTAGTAAATCTCAGGACATTATGACATTCAGCGCAGATCCGGATGATTTTTTTCTTGTTATCATAACGGTTCGTATCATAGACTCAATCAGGAGTATAATCATGGGTTGTGAAAGAACGCACAAAGTTATCCTCCAAAGTTCTATCACACAACAACAATGATGGAAGAAGGAAAAAAAAGGTCATGTTTCGTTTTACCCTCCCGCGTGATTTATATCACGGTAAAGACGCTCTCGCTGCGCTGAAGACGTTGTCTGGAAAGAAAGCTATGATTTGCGTCGGCGGCGGTTCGATGAAGAGATTCGGATTCCTCGATCGTGCGAAAGCTTATCTCGAAGAAGCTGGAATGGAAGTCGCGATATTCGAGGGGATCGAAGCGGATCCGTCGGTCGAGACCGTCATGCGCGGCGCGCAGGCGATGCTCGATTTCGGTCCGGACTGGATCGTTGCCATGGGCGGCGGTTCCCCGATCGATGCGGCGAAGGCAATGTGGATCAAGTACGAATATCCGGAAACGACGTTCGCGGATATGTGCAAAATCTTTGGTCTTCCGAAGCTCCGCACCAAGGCGCATTTCTGCGCAATTTCTTCGACGAGCGGAACCGCGACCGAAGTCACGGCGTTCTCGATTATTACCGATTACGCCCAAGGCATCAAGTACCCGATCGCTGACTTCGAAATCACGCCGGACGTCGCGATTGTCGATCCCGAATTAGCGAAGACGATGCCGAAGAAGCTCGTTGCCCATACCGGTATGGACGCGATGACCCACGCGATCGAAGCGTACGTTTCAACCGCGAACTGCGACTACACCGATCCGCTCGCCCTCCATGCAATCAAGATGGTCAAGGCTGACCTCGTCGATTCTTATAATGGCGTTATGCCCGCTCGCGAACGAATGCACAATGCTCAGTGCCTCGCGGGAATGGCGTTCTCGAACGCTCTCCTCGGTATCGTTCACTCCATGGCTCACAAGACCGGCGCGGCTTTCGAAGAATATGGCGCGCATATTATCCATGGTTCTGCCAACGCGATGTATCTCCCGAAAGTGATTGCATTCAACGCCAAGGATGCAACCGCGAAGAAACGCTATGCTGACGTCGCTGATTTCCTCCACCTCGGCGGCTCGACGGAAGACGAAAAGGTCGCGCTGTTGATCAAGACGCTCCGCGGCATGAATGACGAATTAAATATCCCGCATTGCATCGAGCATTACGGCGTTGACAGCCTTCCGGCTGAAGTCGGCTTCGTACCGGAAAAGGTCTTCCTCGAAAAGCTCCCGAAGATCGCCGAACTCGCGATCGGCGATGCCTGCACGGGCTCGAACCCGCGCCAGCCAACCCAGGAAGAAATGGAACGCCTGCTGAAGTGTTGCTACTACGACACGGACGTCGATTTCTAAATCATTCCTTAATAGGGTAGAGTGACGGTTTTCCGCCACCCTCCCGTTGCACCGTACGTACCGGTCAGGTATA
>DAOUFB010000153.1:0-3316 GCA_034430135.1 Flexilinea sp. | reverse complement strand
AATTCTTTCTTGACCGCGTCCTGAACCGCCGGCATTCGCGTCATTCCGCCAACCAGAACGACTTCGTCAACTTCCGACGTCTTCAGCCCCGCATCCGCGAGCGCTTTGCGAACCGGACCGAGCGTCCGTTCGATCAGGTCAGAGGTCAGCTGTTCCAGCTTCGCACGGCTCAGGTTGAGGAGCAAGTGCTTCGGACCGGATGCGTCCGCCGTAATATACGGGAGGTTCACTTCCGTCTGCATCGTGGTCGACAATTCAATCTTCGCCTTCTCCGCCGCTTCCTTCAAGCGCTGGAGTGCCTGACGATCGTTCCGCAGATCGATTCCGCTGGTCTTCTTGAACTCTTCAATGAGGTAGTCCATAATGCGCTGGTCGAAGTCATCGCCGCCGAGATGAGTATCGCCCGAGGTCGAACGAACCTGGAATACGCCTTCGCCAACGTCAAGAATCGAAACGTCAAACGTACCGCCGCCGAGGTCATAAACTGCGATTGCTTCGTTCGTTTTCTTATTCAGACCATAAGCGAGAGACGACGCCGTCGGTTCGTTAATGATTCGCTGAACGTCCATACCGGCGATCTTGCCTGCATCCTTCGTCGCGTTGCGCTGGCTATCGTTGAAATACGCCGGAACGGTAATAACCGCCTGATTGACTTTTTCGCCGAGATACGCTTCCGCGTCCGTCTTCATCTTAGCCAGGATCATCGCCGAAACTTCCGGCGCGCTGTATTCTTTTCCGCCAAGAAGGACTCGAACGTCGCCATTCGCAGCCTTTGTGACTTTATACGGAATCCGGCTCATGTCGCGCTGGACTTCCGGATCATCGAACTTCCGCCCCATGAATCGTTTGATCGAGAAAATCGTGTTTTCCGGATTGGTAATCGCCTGATTGCGCGCGACGCGCCCAACGAGACGTTCCCCGTTCTTATTCACAGCGACGACAGACGGGCAAGTGCGCTCGCCTTCAGCGGTCGGGATTACCGTCGGCTCACCGCCAACCATAACCGCCATAACCGAGTTTGTTGTACCTAAATCAATACCGATAATTTTTCCCATGATGTTGTTTCTCCTCTATGCTGCGACCCGAACTAAAGCTGTTTTCAGCGTTCGATCGCCTAAAATATATCCATTACTCAATACTTCAATAATCGTTCCGGATTCAAATTCCGGATTTTCCTCTACGCCAATAGCCTGATGAACGCGCGGGTCGAAAACTTCTCCAACCGCCGCCGAGGGCAGAACCCCCTCCGCTTCAACGATCGTCCGATACTTCCGCGCGATGAGCTCAATTCCCTGCGCCCATTCGTCCAGCTCAGCATCGCCGGACTTCCGACTTTTCAGCGCCAGTTCCATGTCATCCAAAATCGGAAGCATCTTGCGCAGCATACCGATTTTGTATTCTTCCGACGCATTCTTCTTCTCAGCCTCGACGAGTCGGCGAAAGTTCGTAAAATCCGCCCGCTCCCGCGCTAACGCGTTCTTGAGCGTTTCTTCCGCTTCCCGAGCCTGAGCCAGTTCCGCGATCAGGTCCACGGGCTCGCCCGCGGGAGTTTCCGGGTCGTCCGTCAGCTCCTGCGCGTTCATTTCCGTTTCGGGCTTGACGTCCTCCGGTGCGTTTTCCGCGTGCATCTTTTTTCTATGTTCTTTGCTCATACGTTCTTCTCTTCAATTCCTTTTCCCGTTTATTCGTGAATCGGTATCAGCTTTTCTTCACCGCTCTTTTCGCTCGCGAAAGCCTCCCCGACCAGGTCGGATAAAATTCCAGCGACGAACCGAACCATCGGAATATTGCGCGCGTACCTCATCCGCATCGGACCTAAAATGCCGACCATTCCGCCAATCGCATCCGATTTCCCGTATCGCCCTAAAACGAGCGAACAGTGATTCAAGTTTTCGATCGACCCTTCGCCGCCGATTAGAACTTGAATTCCGCCCGGACGGGTTTCCGCGTTCGTCTTGGTCAGGATAGCCCGCAGCGCAATTTTCTCTTCGAGGAGCTTCAGCGCCCCGCGCGCTTCGCCTGACTCGGTGAACTCCGGCTCTTGAATCGCGCTTCGAAGTCCATCCACGTAAATTTCGCCAGTTTCCGACGTCTCGACCTCGCTCATCGCAGCAATCACATGATCCGTCAACAGCGATTTCAGCGCTGACTCGCGCAAGCTAACATTTTTCGTCAGCTTTTCGCGGATCCTGACCGAATTAAGTCCGGTCAGAAGATCATTCAGCTCATTCTCAATCGTCGTCAGCTGCGGCTGCGTCGCCGCCGAATCGATCGAGATGAGACGCTGCTGAGCCTGACCGCTGTTCGTCACGACGATCATCAGGATCTGCCGATCCGACAGGCTAATCAAGGCAATATGCTTTACCGCAAGGTTCTGAGAATACGGCGCAGAAACGAGGGAAATCGCGCCTGACGTCGTCGCCAGAATTGAGGCGGAAAGCTTCATCCAGCCATCGACCCCCTGCTCGGACTGCATCTGATAAAACTGATGCTCGATCATGCGGCGCCGTTCCTCGGATAACTCCCCAATTTGCATCAGCTCGCTGACGAAATAGCGGTAACCCCTTTCAGTCGGAAACCGTCCGCCGGAGATGTGAGCCTGTTTCAGGAATCCCAGCTCGGTCAGCGCCGCTAATTCCGCGCGAACCGTCGCCGAACTCATTTCCAGCCCGAACTGCTCCACGAGCCGCTTGGATCCGATCGGCGTCGCCGTCCGAATGTAATCATGGACGACTAAGCTAAGGATCATCTTTCGGCGTTCGCTTATTCTCTCGGTCATCTTCCTTTCTCACTTTTTAGCACTCTTTATGTCTGAGTGCCAAATCATGACTACAGTATAGCGAGTTCAGCGCCCTCCGTCAACCGAATATGATCTTTCTAATGAAGTTTTAATAAAATGTGTCTGCTTCACTTTTCCGTAGATTAGCGAAATTCCTCGCCGTTGATTATATTCTTGAATAAGCTGCAAAAAGGCGTTGATAACTTACCAGTTTTCAGGATCGGAAAAGCTTCTTTTCCGATCCTGATACGCTCGTCGGTAAAACGTGATCCAAGAATCTTTTTCCCTTTCACGATTGAATTTCTGATTGTGTTGTCGATTATGTGTATTCGTAGGATAAGAGGCTGTCTCAAAATGCTTTTTGCGGAGGAAAGAGACATGAATATTTTTATCGTATCGAGATGTCCATGACTCCCCCATTCGCTACGCTACGGGGAGTCCGTCCATCTCGATTTATTAACAGTTTTTTTGAGGGGTTTCACCCCGAGACCCCCGTGTCGAATTTAGGCGGTATTCATACAGATGCAACGGGGTTTG
>DAOUFB010000152.1:0-14500 GCA_034430135.1 Flexilinea sp. | reverse complement strand
ATCGACCTGTATTCGGGCAGCCGTGAAAATGAAGTTGAGTTCCTGAATGGAGCGATCGTCCGTTTCGGAAAAGCGAAGAAGATTCCGACGCCGGTTAATGCGCTTTATTATGATACGCTGATGGCGCTGACGATGAGGCACCTTCCGGTTGATGAATTTGATCACCAGCCTGCGAAGTTTATGGATTATTTCGTCGAGAAAATAACTATGGCGTGTCCGCCTTCAGCATGACGGCATCGTCATAAATATAGCGCCCGTCGGCGTCAATTGCCGCGACGCGGACGACATGGATTCCGGGCGTCAGGTCCGTCGAGTTGATTTCGGCGACGGTCCAGCGTCCGTTTTCGATTTTTTGAATTGAGTTGACTTCACGCCATCGCGTCGGGTCGATCCCGTCGCCGATTTTTACGAGGACTTCCGTGATTGGGCGGTCGAGATTCAGCGCGACTTTAATCTCGACTTTTTCCGTTCCGGGGGTCATATTTAAACTCACTTCGGTAAAGGAAACCGGCGAAAAGATTTGAACCGCGCCGGTTTCACGCTGTAAAACTGTATCGTAGACGGCGGGAATCGCATCATAGCGTAATTCATGTCCCATGCGTTTTCGTTCCGCCCAGTTTTTCTCGTCGCCCGTCAGGTTCAAAAAGGTCTTCATCTCGCGCAAGCTTAGCGGGGTCAGCGATGTTGCCAGAGTCTGGTTCTCGCTGTTGATCGCGGCGGACTGGTACAGCGTATCCCGCTCCGTCGGCTCATTCCCTGCGATGAACACTTCTGTGACCAGATTCGGACAGGCGGACGTCGGAAGTTTTCCCGATTCAGCGCAAACGAGTTGGTGCGTTATCGTTTCCGGTTCCGTCCAGCCCGTCGGAGCTGTATTTCTCAACGTTCGGTCCGCGATTCCCTGAAAGAAGAGGAAGGCGGCTTCTTCGATTCGATCTTCATCGGGCGTTTCGGCGTTAAGAACCGCGCCGATGCGCAGAACGATGACCCGGTCCGGCGTATAGCCGACGAGCCAGCGCGAAGTTTCGCTGAGCGATTTTCCTGTTTTGACGACCGCGGGGCGATTCAGTATCCGGTAGAACTCTGTTTCGGCGGAAAAAGTATGATTGACTAAATAGGCGAGTGATTCATCGACGAGCTGAATCGCACCGCGCGGTTGGAGTTCGATCGGGTCGGGGGAAGATGGCGTATAGGCTTCGAGAACCGTCCGCGGACGTGGGAGCGTGTCCCGCTCGTTCAGGTAAACACCGTTGATTTGTCCGCTTCCCGCGAAGGCTGAAAGGGCAATGGCGAGGGCTTCGGCAGTCACGTAGCCTCCGTCAAAATAGAGGCGATCCGCGCTGAGCCCGCTCCAATTCGTCAACCCGAACTCGTCGAGTGTTCGTAAGATTTTTTCGGAACCGAGCTCGCGCGTGACGTCCAGAATCGGGGCTAACCGATCTTTCGTCAACGCTGTTCGTAAGCGGATCGGTCCCAATTCGTCCGGCTCTTCCGCAAGATAGGCGGCTGGCAGCGGTTCTTTTGAGAAACTGGGCATGTCGAACACACCCGTCGCAGGGGACCAGCCATTTTCATAGGCGGTTAGCGCGGTGAAAAGGGTCAAGAGCGAGCCAGGCGCGTACGCATGAAATGTTTTTTCGCTGATCCGGTTGCCGAGCCGGTCGCTTCCGGTTTGGAGCGCGGCGAGCGCATCACCCGTTTTCGTATCGAGGACGAAAACCGAGAGTTCCGCCGCGGCTAAAAGCCGTTTTGCCCGGGCTTCGACCTCGTCCGATGCGGCGGCTTCAAGAGGGCAGGCGCTGGCAACTGTGATGTCGTTTTGCTCCGATTCTGAAGCGATTTCATCTTGCGTTGGGTCATCCGCCTCGGTTTCATTCGGGCTCGTTTCCGCGGAGGATAAGACGCCGGAATCGGGAACAATGCCGCTCAGACAGTTGAGATAGGACTGAAGTTCGGCGTCGATCGTCGTCCGAACCGCGACGTTTCCGCGTTCAATTGCCTCAGATCCAAATTTCCCAATAGCGGCGAGGACGGCTTTCTCGAGAACAGGATTCGTCGGCATCGTTCGCTCAAGCGGGAGCGGCTCAAATATCAGAAAGGACTGTGCACGAAGCGAATCAGCTTCGGATGATGTGATGTGGTGCGCGGAGAGAAGGCGGTCAATTTGGGCGAGATAACTGGTTCGCATCGCACCCTGACTGTCGATTGGATTTAGCGCAGGTTTTTCGAGAATTGCGCTGAGTAAAACGCCATCCGCCAGACTTGCGTCACGGATCGTTCGATCAAGATAGGTTCGGAGCGCGGCGCGAACTCCAATCGCGTATTGACCGAAGTAGGCGTTTTCGAGGTAGGCGATGAGTATTTTTTCACGCGGATAGGAACGCAGGATTTGAGATCCTAAAATGCGGATTCGGAACGCTCGGGTCAATCCGGCGCCGAGGCGTTCGGGAAAAAGGATCTCGGCGAGTTTTTCGCTGATCCGCTGCGGCGTTGGGTCAAGCAAATCGGCGACGCCGAACAGAGAACCGCTATCCGTGAAAAAAGTTGAATCCTCCGCTGCGACGATTGCCCGAATAAACTCTGGCGCGTAATCGGAAAGAGCGGGGTAACGCGGCGCGGACGATTCATCCAAATCAGGGAAACGGATCGTAAGAAGGCGCGTTTCTCCGGTCGCGTCGGTGAAGAAGGACGGTTGGGGACGAGCATTGATCCGGTTTTCAAATTCGACGAGGGAGGGCAGTCCCTGCGTTACGCGGACATAGAACAGAAAAAACGCTAAAAACCCAGCCGCAAGCAAAACCGGCAGCAGCAACATGCCCCACAGATCGGCAGCTGCTGCGCGATCCGACCGGTGTAACGATCGAGATCGAAGTTTGTTCCGCAGGATCAGGTTCAAGCGCTGCATAGCTGAAAATTAGCGGAACCAGGTCAGTACGAATGTTAACGTTCCGACGATTGCGCAGTAGATTGAAAAAATCGTAAATGGTTTTTTCGCGATATAGCCAAGAAGCCAGCGGATCGCGAAAAAGCCGGTCAGAGCGGCGAGGATGGTCGCGGCGAGGAGTTCGGGCGCAACCGATTTGAGCAGTGCGAAATGATCGAGGTCGAGGACAGATAAACCGCCCGCGAGCGTCATGATGGGTATCGAAAGCAGGAATGAAAAGCGGCTGGCGGCACTGCGCGTAAAACGGCGGGTCATCGCGGCGGAGATGGTCGCTCCGGAGCGCGAGATACCCGGAAAAATCGCGAGCGCCTGACCGAAGCCGATCGCCAGCGCGTCAAGGACGTCGAGGTCTTCGAGCGTCCGCTCTTTCCGTCTCAACCGTTCGGACAGCGTCAGAATGATCGCGGTTCCCCAAAGAAAAACGGCGATCGCGCGCGGGTTATCGAACGCAGATTCGACGAGCGGTTTTAAAATTATTCCGACGATTCCAGCGGGGATCGTTCCAAGAATGATCATCCAGCCAAGATAGGCGTCGCTGTCGTCGAAAGGTTTGCGTCGGTACAGCGCGCGGAGCATGGCGGAAGCGATTTTCCAGAGGTCGCGCCAAAAGTACACGATGACGGCTGCGAGCGTTCCCATTTGAACCAGTACGCCGAAGAGAAAGACGATCTCCGGATCAAGCTGCCAGTTCAGCCAATAGGGGACGAGCGCCAGATGCGCCGAGGAGGAAACGGGGAGAAATTCGGTAGCGCCTTGAACGACGCCGAGAATGAGCGCTTGAAAGAAGTTCATGTCCCCAATTATAGCGCAGCTCGTTCCCGGCGAATGATGGAATCAGCGATAGGTGAGCGGCGCGATGAGATGGTCGTAACGGTCGAAATAGACGACGAGCAGGACGAAAATGAGCGTCACGAGTGCGAAGGTCAGGAAACGGCGGGCTGGCGATACCGTTTCGTACAGCGCATTGTCAATGACGGGCGTTTCCGATTCATCGCTAAGTTCGGACCCATTTGAAGCGTAAAAATTCATATCCATGAGTTGGACGCGATCTTTCAGCGTCGGCGCGGCGAAGACGCAGATAAGAACACCGCTGACGAAACCGCCGATATGACCCCAAAGATCGATATCCCCGCGTAGGCTGATTAGAAAGTTGACACCAATCGTGAATAGAACTGAGCGCAGCTGCTTCCAAAAGTTGGGCATGAATTGACGGTTCTTGAGAATGAAAAAGAGGTAGGCGGCGAGAAGTCCGTAAATCGAAGTCGATGCGCCGACGGAAACGCTATTGAAATTAAAGATGTACGAAAAAGCGTTTCCAGCGAAACCGGTAATCAGGTAGAAAAGGAAAAAATCGCGGTGTCCCCAGAACTTTTCAATGACCATGCCCAGGATGAAGAGCGAGTACATATTGACGAAAAAGTGCACTAATCCGCCATGAAGGAAAATCGGCGTGACCAACCGCCAGTATTCATCAGAAAAATAGATTATCGGTCCATACTTTGCGCCGAACTGGAGCGGATAGTCGACGCCGAACTGAGCTTCGGTGACGACCTGTGCGATATAGACAGCGAGCGTCAGGATGATAAAGATAAATGTAACGACCGGACGAACCGCGACGAAACGGCGGTATTTCGATTCAGGCAGATAGCTGGTTCCTTGATTAAGCGTCATGTTCCTTCTCCATAGAGGGCGTGCGGCGAAGATGATTGCGGCGCATCCGACAGCCTTCGGCGCAGATAATTGCCTTGATGTTTCGGATTGTCTGATTCAAATCATCGTTGACGACGAGGTAGTCAAACTCATCCAGGTGATTCAGCTCGTCGTCCGCGGTTTCCAGCCGCGTTCGAAGATCGCTGTCACCGCCGCGACCGATAAGCCGGCTGCTCCAGGTTTCGGAATCCGGCGGCAACAGGAAAATTGAGAACGCATCAGGGTAGTCTTCTTTAACTTTTCGTGCACCCTGATGATCGACGCGAAGGATAATATCGGTTTTGGAGGCGAGCGCCTGATCGATTTCGAAGCGCGGGATTCCTTTATAATCTTCGTAGACTTTAGCGTATTCGACGAGTTCACCGTTTTCAATCATTTCCAAAAAGTGTTCACGGGTCGTAAAATGGTAATCGACGCCGTCGACCTCATTTTCGCGGATCGGACGGGTATTCATCGTTACAACAAAGCGAAAATCGAATTCGGATTCGTTTCGAAGCGCTTCGATCACGGTATCTTTCCCTGACCCGGAAAGTCCGGACAGAATCAGGATCAGCGGATCATGGGGTAAGACTTTAAAATATGGAATGTTTGGGATCATGTTTTGTTCGGTACCTAAAAATGCGTCCTGACGTTTTCGTCTGATGGCGTTATTCCTTAGTGTTCCCCGTCTTTGACCGATTTCGGCGGGGCAGGTTCAAGGATTATAATTGAATATGGGGTTGGATTCATGGTCATGAGGAAACCTCGTGACGCAAGGAGGGGTTATGCCGGTATACAGATATGCGTGTGAGGCATGCGGCGCGCGGTTTGAGGCGCGCCTTTCCTACGAGGAATTTGATCATGCGCAGGTCGTTTGTCCGCGCTGTGCGTCGGATGACGTGACGCGGCTCGTCAATCGCGTCCGGACGATCGGGAACGATCAATTCCGTATTTTTACTGAAGCGTCGGAGAAAGCGGCGCGCCCGGATACGGACAGCCGCGGGTTAGGACGAATGATGCGCGAGATGAAAGCGGAAAGCGGCGCGAAAACCGCCCCGGAATTTGACGAGGTCGCGGGGCGGCTGGAAGCGGGCGAATCGATGCGATCGATTGACGCGTCGTTTACAGATTAGGGTTTTTTGGGGTATCCCGCTAAAAATTCATCCGCAAAATCATCATAGGTTCCAGCGATGATCGCTTTTCGGGCATCGCGGACGATTTCGATTAACGTATGAATATTATGAATCGAGAGCAGCGTTCCGGACAGGTTTTCTTTTGAGCGGAAAAGATGACGAATATAAGCGCGGCTGTGATTCTGGCAGGCGTAACAGGTACAGCCTTCGACGATCGGGCGCGGATCATCACGATACTTATGATTGACGAGGTTCATTTGCCCGTGCCGCGTCATCGCCGCACCGTGGCGCGCGAGGCGGGTCGGAAGAACGCAGTCGAAAATATCGACGCCGCGGCGGATGCCGTTGACTAAATCTTCGGGTGAACCAACGCCCATCAAGTAATGAGGCTTATTCGCCGGCAGGATGGGGGCTAAGACGTCAAGCGTCTTGAGCATGTCTGATTTCGATTCACCGACGGAGAGCCCGCCGATCGCGACGCCCGGTGTGTCCATCGAGGCGACGAACTGCGCTGATTTTTCACGTAAATCCGGGAAGATACCGCCTTGGACAATTCCGAAAAGCGCCTGATCCGCGCGCGTTTTCGCCTTGACGCAGCGTTCGAGCCAGCGGTGCGTCCGGTTCATTGCGCCCACCGAATATTGATAATCCGTCGGAACGGCGCATTCATCAAACGCCATCATGATATCCGAGCCGAGATTCTCCTGAATCGCGATCGATTTTTCCGGCGTAAAGCGGTGCTTTGAGCCGTCCAGGTGCGAACGGAAGGTAACGCCCTGTTCGTCGATTTTCCGTAACTCGTTGAGCGAGAAAACCTGAAAACCGCCGCTGTCGGTCAGAATTGGACCTTTCCAGTTGATGAATTGATGAAGTCCGCCGAGCGAGGCGATGAGTTCATCTCCAGGACGTAAATATAGATGATATGTATTCGATAGAATAAACGAAATGTTCTGCTCTTCGAGATGCCGTGCGGTGAGCGATTTGACGGTTCCCTGCGTTCCGACGGGCGCGAAAATCGGCGTTTCAATCGCGCCATGGGGCGTATAGAAAACGCCGGCGCGCGCGTAGCCGTCGGTCGCAATCAGATCGAATTCAAAGTGATTTTTCATGGCAGTTTTGCCTGCGCTTTGGCGAGAAAGTCCTCGGACTTAATCACGAAGCGTTCGTGCGTTCCTTCTCCAATTTTCCCCTGGTTGTCGAATGCCTCGACCTTGAAAGAAAACCGTTTCCGATCGATCTCAACGAGTTCAGCAACGGCGCGAACGGTCAATCCGATAGGCGTTGCGCTGAGATGTTTGATGTTGACCGCTGTGCCGACCGATGATTGTCCCTCATCGAGATGTTCTTGCAGCAGCGTGAAAGCGGTCCTCTCCATCAGCGCGATCATCGCTGGCGTCGCGTAGACGGGAAGTCCGCCGGAACCGACCGCCGCGGCGACGTTTTTTTTGCTAACGGTTTCGCTCAGTTCTTGCCTTTGTCCGATTTCGATCATGGCTTTTTCCTCCGGCTGAAAATTATATCGTAAACCCGAGCGTCCGGTCGAATCCGCGGCGGATAAGAATAGAAATTGCGCTATTTAACGGCTTTGTACTTTGGATTAGATTAAAATAAGGCTTTAGGTTTCAGTGAAAGGCGAAGGTATCAGATGACAAAATTTATTTTTGTAACCGGAGGCGTGGTTTCGGGTCTTGGAAAAGGGATTACCGCCGCATCTCTGGGGCGCTTGTTGAAAGCCCGCGGAATGAAGGTCATGGCGCAGAAACTTGACCCGTATATCAACGTCGATCCTGGGACGATTAGCCCGTTCCAGCATGGCGAAGTATTCGTCACGGACGACGGCGCAGAAACGGACCTGGATTTAGGTCATTATGAACGATTCATTGACGAGAATTTGAATCATTTCTCGAACCTGACGACCGGGAAAGTCTATTGGAACGTCTTAAATAAAGAACGAAACGGCGAATACCTGGGTCAGACGATTCAGGTCATCCCGCATATTACCGATGAAATCAAGAATTTTATTTATTCCGTGGGAAAGATGTCTCAGGCGGACATCGTGATCACGGAAATTGGCGGAACGGTCGGAGACATGGAGAGTCAGCCGTTTATCGAAGCCATCCGCCAAATTGGTCTCGAAGTCGGACCGGATAACGCGCTTTTTATTCATGTCACGCTCGTTCCCTATCTTTCGGGCTCGGGTGAGCAGAAGTCCAAACCGACGCAGCATTCCGTCAAGGAACTCCAGAGCATGGGGATTAATCCGCGGATTATCGTTCTTCGCTGCGACCAGCCGATTGAATACGGGATCAAGCAGAAAATATCCATGTTCTGTAACGTGAAGCCCGATTGCGTGATTGAAAACGACACGGTTCCGGTTCTCTACGAAGCGCCGATGATGTTGGAAAAGGCGCATTTTTCCGAGATTGTTTGCCGTGAGTTGAAAATTTCACCGACGTATCTCGATATGAGCGATTGGGAACGCATGTTGGGGCGGATCGCCGAGTGCAAGCAGGAAGTCAAGATCGCGATTGTCGGGAAATACGTGAAGTTGCATGACGCCTACCTCTCGGTCATGGAAGCGCTCCAGCATGGCGGGTATGAGAATGGCTGTAAGGTTAAGATCGAATGGATCGATTCCGAAACGGTTACGAAGGAGACGGTCCATGAAGCTTTTGCGGGCTGTGACGGGATGATTATTCCCGGCGGTTTCGGCGGGCGCGGAATTGAAGGAAAAATCGTCGCTGCGCGCTATGCACGAGAAAAGAACCTGCCTTACCTGGGGATTTGTTTAGGAATGCAGATTGCCGTTATCGAATATGCACGGAACGTCTGCGGACTGACGGACGCAAATTCGACCGAATTCGCCGAAGCTACTCCGCATCCGGTGATCGACTTCATGCCGGATCAGAGCGACGCTATCGCCAAGGGCGGAACGATGCGCTTAGGCGCGTATCCCTGTAAAATTTTAGCGGGGACGAAAATGGCTGAATGCTATGAACGCGAGGAAATTTCCGAACGTCATCGCCACCGATACGAATTCAGCAACGATTACCGCGAGCAGCTAACGAAGGCAGGTTTGGTAATCAGCGGCATGTCTCCGGACGGGCGGATCGTGGAAACGGTTGAAATACCCGAAAATGATTTCTTCGTCGGCGTTCAGTTTCATCCCGAGTTCAAGAGCCGTCCGAACCGTGCGCATCCATTATTCAGGGGGCTTGTCGCTGCTGCGAAGAAAAAAGCGTATCAATAAAATTGGCTGGGCTCCGTAAGATCAACCGCCCTAAATAAAACGTCTTGTTACATTTGTCACATTCGTTTAGTAAACATCGTTCGCAGCAAAAGTCAAATGATTATGTTAGGATTTAGTTGTCGAACAACCGTGACGGGTGAGGAATAAGATGACAATAACGCGAACAATTTTACGGATTGCTGTCTCGGTTATCTCTATTCTGTTAGCGATGCTGACGGGGGCGATCCTGATTTTGCTGATCGGAAAAGATCCGATTGTTGCATACGGTTATTTAGGGCGGGGTGCGTTTGGGAGTCTTCCGTCGATAGGGGAGACGATCGTCAAAGTTACACCGTTGATTTTTACGGGGCTTGCTGCTGTTTTTTCGTATCAATGCGGCATGCTGAACCTGGGCATCGAGGGGCAGTTTATCGCCGGCGCGATTGCGGCGAACTGGGTCTCGACGCTCGTCCTCCCGTTCAACGGTCCGCTGAATACGGTCATCACGCTCGCCGCTGGAATGGCGGCTGGGGCAATATGGGGCGCGATTCCGGGGATTCTTAAGGCATTTCGGAACCTGAACGAAATGATTATCGGGATTCTCCTAAACTACATCGCGACCCTGTTCATGGGCTATCTTTACGCTGGTCCCTTGATGGAAGCGAACATTCCGCAAACCCGCGCGGTTGATCCATTGAGTCGTTTGGCTCGGATTCTTCCTCCGACGCGGGTTCACTTCGGAATCATCGTCGTCCTTTTCGTTCTCGTCGTTATCTCCTATTTTCTCTATCATACAGCCGGAGGCTTCCGGTTGCGCGTCGTGGGAAATAACCCTATCGCGGCGCAAGTAAACGGGCTGCCGGTGAAACGCATGACGATTCTTTCGTTCGTCGTCTCCGGCGCGATTGCCGGTCTGGGCGGCGCGGTGGAAGTCGCGGGTGTATCTTACCGGTTGATGGGCGGGTTTGCGAAAGGTTTCGGTTTTGACGGCGTGGCGATTGCGCTCATTGGACAATTAAATCCATTGGGGACTTCATTCGTGGCGTTATTGTTCGCGGCGCTGCGCGTTGGGGCGAATACAATGCAGGTTGGTGCGGGAATTCCGTCGGCGATCGTGGACGTCGTTCAGGCGATTATTATCATTTTTGCAGTCGCCGCGATGGGGCTCGTAAGTCTCCCCGAGTTTCAGCGCATCGTCGAAAAAATTGAACGACGGATAAGAAAGGCGGCGTAAACGATGGAATCCATATTAACGGTCTCTTTTCTGGAAAATTTGATCGTGTCGATGATCCGAATGGCGACGCCGCTGCTTCTCGCGGGGCTCGCGGAGCTTTATTCGGAAAAAGCGGGAATGGTCAATATCGGTCTTGATGGGATTATGACGATTGGCGCCGGCGTGGGTTTTATCGCCGGGTATTTGACCCAAAATCCGATCATTGGACTGCTGTCAGGTTCGTTGGCGGGCGTACTGCTGAATTTGATTTATGCCTTTTCGACGATTTCGCTGCGTTCAGGTCAGACGATTAACGGCATGGCGCTGAATATTCTCGCACCGGCGCTTTCAACTTTCTTGTCGAGAACGGTTTTCGGCGTCAAGACGACGCTTATGCAAGGTCCAACGATTGGAAATGCGTCGATTCCGACGTTATCGTCGCTCCCGTTTATCGGACCGATCCTTTTTCAGGCGCATCCGATCACCTATCTTGCATTTTTCCTCGTGTTCTTTACGATTTGGTTTTTCCGCCGGACGAAACCGGGATTGAATTATCTCGCGGTCGGGGAGTATCCGCGCGCGGCTGAATCGCTCGGCGTCAGCGTAACGCGGGTCAAATATCTTTCCTGTATCATTTGCGGCTTTTTAGCTGGAATGGGGGGCGCTTATTTGACGACCTGCTACATTGGGGCGTACTCGGAAGGGGTCGTCGCCGGACGCGGTTTCATCGCGCTTTCGGCGGTTATCTTCGGAAACTGGAGTGCGATGGGCGTTCTTTTCGCGACGCTCCTATTCGGTCTCGCCGACGCGGTTCAGCTCCGATTCCAGGTTCTTTTCCGTGAAATTCCTTATCAGCTTCTGTCGATGCTTCCTTACGTTTTGACGATTTTTGTCTTGCTCATTTCGACGAAGCAATCCAACGAACCGAAAGCGAACGGGCAACCGTACGCGCGGGAGGGAAAGTAACCGCTTTCCTGTAAACGAATATTTCATATTCTCAAAGGAGTTCGTATGAAAAAAGTTTTATTGTTTGTTGTTTTGACCGCGTTGTTTGCGGCGCTGATGCTTGGCTGTACGCCGAAAACGGAACCTGCCACGGATAGCGTCGCAGAACCCGCAGCGGATGCGAAACCCGCAGCGGAAGCGGAAGCAAAACCGGCTGACGCTGATAAGACGTGGAAAGTCGCGATGATCGCGAACGCGCCGATCGCTGACGGCGGTTGGAACAGCGCCTGCTACGCTGGGATGACCGGCGCGGCGGAAAAATTCGGATTCGAGACGGCTTATTCGGAAAACGTCGCACAGACGGACTATGTCTCGATTCTGACTGAGTATGCGAATATGGGTTTTGACCTCGTCTTTGCCCCGGGGAACGAATTTACGGACGCGGTCATGGAAGTTGCCCCGTCTTTCCCGAAGACGAATTTCCTGATTCTGAACGGCGACGCGAAGGCTGAGAACGTCATGTCGGTTAAGGCTGACAATACGCAAATGGGCTTCCTTGCGGGTGCGCTTGCCGGGCTGAAGACGGAGACGAAAAAGATTGGGTTCGTCGGCGGCATGGAAATCACGACCGCGAAACAGTGCATCAATGGGTTTGAACAGGGCGTCGCATACACGAATGAGGACGCTGAAGTTTCCGTAAGTTGGGCGAATAGCTGGGATGATACGGCGAAGGGGAAAGAAATTGCGATGTCCATGATTTCGACCAACGATGTGGATGTATTTTTTGGAACCGCTTCCGCTGTTGACGTTGGTGTCCGCGAAGGTCTCTCCGGTTTCGAAAACCGCTGGGGCATCGCGCAGCCGGGCGAATCGCTTTCTCAGATGCCCGACCGGATCCTGACCTCGATTATCACGGATAACGTCGCACTCGTCGGTCTTGGTCTTGAAAAGACGAAAGATGGGACGTTCGGCGATGCCGTGATCGAAGCCGGTGTTAAGGAAGGCGTTCTCTATCTGGGTGAGATTGGCGAATCGATGAAAGATCAGGAAGAAGCGTTCAAGGCGATTTTCGAAGATCTTAAGGCTGGAAAAATTACGATCAATTACGAACTGAAATAGTTCGGTCTATATCAGATTGGGCATTTTGAAGCCCATGGCGGAGGGAAAAATGAGCGAAGGTCAAGCACCGCTGTTGGAGATGAAAAAAATCACGAAACAATTCGGGTTATTCACTGCGAATCGGGATGTCGATTTGACGCTCGAACGCGGCGAAGTGCTGACGCTTTTGGGTGAAAACGGGGCGGGGAAGTCAACGTTGATGAACGTTCTTTGCGGACTGTATCATCCAACCTCCGGCGAAATTTTCAAAGACGGTCGGCAGGTGAAAATTCAATCACCTGCCGACGCGGTCAGCCTCGGTATCGGCATGGTGCACCAGCATTTCATGTTGATCGAAGCTTTTTCGGTTTTTCAAAATATTATTCTCGGCGAGACCTCGGACCGTTCGCTTTTGATCGATGAAGCCAAAACGCGGGCGGAGATCGGAGCGCTTTCCGATCGGTACGGGTTGGGAATTGAGTTCGATAAAAAGATTAAGGAAATATCCGTCGGGGCACAGCAGCGCGTCGAAATTATTAAAACGCTTTGGCGCGGGAGCGAGATCCTGATTCTGGATGAACCGACAGCGGTACTGACCGACGAGGAAACAGCGGGACTTTTCGGGATTATCCGCCGGCTCACGAGCGAAGGAAAATCGGTCATCTTCATTTCGCATAAGATGCGCGAGGTGATGGAGATTAGCGATCGCATTATGGTCTTGCGGAAAGGGGAGGTCGTCGCTTCGGTTAAGCGCGGTGAAGCGAGCGAGTCCGAACTGGCGTCGCTGATGGTTGGGCGCCGGCTTGTTGAATGTACCTACCCCAAGCGGACGGCGGACATGGCAGAGGAGCCGGTTTTTGCGTTGGATCACGTGGGGTATAACTCGTCTTCGAAGCATAACGGTTTGCACGATCTGTCTCTCGAAATTCGCCGCGGCGAAATTTTAGGGATTGCGGGCGTTGACGGAAATGGGCAAAGCGAGCTGGCGAAGTTGGCGACTGGATTGATTGCGCCGGATGAAGGAAAAGTAACGTTCGCCGGAAAAGATATCGCGCTTTTTTCGCCCGTTAATTTTATCGGTCAAGGCGTCTCCCACGTTCCGGAAGACCGCAATAAAATGGGATTGGTCGGGTCCATGTCGATTTATGAGAACTTGCTCCTTAAATCGGAGACGGATTCAAAGTTCGGATCCGGAAATGGACTTCTTCTGAATTGGAACGCGATCAAGGCACATGCTGAAGCGCTGCGCGAAAAATATGATATTCGCTGCTTCGGCGTGGATCAGCCGTCGGGTCAGCTCTCCGGCGGGAATCAACAGAAAGTAATCCTGGCGCGCGAGCTGGAACGCAATCCGGATTTGCTCATTGCGGTTCATCCGATCCGCGGTCTAGACATTGGTGCAGCGCAATATATTCACGACTGCATGGTAGAAGCGCGGGAACGCGGCTGCGGCGTGCTCTTAATTTCTACGGATTTGAACGAAATTTTGCAAATGTCCGACCGAATCCTGGTGCTCTATGAAGGCGGGGTTGCGGGTGAATTTAGCGGCAAAAATCCGCCGATAGATGAGATTGCCGCTGCGATGAGCGGGAAGAGGGGCGAACGGGAAAATGAAGCAGGTTAAAACGATTGAATGGGATCAGAAAGAAACGAAGCTCAGTGACTTGAAGCCATTTGAGGCGGAATTGTTGCACCGTGCGATCGAAATTACGAGGGAAGCGAAGGAACGCGGGGATCATCCGTTTGGTTGCCTGTTGGCGGATGAAAACGGAAATATTCTGATGGAGCAGGGCAACGAAGAAGTCACCGGCAACGGAAATTGCACGGCTCATGCGGAGACGGAACTTATGCGCCGTGCGTCGCAAGTCTACTCGAAGGACGAATTGGCGCGGATGACAATGTATAACGTCGCTGAAGGCTGCGCGATGTGTACCGGCGCGATGTATTGGGGAAATTTAGGCAGGACGGTTTATATCTGCCGTGAGTCGGAGTTGAAAAAAGTTACCGGGGATGATCCGCGCAATCCGACGCTCGACCTGCCTTCGCGGGCTGTGGTTGCCTGCGGTCAGAAACCGATGGAAATCGTCGGACCGATCATCGAGTTAGAACCCGAATTTTTGGCGCTGCACCGAGGATATTGGGATCGGCGCTCGTAAGAGGGTGTCTCAAAACGCTTTTTGCGTCGGAAAGAGACGTGAATATTTTTATCGTATCGAGATGTCCATGACTCCCCCACTCCGCTACGCTAC
>DAOUFB010000151.1:0-34460 GCA_034430135.1 Flexilinea sp. | reverse complement strand
AGGATGATCATGACCATCGGAACGCCCATCGCTGCGACAAAGCTGGATTGAATCGGGCGGTTCAGGAAGAATTTAAAGCGGGAAAGCGAGTAGGCTGCTGGAGCACAGATAACAATTAGCAGTGCGGTCGAGATGAGCGCGTAAAAAAGCGAATTCGTAAAAAAGACCGATACGTTCTGTGAGTTCCAGGCTTTAATGTAGTTTTCAAAGTGAAGCCCTGTCGGGAATTGCAGCGCGGTTCCTTTGAATATTTCGCGTGTCGTAGCGAGAGAGGCGGCGAAAATCCAGCCGATTAAGACGAACGTGAAGATGACCCAGAGCGTCAGGATCAGGTAGCCAGGGAGAAGCGACGCCTCTTTCCGCCAGTTGACGGGACCAAAAAGTTTCTTTATCATCGGTTCCTCCTTAGTATTCAATTTCTTCGTCGCGGATTAGAACCGTCGTCAGGATAAAGACGCTGACGACGATCAGGCTGAGGACGACGCCGACGGCGGCGCCTAATCCGGCGTTACGCTCCGTAACGACGTTTCCCGCGCCGAAGACCTGAAGGTACATGTAGACCATCGGGGTGATCGTCTGTGTATCGGCGGTGACCATCGCGAAAAGCTGCGACCAGACGAAGAATCCGACCGAGGTAATCGACCACATCGTAATATTCGTTTTTATAACACCATGAAGCAGCGGATACGTGACTTTCCAGAATTGCTGCGGTTTGGATGCGCCGTCGATGGTCGCGGCTTCGTAAAGTTCGGACGGAATTTTTTCGATCCCGCTTGAGAAGATGAGCATGTGATACCCGACCATTCCGAAACAGTAAGCGAAGAGGAGCGACCAGAATTTATATGTTGAATCCGTCCAGTTGATCCTGCCAAATGGACCCATTCCGAGCATTTCGAGGAATCCCGTGATGGACTGGTAGAAGTTTGTCGCGAGCCCGAATTTTGGATTGTAAACGTACTGGATCCACATTGTCGCTAACGCAACCGCCGAAATGACGTTTGGCATATAGATCACGGCTCGGAAAAATTTTTTGAATCGGATGCCGCTGTTCAGAATAACGGCGAAAAGGAGCGCCAGCGTCAGGACGAAAATCCCGCCAATCGCCCAAATTCTGAATAAGTTCCAAAGCGAGATTTTGAAAAGTTCGGTTTTACTCAGGTCAATAAAGTTTCTGACGCCAACGAATTCCCATTGTTCCATTGTCGAGGTTGCGTTTTCGACCTTGAAAAAGCTCATAAAAACCGTTCGCAAAATCGGGTAGATATAAACCGTACAGAAAATCAGTAAGGCAGGCGCTATGAATGCGGCGATGACAGATTTATTTCGTCTCATGGATAACTCCTTTCAGTCGGTAAATTGTTTCGAAAAACAAGATTTCGGATTCGGGTCGAACCATTTTTGGGTTTTGACGGTTGTCTCAAAGACGCCTCAACCCGAATCCGCTTTGACCCAGACGGGGGGAGAATTTTTTCTCCCCCCGAACGACAAATCACGAATTGAATGTCTCTGGCTGAGAACTATTTCGAAGCAGCTTCGAGGTTGTCGACGAACGTCTGTGCGTCGATCTGACCAGCGCAAAGCTTCTGGAAGTTTTCCTTAATGATTGGCGTCATGTCAGCGTTGGCTTCGATGCCGGCTGCCCACGGGAAGCGGACTGCGAGGGAATCCATGACCGGTTTGACCGAAGCGAGTTTTTCCGGCCATTCGGTGTTCGTCGTATCGGCAGGAATTCCGACGGATTCAACCGAAAGCTTAGCGTCATACTCGCCCTTCGTGATCTTCGTGATGATTGCGAACGCTTCCTCAGCAACTTCCGATTTGGCGTTGATGGCTAAAACCTGGGCGCCGAAGTTCGCGGCGTCAAGACCCGTCGCGCCGTTCGGAACTTCCGGATAAGCGAAGCAGCCCCAATTGAAATCGTCGCCGGTTAATTCCTTGACTTCGTTCGGGAGCCATGAACCGTTCAGATACATCGCCGCGTCGCCAAGCGCAAATTCACCGTTCTGGTTGGTCGGCCAAGCTGCCGTACCGAACGTTTCAGAAAGCAGTCCCTTTTCGGCGAGCGTTGCATAATCCTGAGCCGCTAAGAGGACTTCCGGAGTTTCCGCCCAAAGACCTTCATTGACGACTTTTTCGACGCCTTCGACGCCAAGGTAGCGGGCTAACTGATAACCGAAGTTCGTCGGGACATAAGCGTCGTCGGTCGTGAACGGAATATAACCAGCTTCCGCGATTTTTTCAGAGGCAGCGATGAATTCTTCCCAGGTCGTCGGAACGGATTCAACGCCGGCTTCCGTGAAGATATCAACGTTGTAGAAAATTTCGAAAAGATTCGGCTGGTACGGGATCGATTTCAAGGTCCCGCCGGCAACTTCGCGCGCAGCGCTCATGAGCCCTGCAATCGCGGTTTCTTCATAGCCGGTCGACGCAACAAGTTCTTCGAGATCCATCGTGTATGCGCCCCACTGGACGTTGACGCGGTCGATATCTTCGTCGAAGAGGTCAATCACCGTTCCGGCGTCAAGCGCAGCCTGGAGACCTTCGCGGATGCCCGAGCGACCCTTGAACTGGAGGTCGACGGTATTTCCGGATTCGGCTTCATAAGCTTCAACGGCTTCCTTGATGACCTTCGCCTGCGGTTCGGATTCGGACCACATCGACCAATAAACGATGGTTTTACCTTCGCCGAAAACGGCGGAAGCGGCGGTGAGGATGACAATGAGCGTCAACGCCAAAACAAACAATTTCTTCATGATCAACACTCCTAATTAGGTTTTTCTCGGAGGCGAATCGATTGCCCCGAGTTCGTTGTTACCCGAATTATATTGAAAAAACGGGTTTACGTATAGGAAAAACCTGAAAAAAAATAGTAAAATAGGCGCGCTGCGACGGCGGCTGCTCACATATTTCATCTCTCATTTCTGCTCATAAAATGCCAATGCCTTCTCCGCGAATTTCTTCGGATGCATTATCACAAATTCACCGTGCATCATATTCGGAATCTTTACAAGTTCCAGCTGCGGCAGGTATTTCTGATACCATTTCAAATCTCGGAATCTCGATCCCCATTCATCCGTGCCGATCCAGAATTGGATGACCGTGTTCAGCTTCGGCGCGGGGTGTGGTACGTGATAATTATTCGCAGACCAGAAGATGTTCCAGAGCGTTCTGTTACTGTAAGTCTTAAGGTAGCGCCTGATCTTGAGGTATTCCTCATCTGCTTTGTCGGGATTCCGGGCAAAACGCTCCGGCGGGAACGCCGCTTTCATGACCGCCGTGGATGCCCTGCCGATTTTAATCATCAAAAAATCACGCAAACCAATGAGTTTGCAGATCCATTTCGGATACTCATACGGCGAGGTTCCGGCGTCAATAATCGCCTTATCCACAGGGATATTCTGCGTTACGAGGAACCTGGTGACCATCCCGCCGCCATAGCTCAAACCGTAAAGGGCATCCAGATGATTGATCCCATGATCCTTCAGCCATGCGGCTGTATCGTCCACCGTTTTTTCCACAGATATAAAATCCGTGTGTTCTTCCGGATCCTGACCGTCCGGAACGACCAGCAAGACATGAAAGTGTCTCGCTAATTCTTCCGCAGCGCGGGCATACTCCTGCCATGGTTCACAGCTGCCGGGGAAGAACAAAAGGATCTTCCTGTTCTCTTTTCCGTATTCACGTATATACATTCTATGCACCTCCTGCTGGTTGAGAAAAATCGGACCGATAATCAGACCTTTCCCCCGGAATACCTGCCCATGTGTTCCCTGCCTGCAGCGCAGCTTCACTGTCGGATGAAAACAAGCTCGCTGTCGGATGCACATGATCCATACCTTTATATCACCGTATTGAAAATGTTTTCAATCTTCATTGAGAAAAGTCAAACATTCCGATTGATCTCCCCTAAAATCCATGCGGAGATGTTAGAATCGTTTTCACGGAGTGTTGTCTCTTTTTCCTGTTTTGACGGGACTTAATGGGTACTTTGATCTGATTTTCGATTTAGCCTTATTTTTTCAAAAATAGCTTTGCACCGCTAAATTTGGATCGATGGAGTGAAATTTTATGAAAAAATGCGAAGAAATCAATCTGGACGTCAACCGGATTCGCGAGTTATTAATGAACTTGCAAGAATTGACAAATTTACGTTTTTCGCTTCATACGATTGGTGCAGAGGAACTTGTTACAGTTAATCGCCGTTCGGATTTTTGCAACATGATTTGCCAAACAAAGTTCGGCTATCAAAAATGTTTTACTTCCGATTTAAAAGGAATCGAAGCCGCAAAAACGATCGAAAAACCGTTCCAGTACCGCTGCCATGCGGGACTGATTGATACGGCAATTCCGATCTATGAGAATCGCAAGTTGGAGGCGACGATTCTGTTCGGTCAGATTCTGGATGATTCACCGATTGAACAGCAGTGGCAGCGGACGGAGCGGAACTGCTGTTGGTACAACGATTTATACGATTTAAAAAGGGCTTTTTGCCGGTTGCCGCGGCTATCGAGCCGGGCGATACGCGCTGCGTACGAAATTATCAATACTTGTGTTAGCGAAGTTCGCCTCTCTCAATTAAGAACTATTGAGCAAATGAATGATTTTGACCGACTCTTGCTTTATTTGCGAACGAATTACGCGAAATCGCTTCATCCCAGCGATATTGCTGACGACTTGGCGATTCCGAAAAGCCGGCTGTATCGGATTGTTTCGGACGATAGCGGTGGTCGGAGTTTATCGATGCTTATCGCGGAAGAACGGGTGCATGCAGCGAAGCGAATGCTGAAAACGACGTCCGCGAGCATTCGGGAGGTCGGTGCGCTGGTCGGATTTTGTGACTACAACTATTTTACGAAGGTTTTCCGTCGGTATACGGGGCGGACTCCGAGCGCCTATCGTGCGGAAAAGGTTCTGGTTTCGGCTGAATTGCCGCTTGGAGAGTTGCATCACGGGGATGAATTAGATCGTAGCCCGACCGGTGGAGATCTCATCGAAAAAGATTGATTAATCCATGATTTCAGGATATGATTGTGAGCGGTGGCACAATGGTAGTTTGCGCCATGGGTTTGCAGTGCCTGTGTGCGAAAATTGTTAAGATGGGATATAAAGAAGAAAGGGAACTCGGATGTATAAAATTTTAAAGAAGAAATCGTTGAATCCGACCGTTACGTTGATGGAGGTTGAAGCTCCTTTTGTCGCCAGGAAGGCAAAAGCAGGTCAGTTTATCATTTTCCGTGTCGATGAGTTGGGCGAACGCGTTCCGCTTACGATCGCTGATTCGAACCCGGAGACCGGCGCGGTTACGATTATTTTCCAAATCGTAGGCGCAGCGACCCAGAAATTGAACATGCTCGACGAAGGCGACTTCATCCAGGACTTTGTCGGTCCGTTGGGTGAACCGTCCAAGGTTGAAGGCTTCAAGAAGGTTGCGGTGGTTGGCGGAGGCGTCGGATCAGCGATTGCGTATCCGGTTGCGAAAGCGTTCCACGAACACGGTACAATTGTTCATACAATCGCCGGCTTCCGAAGCAAGGACCTTGTGATTCTTGAGGATGAGTTCCGCGCGGTGAGCGAAAAACTCGTCTTGATGACGGACGACGGAACCTATGGCGAGAAGGGTTTAGTGACCGATGCGCTCCGCAAGTTAATCGATGCGGGCGAAGGTTATGATGAAGTCGTCGCGATTGGACCATTGATCATGATGAAATTCGTCTCCAAGTTGACGAAAGAATATGGTATTCATACCGTTGTTTCGATGAACCCGATTATGGTGGATGGGACAGGCATGTGCGGTTGCTGTCGGCTGACGGTTGGCGGGAAAACGGTTTTCGCCTGCGTTGACGGTCCGGAATTTGACGCTCATCAGGTTGATTTCGATGAAGCGATCGCCCGTTCCAGCGTTTATAAAAGCTTTGAGCGCCATGCATATGAAGAATCCTGCAACCTTTTCCACAAGGAGGTAAAGTAATCATGCCCAATATGCGACCCACTAAATATGAAATGCCGGAACAGCCGCCGCTCGTCCGTAATCATAACTTTAAGGAAGTCACGCTCGGCTACACGGCGGAAACCGCTATCGAAGAAGCAAAACGCTGTCTTCAGTGCAAACATCGTCCGTGCGTTGCGGGTTGTCCGGTTAATATTCGTATCCCTGATTTTCTGAAACTCATTGTTGAAGGTGATTTTGAAGGTGCGTATCAAAAAATCTACGAGACCAACGGACTTCCGGCGATCTCTGGACGTGTCTGTCCTCAGGAATCGCAGTGTGAAGAGCGCTGCGTCCGCGGAATTAAGGGTGAACCAGTTGCGATTGGGCGTCTCGAACGCTTCGCCGCGGATTATCATAATGCGCAGCCCGAAGCTCCAGCCGAAAAGCCAGTTCCCAACGGTCATAAAGTCGCGATCGTCGGATCGGGTCCTGCCGGTTTGAGCTGTGCTTCCGACTTAGCGAAGCTGGGCTACGAAGTTACGATTTTTGAAGCGCTTCACCTTGCTGGCGGCGTTTTGGTTTACGGTATTCCTGAATTCCGTCTGCCCAAGGCGATCGTTCAGCGTGAAATCGATCGGCTTGAAGCGATTGGCGTCAAAATGCATGTCAACGTCGTTGTCGGACGCTCGATCTCGATTGACGACCTGATTTCAGACGGATACGAAGCTGTGTTCGTTGGATCTGGCGCCGGACTTCCGAATTTTATGAATATCCCGGGTGAAAACCTGAATGGCGTTTTTTCCGCGAACGAATTCCTGACCCGCGTTAACTTAATGAAATCGTATAAAGACGATTCGGCAACCCCGATTGTTCATTCGAAGCGTGTCGCCGTTGTTGGCGGCGGAAACGTTGCGATGGATGCGGCTCGCTGCGCGAAGCGCTTAGGCGCAGAAGAAGTTTATATCGTTTACCGTCGCAGCGAAGCGGAACTCCCGGCGCGTGTAGAAGAAGTTCACCACGCGAAGGAAGAAGAAATTATTTTTAAAACGCTCACGAATCCGACCGAAATTCTTGGCGACGAAAAGGGTTTCGTTCGCGGCATGACGGTTCAGAAAATGGAATTAGGCGAACCGGACGCTTCCGGACGCCGACGCCCGATCGCGATCAAGGGTTCTGAATACGAAATTCCGGTTGACACTGTGATTATGTCGATTGGGACGTCGCCGAACCCGCTGATCAAGATGACGACGAAAGGTCTTGAGACCCAGAAATGGGGTGGGATCATCATTAACGAAGATTCAGGTCAGACCTCGCGTCCGGAAGTCTTTGCCGGCGGGGATGCGGTAACGGGTGCTGCGACTGTGATTTTGGCGATGGGCGCTGGAAAGACGGCGGCAGCTGGGATTCATAAATTCATCACCGAAAAGAACGCTTAATTTGTTCACAATTTATTCCGAAAAGGGGGCGATTGCCTCCTTTTTGCTTTAATCGGGCTATTGGCTATGATATAATCGTCCAAAGTGAATTTGGAAAAATCCGTTTAGGCGTTTGGATTGGAGTAAAGAAAAAATGAATAATCAATATCAGATCAGGGTTCATTCTGGCGGTTTGCGCGGGCAAGCTTTCGTCATTAACAAGCCCGAATTTCAGATTGGGCGCGACCCGTCCTGTGATATTATTTTGACCGAGACAGCTGTCTCCCGCGTCCATGCGATTATTTTCAGTCAGGGCGTGAATACGCTTGTCCTTGTTGATAATAATTCTACGAATGGAACGGTGATCAATAATGTTCAGGTTACGTCGCCGGTCCAGATTTCGGAGAACGACGTCATTATGCTGGGCGGTGAAGTTGCGCTCGCAGTTGAACGCGTTCCCGTTGGAATGGGTGTAAGCGCTGATTTCAACCAGGCTGCGCAATCCGCCGCAGCAGCACCCGCAGCCGCGCCTGCTTCACAGGTCCCGCCGTTCTATGCGCCGAATCAACCGGTTCCGACGCCGGATGCGACCGCTTCGTTCCCGGAAAGCGCTCCGGCGGCAGGTTCTTTCGGAACTGAAGCGACAGGGCAGGCATTCCCGGGCAGCGCTCAACCGGGGATGGTTCCGAATTATGGGTATGGACAAAATCCGTATGGCGCGGTTAGCGGAAGCGACCCGTTCATGCAGTTTGGTCAGCCCGCGGCGCCGAACATGCCCATGGGGTATCCTCCGCAGCCGTCAGCTTCAGGTTTCGCTCCGACGAATCCGTATGATGCCCAAACGCAGATGGACCTGACAGGGCAACCGGCGACGCCGGAAAATCCGAGCATGGTATCTGGACAGATTCCCTCATCAAAGATCCCGAATGTTGGACAGGTCCCCGCTTCGTTTAGCAACACAGACAATTCGCAGTCACAAACTCCTCAGGGAGTTCCGCAGCCGGAAAATGTTTCTCAATACAACAGCTCATTCGGTGCGCCTGCTGGGATGCAGGGCGCTGGACTTAGCTCGCAGTATACCGCGGAACCGACACAGCCATTTGATCCGATGGGCACATTCAGCGCTCAGCAGTCCTACCCAACGGGACAGCAACAGCCGGCAGGTTATGATCCGATGAATCCCTACGGCGCTCAGCAGCCGCAGCAGATGGCTCAACCGGGTTTTAACCCAGCGAATCCATATGGCGGACAGACGGGTTTTGATCCGATGAATCCATACGGACAGCAAATGATCCAGGGACAGATGGGCTACAACCCGGCAAATCCCTATGGACAGGTCCAGCCTTCTCAGATGAATCCTTACGGTCAGCCGCAAAATCCTTATGGGCAGGTTCAACCGTCTCAGATGAATCCGTACGGTCAGATGCAAAATCCCTATGGACAGCCCTACCCAGGACAACCGAATCCCTACGGCTATGACCCGAACTATAACCCGGCGACTGGATATGAGCAGGCGCCCAATGCGAAAGGAAATTCGCGAAAATTGTTGTTCATCATTCTGGGCATTGTTTTAGCGATTATCCTCATCGTCGTCATTTTGATTGTATATGTTGACGCAAATTATCTTTGGTGCGACTGGTTCCCGTTCCTTTGGAGCGCTGATGCCTGTCAGAATTATCCGCCTGCCATGCCGTAAGGAGTTAATAGGAGTGAATGTATGAATAAACCGATGAATAACGAACCGGAAATTTTGGCTCAGACTGAAAACTTTATGGTTTGGTCCGTTGACGACGCGGATGGAGAACCATTGTATCACCTCGATATCAATAATATCGTGATTCGATTCTTCGCAGAGGAATGGGACGAGTTCAAAAAGTTTGCGGCTGCGTTCGCGGCGAACCCTAAAGCTGATAACGACGGTCGCATCGCTGAGACTGAAGTTTATTACGTTGGTGTGGAAACAACTGATGACGGCGATAAGTTGTATACGATGGACGTGACCGGCGCGACGATATTCCTTTATGAAGAAGATTTCAAGGAAGTCTGCGAATTATTGGCAGGTCTTGCGTAAACTATTTAGATAAAAAACGGAACGCACGTATTCGGCAGATTTGTCCGGCGCGTGCGTTCCGCGTTTTAAGTCCGTAAAAACAGGCGGTTTCGCGAACCTTATTCTTCTTCCTCATCGTCATCGGGACCTCCGGCGGTCGGCGCTTTCAGGTCAACGAGTTCTCCATGAATGTCGACCGTAAATTTAAAGCCCATCATGCCGAACATTTTCAGCGCGTCGATTGGCAGCCCTGTCTTGACGAGTTCATCGAACTGATTCGAAAAATCTTTCATTGCTGTTTTTAGCATTGCGACCGTCAGGAGATCGTCTTTTCCCATCATTTCCGCTGTTTTCGCGGAGAGCATATCTTCATTGCCCTCGACACCGCGGGAAAAAGTGTTCCAAATCTGGCGGTCGACATCGATCGATGGAATATAGCGGCGAAAGCCGTCGTCGTCAACAATATAAAACGATTCCTGCCCGATTGTTTCAGTTTCAAGCGGGCGATCCTGTTCATCAAAAATTAAGCCCGGAAATAGTGCGTGCTGTGTCATTGTCTTGAGCGTTCCTTTCGTTGTGATTTATGGTTGGTCGGTGAGCCCGGGAATCCCGGGAAGAATGTACTGCGTCGCGTTTTCAGCGGTCTCTCCGAAGAAATGCGTCGAATATGCGGATTGAATATAAGTTTGCGCCCGTTTTGGTTTTGCCGCTTCGTTTCGCACGTAGCAGACGATCCCATCGGCAATACCGCGTGCGATAAGTTCCGTTTTTTCGGTCAGGAAACGGTAATCCAGGTTCAGGAATCCTGGCTCGATAACCGCTGCTGTCGTATATGGGTCAAGCATCGAATAATCATAAAAGGGCTCTGCATCTGACGAAACGAGGTTGCCAGCGAAGTTCGCGCCGGTGACATGGGCAAAACGGTCCTCAAGACAATCCAGTAAGTTTTTCGCCTCTGTCGGGTAAGCAACGGCTCCGATGGATGAAACCTTAAAGCCGGTCGCGTTTCCGTTGATATAGTCGCAGCTGTCCGTATGAATCGCGAGGACGGCAAGACCGACGTAATCCGTCAAAGCTGGATCAAATTCACGGAGGAGATCAACGGTGTAGCCGCGTTGCGTCAGAATATCGCGCAAGTAGGTCGCAATTCGCAGGTTGACGTCAACTTCGCGCAAACTATTCAGCTCGGGCGCACAGACATGACCCGAATCAAAGCCCCAATGCCCTGAGACAATGCCAATGCGGTTCTGGTCATTTGGGAGGAGCGCAGGATGAATTTCCTCCGGCGCTGCGTTCGATTGGACGCCCGGTACGACGAGCGATTGGTTCGCGGAAAAGTACAATAAAAAGAGCGCCGTGAACGATGCCGTGCTGAGAATTGTAATGAGTGCGCGAATGGCGGATATTTTTTTCATATCAATGTCCCTGCCCGCTTAACAGTATAAACGATTCGTATCAGAATAAAATTAATATCCGGCGAAAATTAGCTTTGTCCGTCGTCATCAATCAAGACGAAATCGGTTGACTTTTTTACCTTTTGCGCTGATAATTGGCACGTTCTAAAGTTCCGGGCAACCCTCATCGCGATTCGGCTGCCAGCGATAAGTCACAGAAAGGCTTTGGCGGAGGAGGAGCGAAAACTGTTCCAGATACTTGGGAGAATACTGAACAATGGCTAATATTAAGTCACAGAAAAAGCGAAATAAGCAGAATGAAGCTCGACGCCTCCGCAACCGATTGGTTCGCGGTCCGATGCGCTCAGCGTTAGCGAAAGCTCGCGTTGCAGTCTCTGAATCGTCGACCGACGCCGAAACGTTGGTTAAGAATGCGATTCGTGCGCTCGATAAAGCTGTCCAGAAGGGCGTTCTGCATAAGAATAACGCCGCTCGTAAGAAGAGCCGACTGGTTAAAAAGTTAGCTGCGAAGGCGTAGTTCTTAAATCCGGGGTGAGAATTTCTCGCCAGCGGGTTTTTATCGCGCGAAGAGGGCTGAGTTCGATAGAATTTATCAGCCCTTTTTAGTTTGATGGATCATCTAATTGTAGATGATGAAATTTATGGTTTGTATAGGGAAGCGAAAGCATGTTTGAAAAAGAGCAGTTGGCATTAGCAAGTCAGGTTCAGGCAATCAGCGCGAGCGAAGGATACCCGATTGAGTCAATCCGCTGGGCGTGGATTCCGTTTAGCGGGAATTGGGGCTTGGCGATGTCGTTTTTCCAGATTGTCGCTGAAGCGGCGAAAAAGCGCGGTGAGAAAATTAACGTTGGCGCAAAGGCGCAGGAGATCGCCGAAAAAATCGTCAAGGAACTTCAGCTTCCGGACGGTTTCGAACGAGCGGAAGCTGTACGCGGTTACCTGAACGTGTATTTTTCTTCGAAGGAATACGCTCGCCGAGTCGTCGATATCATTCTGAAAGAGGGTGCTGAATTTGGACGTGCTCCGCGAACAGGACGCAGAACCATGGTCGAATTCGCGCAGCCAAATACGCATAAAGCTTTCCATGTTGGTCATCTTCGTAACGTTATCCTTGGTAACGTTGTTTGCAACTTGATTGATGCGGGGGGCGACGATGTCATTCGGACAACGTATCTTGGTGATATTGGGCTGCACGTGATCAAGTGGATGTGGTGCTACATGAAGTACCATAATGGCGAACAACCGACCGGTGATATAACGCGATGGATGGGCGATTTATATACGGAAGCCTCGCAGCGGGCTGAAACCGAGGAGTGCGCGGAGGCGGAAATACGCGCGCTGTTCGCGCGATGGGACAGCCGTGATCCGGAAACGGTCGCGCTCTGGAAAGAAACGCGCCAGTGGAGCATCGATGGTTTTGCTGAAATTTTCAATCGGCTCGGTGTCCGGTTTGATCATTACTACTTTGAATCTGACGTCGAAGATTCCGGAAAAGTCGTTGTTGACGAACTTATCGCGAAAGGCATCGCGGACGATGAACGTCCTGAAAATGCGGTCGTTGTAAAGCTTGACGAGAAATTTGGGACGAAGGATAAGTATCGGGTTCTCGTCGTTCTTCGTTCGGATGGAACGTCGCTTTACGCGACGAAGGATTTAGCGCTCGCGATCCAGAAGTTCGACGAATTTAAGCTGGATCGGTCGGTCTACGTTATCGATGTGCGCCAATCGCTTTATATGACCCAGATTTTCAAGACGCTTGAATTGATGGGATGTCCCTGGACGAAGGATTGCATTCATTTGTCTTATGAGATTGTCAATTTGCCCGGAAACGTGACGATGTCTTCACGCGATGGCACGGTCGTGTTCCTGAATGATCTTTTAGCTGAGGCTCAATCCCGTGCGCTTGAAATTGTCCGCGAAAAGAACCCCAATTTAAGCGAAGATGAAAAACAGCGCGTGGCGGAAATGGTCGCGATGGGCGCGTTGAAGTATTCGATGATTTCGCGGGATAACACGAAGATTGTGACGTTTGACTGGGCGTCTGCGCTCGATTTCAATGGTCAAGCTGCGCCGTATATTCAGTATGCCGCGGTTCGTGCGAACAGTATTTTGAAGCGCATGGAACAGCCGCTTCCGGCGGAGATAGAATTGACTTATGAGATGAGTGAGGTCGAGATCGAATTGATCGATTTAATGACCCGTGTTCCGAAGGAAGTAGCTCGATCAGCCGCTGAAATGAAACCGCTGTATCTTGCGACGCTGGCGTTCGACTTAGCGAAGACTTTCAATGAATTTTATCGCGTCTGCCCAGTCATGAAAGCAGAGCCGGATATCCGTGATTTTCGGCTGCGTCTGACTGCTGCCGCGCGTCAGTCGATCGTCAATTGTTTAGCCATTTTGGGAATTGAAACGCCGGACGTAATGTAGTCGGTTCCCTAAACTACATGCGAGGCGCCTAAAGATGCCTTCGCATAGAAAAACAGCGTGAATTTGTTTAAAGTATCGAGATGCCCATGGTTCTCCCCATTCGCTACGAAGGATGACCGCCGTCTCGATACTTTATTTTTTTTGTTTTATTCAAAAATAAAAAAAAGAAACGGCGCACTTGCCTAAGACGCCGTTTCCAAAAAGGGTTCTGATTGACTTCGTTTATTCTTCAGTCGGTTCAGTGTCCGTCTCTTCGTCGAGAAAATCCCTGACGTCGGAGACAGAATTCAAGGCGTCGTCCGCCGCTTCTTTAATTTCGTCAGCGATTGGTTCGACGGCTTTCTCGACCGTTTCTTCGATAACGTTAGCGGTAGGTTCAACCGCGTCTTCGATCGTGTCTACGGCGCGATCAAGAATCGTTCCGCGATCCGGACCTATTTCACCTTCGGCTGGGACCGTAACCTGAACGGGTTGAACCGGTTCGGATGGCTTAGCTGCGGCGACAGGTTTTGATTGCGAAACGGGACCATTGCAAATTTTCGTCGAGAGCTGACCGATAAGATTTGCGATTGCCGCGGAGGCGAATGGCGCCGTGAAAAGAATCCCAACGCAACAGACAATGAAGCCAAGCGATGCGACAAAGCCATAAACGATTCCCATGCCGATTAGAATCAGAAACTCGCGGAAGTTCTCGCGAACCATCGTGAAAATAATCTCGAAGTCAAGTCCGGATTGAATCGTTCCGTTGTTCATAACTCGAATATAGCTGGCGTACGTCAGACCGTAAATGGCGACTGCGAGCAGCATATTCAAGACGCTTAAGAGGAGAACAAAAATGAATCCAACAAAATTTAGGAAAGCGTTGTCGGAGGTTAGAAGGACGCTCGAACAGAACGAGACTGACATTGAGACGAGGAAGATCGGAATTGAGTAAATGAGGTTGACGACCCAATATTTTAGCCCGTACTTTATATAAGTCGCAAAATCAACATCCGGAAGCATGTTCTCTCTTCCGAGTTCCGTGCGTTTCGAAATTTCCATCATCCAACCAGCGAGGTACAACGGCCCAATCACTGGAATCAGCGAAATTAATCCAACGATCAACAGCTTGACGACCCAATCCTTGTCCTGCTGCATGAAATTAAAGGTTCTTGAAATATCCATAGGTTAATCCTCCGTTTTCGTTAGTCTAAATAGCATGTCCGGTTCAGCGCCGAACCTATTTCTATATACGACGAACCGCATAAAATGGTTCATCGTTTCCGAATTTACTTTAGAAGTGCATAAATTTTGCGACGTTCAGGACAAAGAGAACACCCTTGGTGTTGGAATCGGATGAATTGACGTGGCTCTTTAGAATTTCCGTCGCTTTGTCAACCTGATCATCTTCAATCCCGATCAGGAGCGTCGAATTTCCGCGACGCAGGAACCCCCCCGTCGATGCGATGCGCGTGACGCGGTAACCTTCGCCGGTCAGTGAAAGCGACGCGTCGTCGGTCACGGTGTCAGGAATAATAGCAATCATCAGCTTCATAGGTCTAAAACTCCTCGTATTTTTCAATATCCAAACCGAAAATCGTCGCACCGCCTACGGTAACGGGTGTGGGCGTCGCCATTGGAATCGAGGCGCTTTCGAGCGGAACGACGATGTATTCAATCCGTTCTTTGCAGGTGTCCTGAAGAATTTTAACAGCGTTGTCCATTTGCGAATCGTTGACGCGAATGAGAATGGTCGCGTTTCCCTTTCCGAGAAAACCGCCAACGCTGGGAAGGCGATTCGTCTCAATTTTTGCCTCAGAAAGAGCATCCGCGCAAAGGTCCAAGTCTTGTCCCTGTATAATAGCAAGCAGTATTTTTTGTTCGGGTTGTTCGTTCATGATATATTCTCCCGAGCCTGACGGCATTTTGTTACGTATTCACGTTACTATTATACTTGATTTATCGCGCTGAATTGGAATGACGCGGTAAAAAGCCAAGGATTTGACATGGAAAAAAGACCACAAACTTTTCAATCAATTGACTCTGTTCCTGAGAAGCCTCGAGCGCCTTTTTGGCAAAGGTTCCTGAAGGTTCTGGGCATTACTTTTTTACTGGGAATCGCCGCTGTGATTGGCGTTGTATTGTTTGTTTACATGAGGATCGCTTCCACGTTGCCGAGTGTCGACGATTTAGCCGCGCATGCGTCGCAGTTTGAAACGACACAGATTCTTGATCGTGAGGGAAACCTCCTATATGAGATTATTGATCCGAACGCTGGACGGCGGGAGTATATCAAAATTTCGGATATTTCTCCGTTTATGGCGGCGGCGATCGTTGCAACCGAGGATAAGGACTTCTATTCACATCCGGGTTTTGATCTGATTGCGATTGCGCGCGCAGCGATGCAGAATTTAAACGCAGGTGCGACGGTATCCGGTGCGTCGACGATTACGCAGCAGTTGGCGCGGAATCTTCTTCTCGATGCGGAAGAGCGAAATCAACGGACGATTGAGCGAAAGATCAAAGAAATTTTTCTTTCTGCGGAAATTACGCGAAGATACAGTAAAGACCAGATTCTGGAACTTTACCTGAATGAAACTTATTTTGGCAACTTCGCTTATGGTATTGAAGCAGCGGCGCGAACGTATTTTGGAGTACCTGCTAAATTTCTTAATCTGGCTCAGGCGTCATTTTTAGCTGGGCTTCCCCAAGCTCCATCCCTCTATGATGTCTACACCAATTATGACGCAACACTGGAACGGGAGAAAACGGTCATTACGCTGATGTATCTGGTCAGCCGGGAACAGAACTGTATTTATGTCGGAAATTCAAGCTCGCGCGTTTGTGTTAAGGAGACGGACGTTTCTGACGCTATCGCTGAAATTGAAGCGACGAACTTCAAGCAGGTCAACTTCTCTATCAAATATCCGCATTGGGTAACGCTTGTTCGGTCACGGTTAGAAGAACAATATGGCGCACAGGAACTTTACCGTCTGGGACTGACCGTCTACACGACGATTGACCCCGCGCTCCAGGACGCGGCGCAGGATATTGTTGCCCGACAAGTCAGCGGATTGGCTGCGAATCATGCGAATGGCGGTGCGTTAGTGGCGATGGACGTTGAATTCGGTCAGGTTCTCGCTATGGTGGGATCGCCGGATTTTGAAAGTGAGGCGAACAGTGGGCAGGTTAACATGGCATTAGCGCCGCGACAGCCTGGCTCTACCCTTAAACCGCTGGTGTATGCTGCTGCTTTCGAGAAAGGGTGGACTCCGGCAACGTTGATTTGGGATGTGCCAACCGATTTTTCGCCAACTGGCATTGCCTCGGACCTGCAGTGGAGTCCGCCGTATTCACCGGTTAACTATGATGGAAAATTTCATGGTCCGGTTCTTGTCCGTGACGCATTAGCCAATTCGTATAACATTCCCGCGGTTAAGGCGCTTGAAAAGGTCGGTATCTATTTTGATCCTGTTCAGAACGAGCGGGAGGGATTCATCAGCTTTGCTCAGCGTTTCGGACTGAAATCGCTGGATAAACCGGGCTACGGGTTGTCTATGGCGCTTGGCGGGGCTGAAGCGACGCTGCTCGAAATGGTAACTGCCTATAATGTATTGGCGAACACGGGCGTTTACGTTGAGCCTGCGATGATCCTGCGGGTCGTTGATCGGAACGGTGTCACGATATTTGAGGCGGATCAGCCGCTTCGGACTTCGGTGATTGCTGAAGAATACGCATATCAAATTACTTCGGTTCTTTCCGATCGGAACGCCCGTGCACCGATGTTTGGCACGAATTCTGCACTAGATTTGCCATTTGAAGCCGCGGTCAAGACCGGAACGACGAATGATTTCCGTGATAACCTGACGCTCGGTTATACGCCCAAATTGACGGTTGGCGTCTGGGTCGGGAATCCAGATTATACGCCGATGATTTCGACGACGGGTCTATCAGGCGCGGCACCGATTTGGAATGAATTCATGCAGTCTGCGGAGACGCTACGTGGCGTTTCGGGAATTTTCCGCCGTCCTGCCGGAATTGTGGATTTGCAGGTCTGTTCTTTATCGGGAACGACGCCCTCAGCGTCCTGCGGCGCGCGAAGAATGGAGATTTTCGCCGCTTATCAGGGACCGCTTCCAGAAACAGAAGACTTGTTGCAGAAGACCTGGATCAATACCTGGTCTGGGCTGCGGGCGAATGAGTTCTGCCCTGAAAATAACGAAGAAGTTATGACGATTAATATTCAGGATGAATCAGCGCGGCGTTGGATTATGGCGACGGCGGAGGGCAATGCCTGGGCTAAACGTAATGACTTGATTCGTGATGGTCAGCCTGTGACTTTTACCCCGTCGGAGTTCTGTGCGCCAGGTCAGATTGGACCGACTCTCGCGTTTACGAGTTTGGGCGATGGCATGGAAATCACGAGCGACGCAATTGAAATTCACGGCGCATTCTATGCCCCAGAGGGGATCACGTCGGCTTCGGTTGAATTTGGCTTAGGCGGCGATCCAACGGACTGGTTTGTGATTCAGAGTTGGGTCGGTTCTATGTTCCCGTCTTCTCAGCTGTTAGCAAACTGGGTTGTAAACGGTGTCCCAAACGGAGAGGTGACGCTGCGTCTGATTGTTGTTAATCATAATGGGCGGACGGCTGAAAAGCGAGTTCATGTCCGAATAAACCGTTCGACCATGAGCGCTCCTACGCTGATGGTTCTCGATCCGGATTTTCAGCTTCCGACGCCGGAATCGACTCCTGTCGTCCCGGATACCTTCTTTTTGCCGGAAGGTTTATATACGCCGACCGAAACACCGATTTATTGGGATTGGACGAATTCGAGCGTTCCGCAGTTCTGAATCTCGAGCTGGAGCATGGTATCGTCGATGAAAATTGATCCGCCCGCGGTCCCGAGATAATTCCGAATGATCTGATTGCGGCGATCGGTGAGTTTCCAGTAGCATTTCGTGTAACTCGCGTCAGGCTGAATCGTCCAGATCCCGGGAGCAATATCTACTCCAACGAGATAGAATCCGTCCTTCTTATCGGCTTTGAGAACGTCCGGATCGTTGGTAGCTGTAACGATTTGCCAGATGACCTGCGGTTCAGGCGTAGGTTGAGCTGTGTAGGTCGCGTTCGGGGTTAAGCTCGGGAGCACTGTATACGTCGGGTATGCTGTCATCGTTGGAAATGGCGTAACCGTCGCGGTTACGGTTCCACGGCGAACGGAACTTCGCGTTGCGGTTGGTTTAGCGGTTTTTGTTGGCGCGATCGTGTAGGTAGGATAAGCGGTATTCGTTGGCTGTGCCGTATAGGTTGCGTAGGGTGTTAAGCTTGGAAGCGCGGTGTAGGTTGGATAAGCGGTTGAGGTTTCGCGTGCGGCTAAAGTTGAGGCGGCAGCCTGAGCGATCCGCGCTGTGAATTCTTCTTCGCTGGGACCGCATCCGGTCAGCGTCAACATGAAAACGATGAACAGTGGCAAGATAATAAAGTGGAGGTTTTTTCGGTAATGACTCAATTGATTCGCCATGCAGATTCTCCTGGTTCTTTCGGCGCGGTGCCGCGCCATTACGACTCATCGAATTATACCGGAAATTGTTCTTCTATCCGTTGATGTTTGCAATAATTCGGCAGTGTGTGGTAAAATCTTTGACGTTGCATGAGAGTCGTTGTACTCTTGATGCGGGAGTAGCCAAGTGGTAAGGCATTAGCTTCCCAAGCTAACATTCGCGAGTTCGAGTCTCGTCTCCCGCTCTTTTTATTTAACCGCTTTTTGTTGTGAATTGATTCATTCGCGATGACGGGCGGTTTCATTCTTTTAACCGCCGTCATCGTGAATTTTGGCTCATTCCCTACCCATGCACGGAAAACGGGAGAGTCGCACCGCCAAACGGCATCGCAATAACTGTTGCTTCTGGTCCGTATTTCGCCAGTAATTCTTCCAGCGTTGCCTGCAGGTCCGAGACGGGGTTAAAATGGATTTTGCGGACGAAATCCGCGTTCAGATCTGAGTAGAAGTAGATGTCCGCAATTTCGGCGACGAGCGCGATTGCCGCCGCTTTATGTCCGCCCAGGACAAATTCGCGGCGGATATGCGGGATCATATCCGAGAGCTTCTCATGCCCTAACATCCATTCTTCAAAAGAATCTTCGCCCAGTCCTTCGGCGGCTGACGCGATCCAAAGGATTGCCCCTCCTTTTTTTACTGCGTGTTTTGCGTTATCGAGTGCTTTTTGAGCTTGATAGAGGTTGATGTCTTTTGGAAAGCCTCCTGGAGAGACGACGACGATGTCCGCTTTCGCTGGAATTTCGATTCGGTATATCTCTTCGAGCATCCGACATCCAACCCGATGAGCTTCGATTGGATGACCCGCGACGGCACCGACGATTTTTTTCTTTTCGTCCAGCACGACGTTGACGATAAAATCCACCGGGCAGAAATCCAACACTTCGTCAATGTCCCCACGAACCGGATTCCCATTGATCCGCCCAGCGGCTGCCGCAGGGTCGATCATATGGCTGTGGTTTGCTTGAATTGCGGCTTTGGTTGACACCCCGGGCATGATCGCCTTTGCTCCGCCGCTAAAGCCGGCAAAGTAGTGAAATTCGATATTTCCCATGCAAATGCGGCGGTCAGCGTCAATGACGGGTTTGAAAACTTCGAACGGGGTCCCATGCTTCCCTGTTCCAAGCATGACAAATTCGCCTACCGAGTCTATGCAGTTATATCGGCGATAGACTTCAGAACCAACGAGATATTCCTTTTCCTCCTCGGTATGCGCACGGTGAATCCCGAGCCCAAAGACAATCGTAATATCGTTATCCGGAATTCCAGCGCGGCTCAGTTCATCCAAAACGGGCGGGAGTACAATTTTCGAGGGCATGGGGCGGGTAATGTCGCTGGTAATAATCGCGATTTTTTCGCCGGGTTTTACGATTTCGTGTAGCGGTTTAGACCCGATTGGGTTCATCAATGCATCGATTACAGTCTGGTTTTGGTCTTTGGGAGCTTCGACCGATTTCGGATTCAATATCTTGAGAAGATGCTGGTCCGGAATTTCAAGGTTGACGACAGATTTTCCGAAATTAAACGGTTGGTTCATGGCATGTCTCCCACGTAATAGCTTGATGAATGATTGGAAACGTTCGTCGTATGACGGACGATAAGGTCAGGGTGGAGGATGATTTGCGTTGCTGGTTCGAGGTTCTCATTTTCAATTGCCTGAATCAGCGCTCTCGCAGATAAGGTTCCAATTTGCTGCCTATCCTGACGGACCGATGTCAGCTGGATCTGAGGCAATGAGGCAAGATAAACGTCATCGAATCCGATGACGCCGACCTGATCCGGAACTTTGCGTTGATGTTCTGAGAAGTATTGAAGAGCGCCAAGGGCTATTAAATCATTCCCGCAAAAACAGCCGTCGATTTCGACGCCTTCTGCCTCGAGCGTTTCGACAGCGCGGTAACCCGAGAGGATAGAATAGTCGCCGAATTTGATTCGATGAGGTTCTATCGGGCAGCCTCGTTCCGCGAGCTGTTCACGGAAACCCTTGAGCCGATCTTGATTCGAACGGGACGATTCTGAGCCGCCAATGAAGGCGGGGTTCCTATAGCCGCAGTCAATCAGATGATCTGCGGCAATGCGTCCGCCTTTGACGTTATCGATTTCGACGAAATTGAAACGTTTGTCTTGCGCGTTCGAGATCATGACTTTCGCAATTGGTAAATTTGTATAGCGATCGACGATTTCAGCGGATGGCTTAAAAATGATGCCGTCAATGCGCTGATCGAGAAGGAGAGAAAGCTGTTGTTCCTCGATTTTGGCGTTCCAGCCGGTACTGCAAAGGATCGAGTTATATCCTTCACTGTAAATGACCTCATTGACGGCGGAGGCTATATCAGCAAAAAACGGATTCGAAATGTCCGGTAATATCAAACCGATGGTACGGGTTTGTCTGGTTTTCAGGCTGCGGGCGCGAAGGTTCGGCGAGTAGCCGAGCCGTTCAGCGGCGGAAAGAACTCTCTCACGCGTCTGTGGGTCGACGCCGCTCCGCCCGTTCAACGTCCGTGAAACGGTCGCGTAGGAAACGCCGCTGGCACGGGCAATGTCTTTGATCGTAACGTTGGTCATCGGCTTCCGACTTTCTCGCGTTCGGCGAATCAGACGGAGATAACGCGGATCTTTGTCGGTTGATTCCGATGTTCCGCTATCTCCGGCTGATATCCTGCGAATTACTTTTTAAGCGCGATAGCTTTTTTCGCGTTCTCGACGAGTTTCGCGGCGGTCAATCCATATTCCTCCTGGAGGAACGGCTGAGCGCCAACTTGACCAAAGCGGTCGAGGACACCGGTCCGTATGACCGGGGTCGGAAGCGTTTCGCTCAAGTACGCCGCAACTGCTGCGCCTAAACCGCCAACGACATTCCCATTTTCTCCCGTTACAATCGCACCCGTCTTCTTCGCGTATTCGAGGGTCAGCGCTTCATCGAGCGGTTTGATGGTGAACATGTCAATAACGGCAGCGGAAATACCTTCTTTTTCGAGCGTCTCAGCGGCACGGAGCGCTTCCGCAACCATCAGACCGGCGACGATAAAAGTCACGTCTTTTCCATCGCGGAGAAGATTTCCCTTTCCGATTTCGAAGGTTGATCCCTCTTCATAAACGGCGGGCAGATTCTTTCGGGAAAGGCGGATATAGGTCAGACCTTTTCGATCTTTCGTCGCGCGAAGAATGGCTCCAGCCATTACCGCATCGGTCGTCTCAATGACAGTCGAGTTTGGGACCGCGCGATAAAGGCAAATATCTTCGAACGGCATATGAGTCCCGCCGTTATACGCGGCGGTCACGCCCGGATCCGTCCCGATAATTCGCGCGTTATTTTGCGCATAGGCAATCGAAATGAAAGCCTGGTCGTACATACGGCGGCCAGCGAAGCAGCCGAAAGTATGAATATACGGTTTTTTCCCCACTGCGGAGAGGCCTCCGGCGAGCCCCGCCATGTTGGACTCCTGAATCCCAACGTCGAACGCCTGATTGGGGAACTGAACCTCAAGACCGGCGGTCCCGACAGAATTCATCAAATCGGCGTCAAGGTAGACAACGTCTTTGTCTTCCGCGAGGAGTTCTTTCATGACGCTGCCGAAGACGGCTTTTCCAGCTTTTTTCTCGGTTTCACCGTTGTAAATAACTTTGAACATCGTCAATCCTCCTCTTATCCTTTTTTACCAGCTTCGAGTTCGGCGATAACCGCGTCAGCGAACTCAGGAGCACAGGTGATATGATGATTCAATTCGATATCGATGACCTTTTGGACGCCGGCGCCTTTTTCCGTATCGAGAATAATCGCTCCGGGTTTATCGCCTTGCGCTGCCTGAACCTCTCGGATCGTTTTCGCGATAAGGTCGGGGTCATTTCCCGGGATTCGAACCGCGTACCAGCCGAAAGCTTTAAATTTCTCTTCCGGATTCTCAAGGTCGCAGATTGTATCCGTCCGACCGTCCAACTGGCGTTTGTTGAAATCCAGGAAGCAGATTAAATTATTCAGCTTTTTCTGAGCGGCGAACATCGCCATTTCCCAGACCTGACCTTCCTGCGCCTCACCGTCGCCGATGACGAGGTAAACGCGGGCGGATTTTCCCGAATATTTTAACCCCAGCGCCATGCCCGCGGCGGTTGATGCGCCTTGACCGAGCGAACCGGTCGTCATGTCGATACCCGTCGTGAGGTTCTTATCGCAGTGGCTCGGGAGTTTCGTCCCGTTCTGGTTCAGCGTTAAGAGGACGTCGAGCGGAAAATAGCCTTTGAGCGCGAGCGTGGCGTAGACCGCCGGTCCGGCGTGCCCCTTGGACATGACCAACCGGTCACGGTCTTCCCAGGTCGGGTTCTTTGGATCGATATTCATGATTTCGCCATAAAGCGCCGCGAGGCAGTCGGTAATCGACAACGATCCGCCTAAATGCCCGAAGCCGCGTGCCTTAAAGGCTCGCATCTGCTGAATTCGGATGTCCCGCGCGAATTCTTGTAATTTTGTCATTGTTTCAATCCTTTCCGGTAATGGGCGTGGTTACTTTCCGCTGACGTAAGCCTTTTCCATCGCGACAATGAGCGGAAGCTTTTTACCTGACATAAATCTTACCATTGCTCCGCCCGCTGTTGAGACGTAACTGATCTTTGAAATATCAATGAACTTTGTTGCGGATGATATCGTATCGCCTCCGCCGATGACCGAATGACCTTCGGAGTCTGCGATCGCCTGCCAAACGCCTTTTGTCCCAGCGGCGAACCGTTCATCTTCATACATACCGGCTGGACCGTTCGCGAAAATCGTCTTTGCGGAAGCGAGAATTTCCCGATAGATTCCGATCGTTTTAACCCCAATGTCCACGAAGAGCGCGTCGTTCGGAAGTTCGTTGATGTCAACTTCGGTTCGGCTGCCATTTTTTTCGAAAGCTAAATCGAGCGGTAAAACGAATCGATCTGCGTAATCGCGGAGGAAAGCTTTCGCCTCATCCACAAAAACGAGCAAGTCTTTATTCTTCAAAAAAGCGGTCTCTTTTTCGCCAATTGAAACGCCAGACGCGGCGAGGAAAACGATTCCAGTGACGCCTGTCGTCAGGATTTTATCTGCCGTTCCGTTTTCAAGAACCGGTCTCATCATGCCAAACGCGTCCGAAATTTTCGCGCCGCCGAGAACAAAAACGGTTGGCTTTTTGGCGCTATGAAGGACGGAGGTCAGCTGGCTGACTTCTTCGAAAAGAAGCGGACCCGCGGCAGATGGGAGGAGTTCCTGAAACGCAACCATGGACGCTGCGTTGCGGTGAGCGGCGGAAAAGGCTTCGTTGACGTAAAGGTCAAAAAGCGGCGCCAATCGTCGAACGAGCCGTGTCTTCGTGTATTCTTCGGCGGTGAGTTTGACGTCTTTCTCGAAAGTTGAAACTTCTTCGGTCAGGTACCGTAAATTCCCGAGGATAACGATCTCGCCGGGTTTGAGAGACTTGACGCGGGCGATCGCGGTCGGTCCGCAGACGTCGTCGACATACTCAACTTCTTGCCCCAGAAGCTTTCCAATCAGCGCAGCATGAGCCGAGAGATCGGTCAGGTTCTGATAATCGAGGGTATCGCCTTGATGCGCGATAATCGCGATAGCAGCGCCGCGATCCAGAAGATCCCGGATGACCGGAATCGTTTTCACGATCCGGTCATCACTGACGATTTCGCCTGTTTTCGCGTTGAGCGGCGAATTAATATCCGGTCGGAGTAAAACTTTCTTTCCGGACAGGTTCATCCCTTCAAGGGATTTCATCTTGATTTCCATTATTCCCCAAATTCTGGAATGGCTATTTCCATTTTCCCATGCCTAAATTGGCGTTCGTCGCGGCGGTTCCGGATTCGCGATCGGGCTGCATCTTGCAGGCAGCGCGGATACCGTCGATCGTTTCGGGAATTGTGACCGATTCTTGCGGAATGTTGATCGCGAACATGATATCGTCGCCGGATTCAACGACCGAATCTTCCCAAAGCCCAATTTCATACATATCGCCGCGCGGATTTCCCAAGTCGCGGGCATAGCGGAAGAATGATGCGTTTCCGAGAAAACCGTCATCGATTTTTACGACACGAATGCGGTCATGTTTCTTGAACGTTTCGAGCGCCATTTCCTTCGTGATTTTCTTTTTGCCTTTAGCGAGGACGGTAATAATATGACCATGCGTGACAGGGGTATGAACGAGGATTCCCGTTGCGTCGATATGCGGCATGATCGTCATTAAATCGACCGCCTGATGACTCGGTGCTTTATCCATCTTGAGTGCGTTGGTCAGTCCACGGTGGTAATCGCCCGGGTCGGCAACACGGCGGATAATCGTAATCGCGACTTTTTCGACGCCGTAGTCGCGGTCAAGCGCGTCAACGGCACGGATTAAACCGGTCGTGTTGCAACTCGTCAACTTGAGGAACTGCTTATCGACGCCCTTTTCGAAATTCGCGTAACCATGGAAGAAAACGTCCGCGACGCTGTTCTTTTCGCCGCCCTGGAAGATAGCTTTCTTTCCATACTTTTCGTATAGCTGTTTATTTTTTGCGCCGACGCCCGCGCTCGTCGCGTCGAGGATCACGTCGCATTTTTGAATCATTTCTTCGAGTGTTCCGCTGACCGGAATCCCGAGCTCTTCGAACTTCTCGCGATAATCTTCGGCGGCGAGATAAAGGTCATACGGCATTCCTTTTTCTTTCAGCGCACGAATTGCGAGCGTTGGGGCAACATCAGCAACCCCGACCAGTTCCATATCCTTCTGCAGCGCAACGCCATCAGCTAACCGCTGACCAATTACACCATAACCAGCAACACCGACTTTAACCATGGTACTTTCTCCTTTTCTAAAAAACCACTAAAGCTTCGCCGTCTTCCGAATATATTCACGTGCGATTTTTGCGTATTCAAACGGATTCGCCTTCGCCGGATCCTGTTCCGCTTCAACGACGACCCATCCCTGATAATCAGCCTTCGCGAGTTCTTCAAAAATCGGGAGGAAATTCACGTCGCCGTCGCCCGGGACCGTGAAAACGCCGGCTCGAACCGCGTCAAGGAAGGACATCTTCTTCGCCTTGACTTCTTCCCATACCTTCATGCGCAAATCCTTGAGGTGGACGTGTTTCGTGCGGTGTACGTACTTTTTAAGAACCGGGAGCGGATCAATCCCAGCGAACGAGAGATGACCGGAGTCGAAGAGAAGATAAACGAGTTCCGGATCGGTATGATCCATCAGGTAATCAATTTCTTCAGCGGTTTGGACGCCGGTTCCCATGTGGTGATGCACCGTCAAGAACATTCCCTTTTCTTTCGCGAGCCGTCCGAGTTCGTTGAATCCGCGGCAAACGGTTTCCCATTGCTCCGCAGTGTAGACAGGTTTGTTCTCGAGAATCGGGAGCGGCTTTCCCTGAATGGAGTTCCCCTGTTCGGAGATACCGATGACTTTCGCGCCCAGGGAATGGAGCTTGTCGCGATGTTCGATGAATCCACGGATCGTCTCTTCATACGGCGCGCTCGTAAAGAGGGTCGAGAACCAGGCGTTGCAGACCTGAAGCCCGCGAACGTCCAATTTATGCTTCAAGACTTCTTTATCCTTCGGATATTTATTTCCGATTTCGCATCCCTTGAATCCTGCCAGCGCCATTTCGCTGACGCATTGTTCAAACGTGTTTTCAGCGCCTAAATCCGGCAAATCATCATTTGTCCAACCGATTGGAGCGATCCCCAAGCGTACTTTTTCAGCAGATAACATAATGTTTAAATCTCCGTTATTCGTTTTAATAATCGCGAGCTTTTTTAATCATCTCGCGCATGACTTCGTAAGCAGCCTGAACGTTTGCATCCGTTGAGACTTCCGCCGTACCAACCCGCCACCAGCTTTCAAAGCCCGGCGTCATCGTTCCCGGAACAACTTTGATGTCGAAAAGAACCGAGCCGGGTTGTTTGTCGGCGTCCGCCAACGCGGCTTCAAGCTCGGCGCTCGTTTCAACCCGATACGATTTCAATCCGTACCCTTCGCCTATTTTCGCGAAGTCAATCGGGATCGCCGCTCCATCCAGCCGATCGGTCGTTTCGTTCCGCGCTTTGAAAACCGTCCCGAACGTCTTGGTGCCCTGGCTGTTCTGGAGATTCTCGATGCAGCCCCAACCGGCGTTGTCAAAGACCATGAAGTTAACTTTCAACCCTTCCTGAACGGCGGTGTAGAGTTCGCTGTGCGCCATGATAAAGGAACCGTCTCCGAGGAAGGTGTAGACCTGACGATCCGGCAGGGCAAGTTTGACGCCGACCGCGGCGTTGACTTCGTAACCCATGCAGGAGTAGCCGTATTCCATGTGGTAGGTGTCGCGAATGCCGGGGCGGAAGAGCCGCTGCATATCGCCCGGGAGCGAACCGGCTGAGCCGACCGCAATATCTTTTTCGTGCATATGCTGGTTGATGATACCGAGCGCGCGCGTCTGGCTCAATCCTGCGGCTGTGTCCGGCTGAGCATAAAAATCATCAACAATCTTGTTCCACTCATTCCGCACGTCCGCGATTTCTGTCTTATACGCGGATTGATAGCCAATCTTGCGAAGCGCTCCGGTCAGCGCTGTCAACGATTCGCGTGCATCCGCAATAATCGCTGTCGCGTCCATTTTGAAAGCGTCAAAAGGGCAGATGTTTAATGAAAGCATCTTGACGTTCGAGTTTTTAAAGGCTGACTTCGACGCAGTCGTAAAATCGGTCAACCGTGTCCCGACCGCGATAATCAGATCCGCGTCTTTCGCGAGCAGATTCGCGGCTTTTCCGCCGGTAACGCCCAGACCTCCGACGTTAAGCGGGTGTGTCCAAGGTACGACCGACTTTCCAGCCTGGGTTTCGGCGATGGGGAGATTGAACGCTTCCGCGAATGCGATCAGTGCGTCGCCAGCTTCCGAATAGCGAACGCCCCCGCCGCAGATAACGAGCGGTTTTTCGGCTTTCCGGATTCGATCGACGGCTCGGGAAAGTTGATCCTCCGTAATCGGACGGCGATCGAGATACCAGACGCGTTTTTCAAAGAAATATTCCGGATAATCATAGGCTTCGCCTTCGACATCCTGCGGCAGCGCGACACAGACAGCGCCGGTTTCGGCGGGATCGGTCAGGACGCGCATTGCGTTGAGCATGGCGGTCATGAGCTGTTCCGGACGTTGGACACGATCCCAGTATTTACACACAGCTTTGAACGCATCGTTTGAGGTAATCGCGAACGATGTGGGCTGCTCGATTTGCTGAAGCACGGGATCGGGCTGACGGGTGGCGAACGTATCGCCGGGGAGGACGAGGAGCGGAATACGATTCGCGGTCGCCGTCCCGCATGCCGTGACCATGTTCATCGCACCGGGTCCGACCGAAGTCAGGCAGGGGATGATTTTGCGGCGGTTGAGCTGTTTCGCGTAGCCAATGGCGGCATGGCACATACCCTGTTCGTTATGACCCTGAAGGAAACGGATATTGTGACCGCCTTGCTCGAGAGCCTGACCGACGCCGACGACGCAACCATGACCGAATATCCCGAACATGGCTTCCACAAATTTTTCTTCTTTTCCGTCGAGCGATACGAACTGCTGGTCGAGGAATTTGACCAGAGCTTGCGACATGGTAAGACGGATTCGGTTTGTCATGTTATTTCTCCGTTTTGTTGAGCCAGAAGACCGCTTTCGGGTCTTCGACCCATTTATGCTCCGGCAGGAACGTTGGGGCGATATACGGATCGCCGTCAAGATGGCGGATGATCCAAAGATACCAAAGCGCATAGCCCGGATAGGTAACGTGGGAATGGGTCAGTCCTTCCGTAATCAGGAGCGTGTCGTCGCCTTGAAGCTTATAGCAGTCTTCACCAAGCTCGGCATAGGCGCGACCGCCTTCCGGATTCGTTTTGTAGTAATAAATTTCAGGCTGCGGATGATGATGGGGCGGGTAGCTCGACCATTTTCCCGGGAATCCAATGACTTCACCGATGACGAAGTTGGAATGCGGCGCGTTGGCGTAGTTAAACGTCGTGCGGACGATTCGCGTCGAAGTTTCGTTCATCGTTCCCGCACCGCGGTACTCGTCCGCCGTTTCTTCCGGCGCGTAGAGCCGAGGCGGAAAGGGCTTTTCGTTTTCGGTCGCGTTATACGTGAGTTCCGTATTATCAGCAGTCGCCGTTATTTTCAGCTCGGCGCACGCCGGCAAGCTTAACACCCATGGCGCAACATCGAAGCAGTTTTCACGTTCGATCGTCTTCGTCTGACCGGCGTATTCCAGCGTTACCGCGCCCTGAACGAGGAGGAGGACGCGTTCCAGCGCTTCGTGGTTCGTATACGTGTCGCCGCAGTTCAGGCGGATAATCCCGAAATCCATCAGCATTTCAGGCTCGCTCCCACGGCGGACGATCTCGTTATACCCGTTCGCGAACGTTCGGGCTGGGATGATATGACGCAGCATGTTGACCTGCCCTTTCGCTAAATAATCTCACTGAGGCGAACCGGACGGTTTTCGAGCGCGGATTTCTTCGCAGCGATGGCGATTCGAATCGGGCGGAGACCGTCTTCGATATTGACCGGAACCGGTTTATCGTTCTGAATCGCGTCGATGAATTGGACGAGTTCGTCGCGGAACGATTGCATGTAGCGTTCGAGGAAGAAATACAGCGGTTTGTCGCTGCTGACCGCGTCAGCCGACAAAACGGTAACGTTCGTCTCCCGATCATTTTCGGCGACCGCGGATCCTTTTGTCCCAAAGTATTCGACGCGCTGGTCATAGCCATACGCAGCTCTGCGGCAGTTATCGATGACGCCGATCGCCCCGTTCGCGAACCGAAGCGTTACGACCGCCGTATCGATATCTCCCGCTTCGCCGATCGCCGGGTCAACGGTAACAGCAGTCGCGGCGAAAACTTCTTCAACTTCGGAATTGGCGAGGAAATAAGCCATGTCGAAATCGTGAATCGTCATATCGAGGAACATACCGCCCGAATTTTTCGCATATTCAGCAGACGGCGGCTCGGGGTCGCGTGAGGTAATGCGCAGGATTTGAAGGTCGCCTAATTCTCCGGCGCGGGCAAGGCTGTTAACCCGGGCAAAGTTATGGTCAAAGCGGCGGTTGAAGCCGATTTGGAGCTTGACGCCCGCTTTTTCGGCTGCGGCTTTGGCTTCGAGGATGCGTTCAATCTTAAGATCGACCGGCTTTTCGCAGAAGATATGTTTTCCCGCGTTGGCGGCTTCTATCGTAATTTGAGCGTGCGTATTCGTCGGGGAGCAGACGAGAACAGCGTCGATCGCAGGATCGTTCAAAATTTCATGATAATCCGCGTAGTATTTAGCGATTCCGAAGTCTTCGGCAGCTTTCTTCGCGGATTCAACGAACGTATCGGAAATCGCGGCGACTTCCGCTTGCGGGATGCTGTTCGTGAGGGCGTTTGCGTGGACGCGTCCGATACGGCCTGCGCCGATGATACCAATCTTGATTTTCTTCATGAGAAATGTGTCTCCTTTGATAATTCAATTCTGTTTATTGTTTTCTTGTAAACGTTTACAAGCAAGTTTATTGTATCATCATTTGCACCGCGACGTGACACATCATGTCATGGATTACGGCGCTGATTGTCACATGTGGGTTGGAATATATCAGTCTATGGTTATGGATGGAATCGATTAATTCCAACGATTAGGCGGACGATTATCTGCGATCAAAATAAAAAAAGGATGAGCCTGTATTCTTTCAAATATATAAGCGATTCGGGAGAAAAAAGGGGAATCCTTAAAACGAAAAGGATTCCCACAAATATCAAGAAAGACTAGTAAGTAAAATCAAGCCACGTATCGTTAATGTTTGAGGACATTCTCCAGACACCCCAGAAAACACCCGTGCCATACGTCCAAGCTATGCTCTGATTACCTGTTATTACCTTACTTCCACAACTGTGAATTCCTGCCGCGGAGCTAGCGCAACCTCGACCAAAAAAGCCGGATGGGGTATCTGGTGTGAAAGCAATTTTAAACGACCCTGGCGAATCAAATCCTTGACATAAGATACCCGTAACGATCACCCCATCTTTTAAACTGGTAACTCTCGGACATTCGCGTCCTCTTAGATCTTCCGGAAATAACACAGATGGATCATTTGGATCATACATCATCGGTTCCCCTTCACCACCCCAGCGTGGGAGCAATTCCAACTCTGTTCCTATCATCTCCTGAGCGTTTACAGACAATACACCCAAAAGAATAATGCCAATAACGACAATTAACAACAATTTACTTTTCATTAGGTTACACTCCTTCTTTCTTTAAATTTGTTTTGGTCGAGTACTTCGCCCGTTGCCTTGCCTGTATAATATACAATTAAGGGATTGCTTTCAAGTGAGAATTGTATTTATTTTGCAGGAGTATGTAGTCTGAATGTTGTGATTGATGTCAGTACAATTCAGTCGTAATTCGATGATACAATTCTTGAGTAGATAAGTCGTAAAAGAAAAGCTATCGAAAAAAGGTTAGCTCAATGCGTATATTTATGATAATTATATAGGAAAGGAGCATAATTATGAAAAGGATTTGCAGTTTTGTTGTTGTTATTTTCATTATACTGGTTGCAGGATCCGTTTTTGCGGATGAAATTCCGGAACTGACCTTCGCGGTTGAAAAAGAGGCGGTTTTCAATCTGGATTCAATCGACTATGAGCTGGCGGAAAAAAAGGTCAGCGTTGTTTTTTCTCAAGGGAGTCATTCATCCGAAAGCGATCCGCAATGCACGGTTTCTTTTCAGGATGGCGGCATGCTGACGAGTGACCAGGAAGCTGACTGCGTCTCATCCAGGCTGGCATTCGAGTTTACGGGTTTGGAAATTCCCGAGGATAGTGAATTATTGGGTGTTCTTGTAAAATTCGATGATTCGACCAAGTCAGTTTCGATTCTTCGGGAAAAGGACGTCTTTTTTGAACGGATGTTTCCCAACCGCGGTTCAGTTTCATTCGCTTTTTTCCGCGATATTAATCCTGAACTATCTTTAAAATTGTCCGAACGACAAGATTTGATGCAAACGTCTGTCCGAACAAGCGAGACGGTTTCCGTAATATTGGATCGAGTTCACCGCAGTTACGGGCGAATTGAATTCGGTATAACTGAAAAGTTCCGGTTGGACAATGAAATATTGCTGAATAGTAAACTCTGCGAAGCCTTTTTCTATAATGGCAATCTTGAAGCGGTTGGGTGTGAGATGTTTCCGGTTTACCCCGAGGGCGAAGCTCCTGCGGAGATAAATGATGAGGACAATGAAGCTCGATCTGAAACGCTTTATGTATATGATGTTTTGGATATGTATCCGTATTCCAAACTTGGTAGTATTAATCTACGGCTGACCGATCCAACGTTTACCTTTATCTTTGCGGACGCTGACGGCGAAATTCAGTTGGCTGAATCTGCCGCGAATTTCGCCATGGTGCTGCGCTTTACGAACTGGTAAGCGCAGAATCGCTCGTCCCGCGGAGAGGGGCGAGCGGATAAAAAAAGAGACCCCCGTCACAATGATATGCACCCCCAAAGTTGGACAAAAACCAACAAAGGGGGTGTAGTTCACAATGGAACGGGGGCTCGTTTTTTAAGGATGTCTTATATCCGTGTCAGGGAGCGGTACTTGATCCGATGCGGCGTGTCTGCGGCAATGCCGAGTCGGGCTTTGCGGTCGGATTCGTACTGCGTATAGTTGCCGTCGAAGAAGAGGACCGAACTATCATCTTCAAATGCCAAAATATGCGTCGCGATTCGATCTAAGAACCAGCGATCGTGCGAGATGACCAGCGCGCAACCAGCGAAGTTTTCGAGTCCTTCCTCGAGCGCGCGGATCGTATTCACGTCGAGGTCATTCGTCGGTTCGTCGAGGAGGAGGACGTTCGCTTCTGAGGTCAGCGTCCGCGCTAACTGGACGCGGTTCCGTTCACCGCCGGAGAGTGTCCCGACTTTTTTCTGCTGATCTGTTCCGCTGAAATTAAAGCGGGATACGTATGCACGCGAATTGATTTTTCGATCGCCGATTTTGATCTCATCCGCACCGCCGGAAATCGTTTCCCAGATATTTTTTTCAGGATCGAGCGATTCACGGCTCTGGTTCATGTACCCGAGACGGACGGTCTCGCCGATTCGGATCGTACCGCCATCAGCTTTTTCTTCGCCGGTGATCAGGCGGAAGAGCGTCGTTTTCCCTGCACCGTTCGGACCAATGATACCGATTACGCCGCCGGGCGGAAGGTTGAACGTGACGTTATCGAGGATGATTCGGTCGCCGTAAACCTTGCGGACGTCGTTCATTTCGATGACTAAATTCCCGAGTCGCGGACCCGGCGGAATAAACAGCTGGAGTTCTTCCGCACGTTTTTCGCTATCTTCGCTAAGCAGTTTTTCATAAGCTGCGATACGCGCTTTCGATTTTGTGTGCTGTCCTTTGGGCGACATGCGAATCCATTCTAATTCGCGTTCGAGCGTCCGCTGGCGCTGTGATTCGCCTTTTTCTTCGATTGACAAGCGTGATTTCTTCTGCTCCAGCCAGGATGAATAATTTCCCTGATATGGGATGCCCTGACCTCGGTCGAGTTCAAGAATCCACCCAGCGACATGATCGAGGAAGTAACGGTCATGGGTAACAGCGATAACGGTTCCGGGATACTGCTGAAGGTGTCGTTCAAGCCAAGCGACGGCTTCGGCGTCCAAATGGTTCGTGGGTTCGTCGAGAAGGAGAATATCCGGGCGTTTCAGGAGCAGGCGGCAAAGGGCAACCCGGCGCTTTTCACCGCCGGAAAGAACAGCAACGTTCGTCTCCCCGGGAGGGCAGCGGAGCGCGTCCATCGCCATTTCGAGACGGGAATCGATATCCCATGCGTCAAGCGTATCGATTTTTTCCTGAACGGCGCCTTGGCGGGCGATGAGTTTATCCATTTCTTCGTCGCTCATCGGTTCCGCGAATCGGTTGGAAATTTCTTCAAATTCCTTGAGGAGATCGATCGCTTCCTGAACGCCTTCTTCAACAACTTCGCGGACTGTTTTCGTACTGTTGACGAGCGGTTCCTGCTCGAGGTAACCGATCGTATAGCCCGGCGAAAGGATCGTTTCGCCGATAAAATCCTTATCTACACCGGCTAAAATCTTCAGGAGTGAAGACTTCCCTGCGCCGTTCAGACCGAGGACACCAATTTTTGCACCATAAAAATATGATAAATAGATGTCTTTTAAGACGAATTTTTGACCGTAGTTTTTCGAAACCCCGATCATTGAGTAAATTACTTTGTTGGGATCAATTGCCATGGTTGGGAATCCTATCCTCCGTCTTTCTTGATTTTTAGATTCAGGTTTTTAAAATATGCGATTACGTCATTAACCCGATCTCCTTGAATTTCGATGACGCCGTTTTTCTCGCTTCCGCCGGTTCCGAACTTCTTCTTTAACGCGGTTACGTGGTTTTTTCGTTCATCGCCCGTTCCCGGGACACCGCGGATGACGGTGACTTCTTTGCCCGCGCGACCCTGTTTCTCGCGCCGAACGCGGATCACCCCGTCGTCGGTGTGGATGGGAACGTCTTTCTTACAGATACACAAATCCAGCGGTAATCCGCACTGTGCACAATGACGTCCGGATTCCGTGCTGAAAACAGTAACGCTGTTTCTGCCCATAATGGCTTGATTATAGCATTCTGGGCGTAAAACTTCCTAGTCTTTGTCAAAATTGAATC
>DAOUFB010000150.1:0-4434 GCA_034430135.1 Flexilinea sp. | reverse complement strand
TGAGATTCCCCTCGCTTCGTTTAAAAATCAGTGCCGAATTGCCGATCCCCCGCGTCTCCCAGCCCCGGCAGGATATACCCGCGTTCATTTAACCGTTCATCAACAGCTGCCAAATGAATATCGACATCGGGATGAGCCGCCTGTAACGCCTGAATCCCTTCCGGCGCGCCGATCAGACCGATAAACTTAATCCGCTTTGCCCCCCATTTTTTTACGATATGAATCGCAGCGATTGCTGAACCGCCCGTCGCAAGCATCGGATCCAGGATGAACGCCGTGTTGAACGGGTGATTTTGGGGAAGCTTGTTGTAGTATTCAACGGGCTGAAGCGTTTCCTCATTTCGATAAAAGCCGATATGGAAAACGTGTGCGTTCGGGATCAAGGACCAGACGCCTTCGACCATGCCCAGTCCAGCGCGCAGGATGGGAATGAGCGCAATATGTTCGCGCATCGCCTGTCCGCTCGTTTTCGCTAACGGCGTTTCAACGTTGACCTGTCGAATCGGCAGGTCGCGCGTTGATTCGTAGCAGAGAAGCATCCCCAATTCGTTGACGACCTGGCGGAAAACGGTGTTGTCTGTATGGACGGAGCGAAGAATCGAAAGCTTATGCTGGATGAGCGGGTGGTTGGTAATCGTGAGTTCTGCCATGCGTAGTCTCTCCGAAGTTCAAGGATTTCAACTAATTATAGCGGATTCTTCGAAAAGACTTACGCTATAATTCGGGTATCTGAAACCTTGGGAGGGTTCGCTGTATGAAGAATCAGCAGGGTCGGAGACATCCGCTCATCTGGGCGCACCGTGGTGCGTCGGCGCATTTTCCGGAGAATACGCTTTCCGCGTTTCAAGGCGCGATTGACGCCGGTGCGGACGGCGTTGAATTAGACGTTCACCTTACGAAGGATGGACAGTTGGTCGTCACGCATGATGAGGACACGATTCGGGTAACCGGCGTTCAGGGAAAAATCGCCGATTTGACGTTAGACGAAATTCAACGGCTAAACTTCGCCGCGTTCCGCTCGGGTTCGCCGTCCGAGACCGCGCCGACGCTTGACGCAGTTCTGGATCTCATCGCTCCGACCGGCTTAACGGTCAATATTGAACTTAAAAATTCGATTGAACCTTATCCTGGCATGGAGGAGCGGGTCTTGGCGCTCGTGCATGAGAAGAAGATGAACGAGCGGGTTCTTTACTCTTCCTTTAACTTTGTTTCAATGGCTCGGGTAAAGCGCCTTGATCCAAGTGCACGCGTTGGGTTGTTGTATGTCTTGTTTGATTCGACCGTTTTTCGACGTGCAAAGGAAATTAACGCGGATGCGATTCATCCCCTTTGGCGTTTGGCGGTTCTCCCGCCTTACGTCACGTATTGCCATCGGCATGGGTTAAAGGTTCATGGCTGGACGATTGACAACGAATTGGGGTTAAGGGCTTGCCGCTGGGCGGGCGCGGACGCGGTTATCACGAACGATCCCGCGCGCGCAGTGTGCGCATTCGTTCCATAAAAAATCACGTATTAGAAAGAAGAGGAATTGGGTAATGGCTGATAGATCGTCGGAAAATCGGTTGGACATGGCGAAAACGTTTCTCATTGGACTTGGATTCTTTTCGTCCTCGCTGCTCTGGTCCGTATATAACAGCTTTGTTCCATTAATTTTGCGCGGCTTTGTCTCATCAACGACGCTCATTGGATCAATTATGACGATCGATAACCTCTTCGGCGTCATCTTCCAGCCGTTGTTCGGCACGATTAGCGATCGAACCCGGACACGAATCGGGAAGCGAATGCCGTTTATTGTCATAGGCGCTCCTCTCTGCGGATTTTTGTTTGCGCTGATCCCGGGAATGAACTCGCTTCCGGCGCTGATGGCGGTCGTTATCCTCTTCAACTTTATCATGTCGGTATGGCGTTCGCCGATGATTGCGCTGATGCCGGACTTGACGCCGGAAACGCAGCGCTCTCAGGCGAATGGGATTATTAACCTGATGGGCGGGGTTGCGTCAATTTTGGCGTTTCTTGTCGGCGGAAAATTAGCCGACCTTTACGGGCGGGCGGCGACTTTCCAGATGGCGTCCGGTTTCCTCCTGATCGCCGTGATCGTTTTATTCCTGTTTGTCAAGGAAAAACCAGCGGACAGCGGAGCGTTCGAAAGCGCTGCGGCGCTTGTCGAAGAGGATAAGCCGAAAATTGGCGGATTTGGCGCGTTCCTGCGCCTCGACACGGAGCGGAAGCGCGGACTGACGCTGATCCTGTTGGCGATCTTCTTCTGGTTCTGTGCGTTTAATGCGGTTGAAACTTTCTTTACCAGCTATGCGACGGTGACATTCGGGCTAAGCGACGGCGCAGCTTCGATGACGCTCGCGTTTTTCTCGGTTTCGTTCGTTGCCTTCGCGATTCCAGCGGGATTTTTAGGCGGTAAAATCGGACGGCGGCGGACGATCCTTATCGGTCTGATTGGACTGATCGCCGTATTCTTGCCGATGAATTTTGTTTCAAATTTGATGCTGGTCCGTGTACTGCTCCTGGCTGGCGGCTGTTTTTGGGCGTTCGTGAATATCAATTCGCTTCCGGCAGTTTTGAACTTCGCCGCAGAGGCGGAACTCGGAACGTTCACGGGTTACTACTACTTCTTCTCCTTTTCGGCGGCGATTGTCAGTCCAATTTTGTTCGGGCTGATTCGCGACATCAGCGGGACGTTTACAACGCTGTTTATTTATGCGCCGATCTGTTTCGCTTTGGCGGTGATCTGCGTTTTACGGTTCAGGCCAGCTGCCCGGTAAACCGCAAAATTTGCTCAGAATCTTCTTAGTGCGAATAGTTAGATTTGACAAACTTCTTCAAAAGGAGTATGTTTATTCCGGAAAAGATTTCCGCGGAGCGTTGGTTCCGGTCGAATTTTGATCTTTGATGGAGGAAGAAGTGAAAACGAATTATAAGAATTGGCTTCCGAAAGGAATGATGCTTGGTTTGGTTGCTGCTGCTGTGATTGCGGTCGTGTTGTTTTTGGTGATCGCCGTTTACGGTTTCTGGGTTCGGGGAACGGCGCGGATTCTGTTAGGCGTTCTCTTAGGATTGGGATCGCTGGTTTTGGTCGCCGGTGCGGTCTGGAGCGTAGTGGCGTACAGAGTTTTTACCTTCGACAAACCGAATAGCCTTGCCCGAAAAATCATCGACGGAACTGCGGACTATGTTTCGATCCCGGCTGGCGGGAAGGGTCTTGATGTCGGCTGCGGCAGCGGCGCGTTGACGATTGCCTGTGCAAAACGGAATCCAAAGGCAACGTTCCTTGGGGTCGATCGTTGGGGTCCGGAATATGCTTCGTTCAGTTTAGCGCTTTGCCAGCGCAACGCGGAAGCTGAAGGCGTATCGAATGTCTCGTTTCAGAAAGGTGATGCGACGAAGCTGGATTTTCCGGATGAGACCTTCGACGCAGTGACGAGTAATTACGTCTATCACAATGTTGTCGGCGCTGACAAACAGGGGTTGCTTTTGGAAACGCTGCGGGTCTTGAAAAAAGGCGGTACCTTTGCGATTCATGACCTGATGTCACAGGTTCGTTATGGCGATATGCAAGCGTTCGTTGCCAAGCTCAAGGAACAGGGATATGAGCGCGTTGAATTGATCGACACGACGGACGGCAAATTCGTGAGCCCGAATCGGGCGCGAATCCTTCTCCTTCAAGGATCGACGCTGCTGATTGGAAAAAAATAAAATTGAAAAGAATAGAATCGTCTCTTCGAGCTATGGGGTGGTGTAGAACATTTTTTTTCGTGCTCGCGTCTGTTTTGAGCTTCGCCCTGTTCACCTCCCCAGCTCTGGCGCAGTGCCCGTATGGCGTTTTTATCGGCGCAGAAGAAAGCGAAATTCTTTCAGTTTCGGAAGGCTGCGGCGTGATCGTCGTGGAAGGCTTGAGTTTTGCGCCGGAAACGATTCAGGCGCTCAAGGCGCGGGGACAGTTCGTTTATTCATATCTCAGCGTCGGTTCGCTCGAAACGTACCGCGAATATTATGAGACGTTCAAGGATTTGGCGCTCGCGCCTTACGAAAATTGGGCTGATGAGTATTGGGTCGACGTCACCGCGCCGGAATGGGGTGAGTTTATCGTTGGAACGTTATCACGCGAACTCGCCGCGAAGGGCGTTGATGGTTTCTTTTTAGATAACTTTGATGTTTATGGACTTTATCCGAGCGAAGCAGCCTACGACGGGCTAATTCGGATTTTACAGGGACTGCGCGAATTTGACTTGCCGATCCTGATTAATGGCGGCGATGAATTCGTGACACGCTTAATCGATGAAAAGCGCCATGCTCTCATCGACGGCGTCAATCAGGAAAGCGTCTATACCCGCGTTCTGGACTATGATCATGACCTTTTTTCCGCCCAAATGCCCGATGACGAACTTTACTTCCGTGATTATTTAGCGCATGTTAAGTCAT
>DAOUFB010000149.1:0-46501 GCA_034430135.1 Flexilinea sp. | reverse complement strand
GAATTGAAATTGCGGTTGAAACAGGATGGCGCTGCGTTCGATGAACGAACGGTCGCGGGCAGCGACGAGACGGTTCAGCGGACGAACGAAGAAATTCTCCTGACCTGGGACGAAGTTCCGGAAACGGACGAAACCGGACGCCCATATCGCTACACGATCGAGTCCGTGGAAATTCCGGCGAATTACCGTGCCTTCGCGGAAACCGGCATTTCGCTGACGTATCTCTATGTCCCGGTTGTCGGCGATGTCAGCGGGGTTGTATCCTGGGTGGGCGGCGCAGAGCCGCGCCCGACCGTCGTCGTCCAGCTTTGGCGCAGGACGGAAGGCGGAGTGACGGAGGTTATCGGGTCGGCGTCGCTGCGCCCAGGGTTGCTGTCCTATACCTGGACGGATCAACCAGCGACGGACGCTGACGGAAATTTATATACCTATTCGCTCGTAAATCTCAATCCGGTGCCGGATTATACGGTAAAGGAGGAGGGAACGCGCGTTACCTACCACTACCGATCGCCTGTCGGCGATATCGAGGGGGTCGTTCAGTGGGCGCATGGCACGAAGCTGATCCGTCCGCAGACAGAGCTTCAACTTCTTCAAAACGGGCGCCCGTACGGCGATCCTGTCCTGACCGAAGCGGTAGCGACGACCGGCGTGATGAATCAGTCGGTAACTTGGCGCCAGCTTCCGACGCATGACGAGGACGGTCATCCGTATATTTACACAATCGATGAATCGGAAACGCCTAAAAACTACGTTAAGAGCCAGGATGGGCTGACCGTCCGGAATACTTACGTCGCTCCGCGGGGACGCGTGGAGGGGAAGATTGTATGGGACGGAAAAGAAGGCGCTGTCCCGACGGTGCGCGTCATTCTTCGTCAGACAAGCGCTAACGGTAATATCGTCGATTCCGAACCGGTCGAAATTAATAATGGAACGTTGAAAGCGCTCTGGGAAGACATTCCTGAAACCGATGAAGAAGGCGAACCGATTGTCTATTCGCTGATTCCGGAGAAAACGCCGTCGAATTATGTTGCGGAATCCGACGGGTTGACGCTGGTATTCCGATACGAGCCGGAGCTTTATCAAGGTGACGGCGTCATCCTCGCGGAAGTCATCTGGGTTGATATTCCTGAGCCTCATCCGGCGCTGTCGATAACGCTGCAGCGCAGCCTCAATGAAGCCGCGGCGAATTTGGAAACGGTGACGCTTCAAAATGGAACGACGACGCATCGCTGGGAAAATCTCCCCAATCAGACGGATCTCGATGAGCCATATCTCTATCAACTGAAAGTCACGAACCCGAATCCCGAAAAGTATAAAGTCGAGGTCGACGGCTTTACGGTTCGAATTTCGCCGCTGCGCCCGGCAACGCCATCGATTTCGTATGGCTAACGCTTTGCCGCTTCAAAACCGTCTGGCGATGTGTCCCGTTCGCTGACGCGGATCCCCGTGTCAGGGTCGATTCGCCGGTTCAGGAGCGCGGCGCGGGTTAGGACGTGGCTCATGAGTTCGCTCAATGCGTCATGGAAGAATTGCTGCCGCATGGAAAGTCCGCGGTAGGCGGCGCTCCCGGCGGCTTCCGCCGAAGCCTTATTTTCAGATTCCTGCTCAGCTAAGAAGTGGAGCGGGATACCTGCGCCGACGGCGATCATCTTTTTCAGCGCCAATCCGTCTTCGCCCGCTTCTTGTGATTCAAGGCGCGGCGCAATAACGCCCCATTCCTCATTTTCCGTCGTGACCAGGATGGAGCCGGGCGTCGGCGGCGCGGCGTTGAGCGTTTTTTGGCGCGCGAGACGCTGACTTTCGCTGCTTAGACGCGACTTGACGATGAACAGGAAGCTGTTCCGATAACGGTTCAGGCGTGCACGGTCTTCGAGCCACGCCGAATAGCGTCGAATCCATTTTAGAACCGGGCTTAAATCCGAATTTCCCCAAACCGTCCCGACCGGACGGTTGATCGCAACTTGAAAGATGGCATCCTCGAGCGTCGGGTTCGCGCGGTCGCTCGCCGGAATGGTTTCAGTTCCGCCAAGTCCGTCCATGTTCGGGCAGCGTATTTCGTAGCTGAGCGCGTTTTCTGCGTCGCATTCGGCGGTGTTGATTTTTTGGATGAGTGAAGCAGGGAGCGCGCGGACGAAGGTCATTCCGGCTGCGTCGCTCGAAAGGCGGAGAAAAAGGTTCCCGCTTCGCGTCAGCTCGTCGCACCAGTCCCCAATCCGGTAACGGAGGCGATTTAAGGGATGGTCGTAGAAGGACTGGAGAAAACGCTGAGCTTCGGGGTCGTCCGCTTGAATATTGACGCCGCGTCCGATGACGTACTGCGTTGTCAGCGCGACAATCCGCCGTGCGAGCGGGTTTTCGAGATAGATCCGGAGCGCGTCTTCTCCGTCAGGTTGAGCTGTTTCGAAAGCGTGAAGCGGACGTTCCCGATACGGCGTGAAAGTTTCGTCGGCGAAGGTCTCGCGCGCCGGCGAGGCGAAAAGGCGTTTCCAAAATGGGACGGTTTCCATAAAGATGATTTCCTCGTTTCGTTTTATTCTCAGGGTAGCGGAAAAAACGGCGCGGAAAACCTATGAAAATTCATAGGTTTGAATTAATTTCGGAATTTCGATGAGCCTGTTCAACGATTGGGAGGCTTGGGACATGTCCGCAAAAGTTGTACAGGGTTGCTCGCATCCCCGAAGCGACCTGCCCCCGGAGCGGGAGAAGCCTCTGATATGGATAATATGATTTATCTGTCGGGCTGTCCGGACTCCCCCCTGCGAGGTGAATGGGGAAGCCATGGATCGTCCGATACTTTGAAACGAATTCACGCGCTTTTCTCTGCCGAAAGCATTTTGGGACAGCCTCTTAATCTGCAAGAACCTTAACCTTGATATGCTCTTGTATTCTACGATCTGTTCATTCTAATTAAAATTACACATTAATTAGAATGATAAGGCTCAAGTATCAAATTTCCGTCTATATATTCTCCTAAAAACACATCTTTGTACTTATTGAGCCCTTGTTTTTTTAATTCCCCAATCAGCCACTTTTCATCCTTCCCGATTATAGATAAAATGTCTTTTTGCAAATGCCCATCTGTTATCAGAGGAAACTTAGGATTTTCTTCTCCGGGCTGAACAATAATAAATTGACCATTCTGTTCAATAACGGCTCTTTTAACATCTCTTATTGAATAAATGTTTTTAGTACGAAGTTTAAAAGATACATCATGAGCAGATAAACCAGCTTTGTTGCAATTTTCGATATTAACTTTACCGTTATCAATAATAATTAACGCTTTGCCATCTAATAGCTGTTTTGCTTTCACATTATTCTTTTTTATCCACCGTAAACTCAATACAAGAAAACTCCAAATACACAAAATTATGCAATAATCTGTTATTCGGATATTGTTGTTATAAATCACCCCTCCAATAATTCCGCCAAGTACATAATTTTGCACCTGATCACTGGCAGATGATGGCGATAAGTTTCCTTTCCCCGATATGTTTATTATCGTGATTAAAGTTAAAAAACCAATTAACAGTTTTACTGCTACCAAAAGAAAATCCGTCATAATCTTTCCTTTCTTACAACTATAATATGAATCAATAAAATTTATAAATAATTCCTTTTGGAGATAGTAGAAATATGATTCATATAATTTCTAATTTATTTCGTCACAATATCGTTCCTTAAAATAAGCGCCTAAAAGTCTTTGTTTCATTAAACAGTTTTTCATCGAGCCTTATGATCTGTCCGCCTTCATCGAGATGAGGGAGTCGCGGACAGATCGATAACTTGATAACTTTTGAGCTTTTTATTCTTTCATCACAGGATGGTGATGCTCGCAGGTCTCAATATTCAAATTCACGCCGCACTCCTGGCATAATCCCTTGCAATCCTCGCTGCAAATCGGTTTGATCGGAATCTCCATCGTCATATATTCATCAACGAGCGGAAAAAGATCGATATTCCCATTTTCGGGAAGAAAATTATCGGCGTCTGCGTTTTGACGCAAGTTCGGGAGCGCAAAAAGCTCATCGAACTCTGTTGAAAGCCGCCCGATGAACGGCGTCAGGCAGCGGACACAGTCAAGCGCCGTATCGCCCGCACACTTCATATTAACCAGAATCCCCTGCTGGACACGGTTCAGCCGAACCGTCCCGACAAAATTATCGAGATGAAAATCGTCATCGATATCGAGTTCCTGCGTCTGTATATCAAATTCCCGGAACGTCCCGACCGGCTGATTCAAGAGAAAACCAACGTTGATTCGGAATAGGTCTTTATTACGCTGCATTTCGGATTCCCTCCTGCTTTTCATTATGTAAATACTACCGCCATTATACCAACGGCGGCGGAACTGAAGCGGATGAAGTAAAATTATCCGCATGAATAACCTTCGAAAAATCCATAACCTGGTTTCGCTTCGATCCCTCTCGCTTCTTTCGACGTTGGAAGGGGTCGCCGCGCTGATTCTCTCGCTCAGGACGCCGTCGGAATCGAAAAACGCTTTTGCTTTCGGACTTTCTAAAGGACGGCTGGCGATCACGGCGCTTACCGGAATCGCGCTTCTGCTTTGGGTCATCCTTACGCTCGTTTCGGAAAGGCTCGAACCTGCGCTGATCCGCCGTCTGCGAACATGGCGTTTGGGTGCGGTTGGCGCGCTCTGGCTTATCGTTGAAGCGGCGCTCTTCGGGACACTCAGCGCATTTTTCTTCGCGTTCGGTCCAATTCGAAGCGAAGTCAGTGCGTTTCGCGCTGTCCTGAGCCACGGTGCGCCTCTCGTCGTCTGGATCGCGCTCCTGTCAATTCAGACAGCGGTCTATGTTTCGTTGATCGCTGACCAGAACCCATTCCGAAATGACCGGTTCCGCTGGTTAAGCGCTGCGCTGATTCTCGGACTTCTCGCCTTCGCGTTCCATGTCTACGATGACCTTGACTGGAATCGGACGATCGCCGCGGATGGGTTGATGTTCCTGCCTTCCGCTTTTTGTGCGTTAGGGTTTGCGGTTTGGAAGAAGTGTCATGATAAGCCGACGGGGCTGGATCGGCTCGCCGCTGGGATGCTCGAAGGACTTTTTATTTTTACGCTCGTATACACGTTTCACCGGCTCGTCTCCTTTTCGATCGCGCGTACGAATTCCCCTTCGCATTCTTACTGGCCAGAATTAGCCGACGCATTCCTGAATCAGCGCCTCTACCTGATCAATCCATCGACGAATCATGACCTGACGCTTTTCAAAGGGAATTGGTACGTTCCGAACCCGCCCATGCCGGCGCTTGTCCTGATGCCATTCGTCGCAATCTTCGGGATTAACGGTGTGAATACGACCGTCGTTTCGGCGGTTCTCGGCGCGGCGAATGTCCTGCTCCTGATTTGGATTTTGCGGACGGTTGTGAAGCTGGGTTGGTTCGAGCTGTCAGACAATGCGATTTACTGGCTTGCCGCGACGTTTGCTGTGGGAACGAATCATCTTTGGCTGGTCACGCTGGGGCAGATGTGGTTCGTCTCGCAGCTGTTGACCGTCTTTTTCGTTTCACTCTCGATATTTGCCGTGCTGCGTGACTGGTCGCCGTTATGGGCTGGGCTTTTTCTGGGATGCGCGATGCTCTGCCGTCCCAACGTCGCGCCAATCGCTTTATTTTTAGTTGGAATCGAGCTGACGCGGCTGCGGACGTCGGCGGAATCGTATCGGTCGCTGAACTGGCGGCGTTTCTTCGTCTGGGGCTTTCTCGCCGCCCTGCCGGTCATTCTTTCGATCGCAGCTTCGTTTTATTACAACTGGATTCGTTTCGGCGACTGGCGCGATTTTGGCTATGTCACGATTAACGGTGCGCCGGTGATCCTTGAGGCGGTGCGGACGTATGGGATGTTCCATCCGCATTTTATCAAACTGAATTTCGAGACGATGATTTTCGCGCTGCCCCGGATCGTCAGCGCCGACGGGCGGACGTTCCTGCGTCCCGGCGTCGTCGGCTATTCGATCTTCGCGATGACCCCACCGATTTTTTACGCGTTCCGCCGCTGGTCGCGTGAGCCATGGTTCATCGGCGCATGGGCGTCGATCCTCTCGTGCGTCGCCATGCTGCTCCTCTATCACAATACCGGCGCTGAGCAAATCGGTTACCGTTACCTGATGGATTTTGCCGTTCCGCTTTGGATCCTGATTGGGTTTGGAATGAAAGGCAGCGCGTCACGGCTGTTCAAGCTCCTGATGATGCTGGGGACGCTGGTCAACGCGGTGTCGATGGTCTGGTGGTACTTTTTACGCTGATGGACGCTCTGAATCCGAAATCATCGCAGCCGGCAGCCGCGCCGTTTTCTGTCGCGAAGGTCATCACCGACGTCCCAAAACAGGACGGGATTTTCGATTACGCGATTCCGAAGCCGCTTCAGGAAAAGCTTCGTCCCGGGTCGCTCGTCGCTGTTCCGTTTGGAAATGACTATCTTCAGGGCGTCGTCGTCGATCTCTGCCATACGAGCGAAATTAAGGTGCTTCGCGAGATTTTGAGCCTGATTGACCCTGAACCGGTCATTACGTCAGCTCAGATCGCATTAGGACGGATTTTAGCCGATCGGACGCTGACCCCATTTGGAATTTGTGTAAATATGCTGCTTCCGGTAAAGATCCGCCGCTGTTCCTACGCGGAATATCGGCTCGGTACGGGAAGCCCGTCGGAGTCCTCTCCGAGCCAGCCGGGTCTTTTTTCCGGCGGCGAAGACTCAGGCGCGGCGCTTGAAGCGCGTATCTTGAAGTACCTTGCTGGACGCGAAAAGCGGACAGGCGGGGGCGCTCCGGAGGAAAACATTCGGAAAGCGTTTCCGAGTCAGGCGCGCCGTGCGGTTTTGAACCGTCTAATCGCGAGCGGCGCGGTCATTCGCGAACTGAAATTTGGCGACCCAGCGGGCGCGATGCTCCGGAAGCGCGAAAACCGATCGAATGACGCCGATCCGACCGCCTCGCCGCAAACCCAGACACAGACCGAGACCGGACTCCGCTTAAATGAAGATCAGGAAAAAGCGCTTTCGGTGGTCGTCGAGCGGCTCGAACGCGTGGAAAACGGCGGAAGAGCGGGTGAGCCAATCCTGATTCAAGGCGTCACCGGTTCGGGAAAAACGGAAGTTTATCTCCGTGCTGCTGCGGATGCGTTAACGCGGGGACGTCAGGTTTTGATGCTCGTGCCGGAAATTGCGCTGACGCATCAGATTATCCAGCGGTTCGAAAGCCGGTTTCCGGGTCTCGTCGGCGTATATCATTCCGACCTCAGCGAAAATCAGCGCATCGACGCCTGGCGGGGCGGACGCGACGGGCGGATTCGCATCGTGATTGGAACGCGATCCGCGTTCGCGGTCCCGCTTCCGGAACTGGGATTGATCATCATGGATGAATGTCACGATGAATCCTATTCGCAAAGCGAAGGACGTCCGGTTTTTTCGGCGAGCACGCTGGCGATCGATTATGGGCGGCTGACCAACGCTGCCGTCGTTTACGGTTCGGCGACCCCTTCCGTCACGCAGCGGTACAAAGCGGAGCAAAGTCATTGGACGATCGTGGAGCTTCCGGGGCGAGCCGGCGGCGCGGTTCTCCCATCGATTCAAATCGTCGATCTGCGGAACGAGCTCCGGAAGGGAAATTCGTCCCTCTTTAGCCGGACGCTGGAAGAAAAGCTCGCGGAGACGCTCGAAACGGGGCGTCAATCGATCCTGTTCATGAATCGGCGCGGCTCGTCTTCGTGTGTATTTTGCGCAAATTGCGGAATGCCGTTTCGCTGTCCGAATTGCGATCTGAACCTGACGCTGCACCGGGCGACCGAACGCATGGTTTGCCACGTTTGCGGTCATAAAGAGGACATTCCGCGGGTTTGCCCGAGCTGCGGATCGGGCGAAATTAACCGTTTCAGCGCTGGTATCGAGGAAGTTCATGCGCTCGCAGCGGAGCGATTCCCGACAGCGCGGATATTGCGCCTTGATTCGGACACGACGGCGAGCCGGGATGCGGCTGCGAAGGTTTTGGAGACTTTCGCGAAAGGCGATGCGGATATCCTGATTGGGACGCGAATGGTATCGAAGGGACTTGATTTTCCGAATGTCGCGCTGGTGGGCGTCGTTCTGGCGGAAATCGGCGGCGGACTGCTCGATTATCGCGTTGAGGAGCAGATTTATCAATTGATGACGCAGGTTATCGGTCGCGCCGGTCGAAGTGACCGCGGCGGAGAAGCCGTCCTTCAAACCTACCAGCCGGACCGTTATTCGATTCGGTTAGCGGTCGAGGGCGACAGTCGGGCGTTTTATGAGACAGAGTTGGCGGTGCGGCGAAAGATGGGTTATCCGCCGTTTAGCCGTCTGGCACGGATATTGATCGTGAACCGGGAAGGTGAAGTCGCAGAGCGGGACGCTTATGCGTTGGCGAACCGACTAAAATGCTATCTGCGGGTAAAGGGGCGAACGCTCCAGTTCATCGGACCGGCGCCATGCTTTTTTTCGCGATTGAACGGGCGTTTCCGCTGGCAGATTCTTCTGCGCGGTGCGCGGATTGTTGAAGCAATGCGCGGATTTGATCTGGACAAGGCAGTTTTTGAGCCGGATCCGGTTTCGGTGCTTTGAGAGCGGCGCTTTCGATGATCAGCGTTCGCGTCAGAGCTGAAAGTCCGAAACAGAATTGGTAAAGTTGAGGGAGATGATCCTTGTCGGGGATGTGATGTATCTGAGCAAATGTGCCTCGTTTGGGAAAGAAGTCCCGGTGATCATGTGGATAGAGGAGTGACTATGATGAAGAATTGGAAAAAAATCGGATTTTGGATTGCGGTCGTATGGAGCGTTTTTCTTGTTGCGCGGGTTGATCCCGTACTGGCGATGCAGGGAGCTGAATCAGGGACGCAGCCAAATTCAATCTGGGTTTCTGTCTTTGAAGACTCGTTCGCGCCGCGGGCGGACTTTCCGCTCGCTCTTGGCGATACTGCCGAAAGCGGTTTGACCGTGTCGAGGAAGCTTGAGAATGGCGCCTATCGTTGGACGATGAGCTCGACGGAAGGGAAATACAGCGTCGTCACGCTTCCGAACCTGACGATCCCAAGCGGCTATTCGCTTCGGGCGGAAGTTGATCTTCAGATGCCCGCTTTTGACCCATATGTTTGTTCTGGACTGGTTTTCGGGGAGCGTGACGGATCGTTTGACGTTTTCCTTGTCTGCTCAGATCGAACGTATGCGCTGTATCGGAATGAATCGGGAAATTGGGCGGACCTCATTCCGTTTACGACGTTTTTATCCGCGGATCCCGGCGACCGTGTCTCGACGATCATTCAGGTTGAGAACGGTTGGGCGGACTTTATTCTCGCGGGCGAAGTCGTTGATTCATTCCGTATTTCCAACCCATCGGGGCAGATCGGTCTTTTCGCTCAGCCGATGAGCGAGAAGGCGACGACGGTTGATTTTAGAAATTTGCGCGTCTTTGTTGCGCCTTCATTGGGGGAAGCTGCCAGCGCCGCAGCGGGCGCGGATGTTCCCGATGATTTGGCTCGGACGCTGAGACTTTTGGAGCTTAAGGGGCGTATCGCTTCGACCGCAGGCACGATGATCCAGCCTGAAGCGCGGACGCTCGAACTCGCGAATTTGGGCGCGTATGTCGAGGACTTCGTTGGCGAACCGTCGTTTGACGCGCTGATTCAGGCGAAAGTCCGGTTCAAATCTGCGTATGAGAAACCGGATTATTCGAAAGCTGGCTGCGGCTTTACGATTCGGCATGTTGACGCGAATAACTTCGTTCAGATGTATCTTTCGTTAGACGGGACGGTTTATCTGCTTGGTGTCCGGAACGGGAATCCCGTTCCGATCATGTCTTACGCCTTCTCAAAATGGACGCTTGAGGGTGAAGCGGAATTGACGCTCGTAGCGAATGGTTCAAAACTGACGGCGATGATCAATGGGCGAATCTTAGGAACGATCGAGGATGCTTCCTGGTTCATGAGCGGGCGCAGCGGATTGACCGTTTTTTCGGGAACGAATTTCGATTACGGTCAGCGCTGCGAATTCAGCGATATCTTGATTTATAATTTTGCGTTTGTTGAATAAGAGATAAAGTTCGGGATGACCTCGATTTTCATCCGAATCCCGGAATAGGAACGATGTCATCCTGAAATCTGTGAGGCGCTGCCGAATTTGAACGACACGGCTGCGCCTCACCTGAAAAAGCCGAGTTTTATTCTTCTTCCACTCTCTTAAAGAGCGAAGCTTTTACAACGCCTCTCGGATCTTTGATTAATAAGGTAACTAACCAAATCGTCAGTCCCAAGGCTACGACGGATAAACCCAGATAAGTGTCATTCAACATGTCCGCCGGTTTCGGCGTGAAGTATGCCTCATGGAGCTCGGCGTACTCGAAAATCGCATCCACCAGCCACATGATCGAAGCACCCCAGTACATCCAGCAAAGAACGCTGATCATCATCTTGCTTTCCGGTGCGTTTTTATACCAGATGATGGTGCAAATGATCGCAGCAAAGACCGTCACAAGTAAGGTCATACGTCATCCCCTTTGTCTAACTTTGCGCGGGCAGAGCTTCAAGCGTCCGCTTTTCGATCAGCGCTGAAACGATGAGCATTCCCACCCAGACGGCGACCGTTAGAATTGCCATCGTAACTCCTGCTGTTGACATTTCATGCAGCATCTCCGCAGTATCCGCCGGATCGTTCGCTGCCGTGAGGAATGGGAACCATGGCACGACTTCTCCGTGCCAGACGTGTTCAAACGCTAATAGAACCGAACCGCCCCAAAGCAGCTTATTTAGCCAGTTCAGCTTCTCGGAAAACGGAATTTTTTCGACCCATTCACCTCGTTCTTCGTCGAGACGAACCTCGCCCCCATTTGATGAATTTTCTTTCGATTTCATCATTTTAGCGGCTATCGTCGTGATGACCGCCCCACCCGCAGGAACTAAAAAGCATCCCATCTTAGAAATCCTCCTGATGATGTTAAGTTCATGCGCAAAAAAAAAGCGCACGATGCCTTCCTTCTGAAAAGCCGTGCGCCTTCATGGTACACAATATTGAAACGAAAAAAACGATCTGGGCATTTCAATGCCCTCGTCCGACTCCCTGCCGAACGAATCTCTTACGGATCATGTATATCGTGATTTTGGCTATCTGTCAAGACGATTTTCCATCTTTTTGACTTCTTCGATTACTTTTACAACCATCGTATTCAAACTAAAATCCGGAACTCCGACGATCACGTTGGCGCACTGGTTAAACGGGATCAGGATTCTTTTCGCGTCGCTTCGCGCGATCGCAAGCGCCATTTTTTCCGTAATTTCCCCAAGAAGAGAATCAGCGATGACGATCCCGACCGGTCCAATGATCACGTCAGCCTTCCTGCAGGCGACGAGAACGGGATTTTCACCAGTCGCCGCCTCGTCTGCGCCGGCTTTCAGCATCGCCATGGCAGCGGTGTTGTTCGTCCCCACGGCGGTCACGTACGCAGTCGGAATTTCTCTTTTAATAGCTGCGACCAGCTGTTTCCCCAACCCGCCGCCCTGTGCGTCGATAACGAGAACTTTCATGGATGATCCTTTCCTTCCAAAACTTTTTTGACGATAGGATTCGGAAGCGGCGAATCCTTAGTCAACGATCATCTTCGCAAAAACGACACGGCGATCCGAATAAGTTCCTTCGGTCGTTTCATTCTCACAGGTGACAAGAACAATAGCTCCGGCTTGGTCCGCGACGAGTTCTTCGATCGTTGCGAAATCGTTCGGCTCGAGCTGCCGATTCTCGTAAATTTCGAAAATAATCAGCGGCTTATTTTCGCGGTGGATGAAAATACGATCCCCGTTTTTCAAGCTTCCGAGCGCAACAAATGGACCAACCTGATCCGATCCGAGATGATTATGCCCCGCGAGCATCGAAATGCCGACTCCCGGCAGGTCGAAGCCTTCTAAAAGCCCCACGTTTTCCCGGAGGGAAGCGACGTCCCAGTTCTCGCCTGTGAATGGTACCTGGACAATGTCGCTCATTACGTTGAATTGCGGTATTTCTATTTTCATGTTCACGGACACCAGAGCAGAGGGATCCGCTGCCTGAGCCGCCGAGGTGCGGAACGTTGAAAAACCTGTGTTCGGCATCATCACGTTGGTAACGCTCCAATCGATCATGTCATAATTTGCGCCGGCTTGAAGGTTCGGTGATTTAGCCTGGAGCGCGTTGCTTCCCGTCTCAGCCGCGCCCGGATTGGCAAGGTCTTTAGACTGGAGGGATGGATCGACCGGAACGCCGCCGAAAGCGACCGCGATCGGGTCTCCGTCCGGCGTATAAAACCCATTCAGAAGGTGCCGCTCGTTTACGGATGATTCGGTTTCAGGGATGGCGATCGCTTGCCCGTCGATGAAAAAACGCGGCGATGCATCCGCACCATTGCTCGTTACCGGATAAAACGGGACTGCTTTCGCCAGTAAAGCCGGGTCGACGGTCGGCATGGGCGCTGGCGCAGAGGGTTCTCCTCCCAGAAACGGTTCATTGACACTGGACTCAGCCTCCGCGGATAACTCAGCCGCGACATCGGCGTCCGACGTCCATACTGGTACAAGGACGAGCGACCGAACCATTGTAACCATCGCGCCGGGTTTGTAAACTTCGTTCGTTTCAACATCTTTCCAACCAGTCAACTGAAAGCCTTCCTTGATGAGCGGATCAGGATTGCCATTTTTATCGAGCCCGAGATTCCCTAAGATAATCGCTTCATCGCCGACCGTGTAAGTCGTTGGGTCAATGACGATGGAGCCGGTTACCTTATCCTCATCGCTCATCGTAGGGTCGGAGACGGGTTCATTTTCGGGACTGACTTCCGCCGCCGGTTCAGCGTTCGGGGTATCCTGCGCGGTCTCCTCCGCGTTTTCGTTTTCAGCTAAAATATCGGCATCCGAACCCTCTGACGCGGCGTCTGGCTCCTCCGTCGGTTCTACGCCAGACTGGTAGGCAATCGTCAGCGCGGTTGAAGACTGAGCTTCGGTTAGGGTCAGAACCGCGTCCGCATAGACCGGAAGGTAAAAGCGCGCGTTATCTTCTTCGACCGAAACGCGAAGAATATAGCTTCCCGCTTCGATGAACGGTTCGGTCTGGCAGCTTCCAAAAGTTATCCCATCGGTCGAACAGGCGTAAATCATTTTCGCGTCGGTCAGCGGGACTGAGTCTGCGCCGTTGGTGAGCTTAACGTCTGCGTCAAAGTAAAGGGAAAATGAATTTAGCCAATTCCCGGTTCCGTCGCAGGTGATAGGCGCTTTTTGTTTTGAGAGGGTTAACTCTGTCATGCAGTAATTTGCTGCTGTGCAGGTTGGATCCGCAGCTGCGGTGGGGATGGCAATCAAAAAAAACGCGATGATCAACATCAGCGCGAGATAGGCATGATAATTCCGAGATTTAGTCATTCCGCAAGTTCTCCATTTTCCAACGTCCGGTTTGAAAACCGGATTTTTTGTGACGAGTTTTCCTGCGTCAGAGGGTGCAACTTAAATGCCACTGAATCCAAATTCGCGCAACATTCGTCTAACCCAAACAAGCATAAATGGACTATAATTTAGGGTATCAAAGAAGAGCCGGTCATCGGCTAAGAAAAAGGAATGAGCATGGAAACAATTATCGAACAAGTCATTGGACGTGAAGTCCTCGATTCTCGTGGCAACCCAACGGTAGAAGTTGAAGTCGTTTTGGCTGACGGAAATTATGGACGCGCTGCGGTTCCCTCCGGCGCATCGACGGGTATCCATGAAGCGCTTGAATTGCGCGATGGCGATAAGGAACGCTACCTGGGTAAGGGTACGTTAAAGGCTGTTGATAACGTTAATAACGAAATCGCGGACGCGCTGATCGGCATGGACGCGACGGAACAGATCGAAATTGATCAGCTTCTCCTCGAACTGGATGGAACGAAGAATAAGGGAAAACTTGGCGCGAACGCAATTCTTGGAACTTCCTTAGCGGCGGCGAAAGCGGCGGCGAATTCGATCGGTCTTCCGCTCTATCGCTATATTGGCGGTGTCTGGGCGCATACGCTCCCGGTTCCGATGATGAACATTCTCAACGGCGGTGCGCATACCGGTTGGCAGTCGACCGACTTCCAGGAATTTATGGTCATGCCGTTCGGCGCTGAAACGTTTGCGGAAGGTCTCCGCTGGGGCGCTGAAATTTATCATAACCTTAAATCCGTTCTCAAGGCGCGCGGTTACACGACGCTCGTCGGCGACGAAGGCGGTTATGCCCCGGCGCTGAAGACGAACGAAGAAGCCGTCGAAGTCATTCTCGAAGCGATTGAAAAAGCCGGTTACAAGGCTGGCGTTGATGTTGCGATTGCGCTGGATCCGGCGAGCTCGGAACTCTACGACGAAGAAACGAAACGCTATAACCTTCGCAAAGAAGGTAAGATGCTGACCAGCGATGAAATGGTTGACTTCTGGAAGAACTGGATCGACAAGTACCCGATCGTCTCGATTGAAGACGGGTTGGCTCAGGACGACTGGGATGGCTGGAAAAAGCTCGTCGCTGAAGCCGGCGATCGCCTCCAGATCGTTGGCGACGACCTCCTCGTTACGAATCCGGAACGTGTCCGCCGCGCCATTAAGGAACAGGCTGCGAACGCTCTCCTCGTCAAGTTCAACCAGATTGGTTCGCTGAGCGAAACGATCGAAGCGGTCGAAACCTGCCAGCGCAACGGATGGCGCGCTGTCACGTCGCATCGCTCGGGCGAAACCGAAGATTCAACGATCGCCGATTTGTCGGTCGCGTTGAATATGGGTCAGATCAAGACCGGTGCGCCGGCTCGATCGGATCGCGTCGCGAAGTATAACCAGCTTCTTCGCATCGAAGAAGAACTCGGCAGCGCTGCGGTTTACGCCGGATGGAACGCGCTCGCTTTCCGCGCGAATAAATAGTCGTTTCGTCGTTGACGGAAACAGGATCGCCTGGCTCGAATGGGTCAGGCGATTTTTATTGCTCCGAACCCCATGATTTTATTCACTTCCTAAATACCATAAAATGGTATGATGATAGGGAGATTGGCGAAGCGTAATCGCTCAATCAGAAAAATAAAGAAAGGTCTAAACATGAAACGAATTGAGAGAGTTATTGTACGAACGCCGTCGGATTCCTTCCCAGAAGGGTTAACCCATGGATTATTAGGAAAACCTGATCCGGCGCTCGCCAAGAAACAACATCAACGTTACATCGCCGCTATTGAAAGCGACGGTATTCCGGTCACTGTTCTCCCCGAGTTAATCGAATTCCCGGACAGCTGTTTCGTCGAAGACACTGCGATTGTGACGGATCGCGTCGCGATTCTGACAAATCCGCGTTTCCGCCTTCGCAACGGTGAGCCGGCTAAAATTGAAGCCACGATCCGCTCGATTTATGGCGATCGGATCGAACGGATTGACTCAACGGTAACGCTCGAAGGGGGTGACGTAAGCCGAGTGGAGGATCATTTCTTTATCGGGCAATCGTCGCGGACGACTCAGGAAGGCGCTGAGCAATTAGGTAGGATTCTGACGAAATATGGGTTTACTTACGATATTGTCCCGATTGCACAAATTAAAGGTCTTCTTCATTTGACGACGGGTTCAACTTATCTGGGCGAGCGAACGGTTTTGGGTATTGCTCCGATTTTAGCGGATCCTGCGTTTGAGTCATATCGAAGGCTTGTCGTTCCTGAAGGCGAAGAATATGCCGCGAATTGTATCCGCTTGAATAATTTCGTTCTCTTCCCGGAAGGATTCCCGAAGACGGAGAAGATGGTTCGCGATGCTGGATTTGAGGTTAAGACGATTAATGTCAGCGAGATCGAGCGTCAGGACGGCGGGTTGAGCTGTTTATCCTTGAGAGTTCCGCCATTGATGTTTTAAACTTCGTGCAGGCTGGAAATCTGATCACTATTCCGTTTTTCAGAAGCTAAAGCAAAAGCCCCGGAACTTTCCGGGGCTTTTATCTTGAATTTTACCGATTCAGTTTAACGCTTATTCGGCGGCTGCGAAATACTTCTTGTAAAGTTCGTCGAATTTGCCGTTGTCCTTGAGCGTTTTGATCGCAGTGTTGATCTGATCCAGAAGATCCGCCTTATTCTTGCAGACGGCGATCCCAATCTCTTCGCTCGAGTAAAGGTCTCCAACCGTCTTTAACCCGCCGAGGGACGCGACATAGCTGTCCGCCATCGTGTTATCAGAAAGGACGCCGTCAAGCTGACCATTCTTGACATCGAGGAACGCCAGATCGACCGTTTCATAGCCGCGATAGGTAACGAGACCTTCGTCCGCCCATTCCTGAGCCATGATCGCGCCGGTTGTTCCCGTCTGACCGCCGATAACCTTACCGGCGAAATCTTCCTTGTTGACGAGGTCGGATCCTTCCGCGACCGTCATGATTTGACCGATTTGGACAAGCGGATCGGTGAAGAGCATGTTCTTCTTGCGGTCTTCGGTGATCGTAATCGTCGAAGCGGCGAAGTCATATTGGCAGGAGGCAATACCCGGAATGAGGGCGTCGAACGTAACGTTGACAAATTCAACGTCGAATCCTGAAAGGGCGGCGATTTCCTTGACCAGGTCGGTTTCGAACCCCGTGATTTCTTTCGTGTTCTCGTCGATCATCTGGAAGGGAGGCCAGGTCGGATCCGTTCCGACTCGGTACGTAACCTTTTCGTCAGATTTCGAACCACAACCAGCGACGAGGACGACGGTCAAAATGACCAACGCGATGAGCCACAGACTTGACTTTTTCATAATTTACTCCTTCATCATGCTAAATCAGTAAAGTATCCTCCAATTTTAGCTGGCTTCTTACCGTTCTGATTATATTCCTCGGAAAGATATGATTCTCCTGAAAAGCGTGGAAAAAAGTTCATGGCGGAAGAATGTATCAGGAAAGGGCATGAAAATAATCCGCCATTCCAATTCGGTTTCAAGTAAACTTAACCATAAGAATTTGAGCCGTTGCGGTCGTTCTATAGGAGGTATCGTATGAAAAGAAATCGGATTTACCTGCTGAGTGTGGTTTGTGCTCTTGTTTTTGGCGCAATGATTCAAGCTGTTTGCGCTCAGAGCGATTTGACCGACATTGAGCCGCTCACGATAAACATCGAAAAAATCAGTGAACAGGCGGCATCCCTACTGGAAGAGCGGTTGGCGGCTTTGACCGCTGAAAACGAGGCGCTCAAAGCGCAGATCGCCGAACTGACACGGCGAATCGAGGCGTTAGAGGCGCTCGCGTTTATCCCGACGGTTACGCCAGTTCCGGAAGGAACGCTCGAACCCACGCCGACGCCGACGCGAACGCCGAACCCGTCCGGGTACGACTGTGAAACGTTTTTGGCGAGCCCGTACTACTTCGGCGAGTTTAGCCGCGGCGCGGAATTTAATTTCACGGTGCGAATTACGAACACGGGGACGAAAGAATGGGGGAACGAGGTCATGATGGAATGGGTTTCCGGACTTAAAGCCGAGAAAAATCCCATGTACGCCTTCGCACTTCCGAAGAGCGTCGTTAAGCCGGACGAGGAAATCGAGTTTTCGATTGTGATGGTTGCGCCCAGTGATCTGACTGGCGATGGTCGTTATACGGCTGAATACGCGCTTTCGAATGATTCGGAGAGATTCTGTACATTCGAGTATAACATTTATGTTCCGTGAGCCGGCGTTCCGAAAGGCATCGGAATATTGCCTTCATCGTGAATCTGAATTAGTTTATATCCCGTGAGCGAGCGTTCCGAAAGGCATCGGAAAGCCAATTTCGTCGTGAATTTAAATTAAGGCAGCGTTCCAATAAAGAGCCGATCGCCCGCCGCCCAGATGACCGTCGCGCGGTCGAAAAAGGTAAAGGCGGTCGCGCTCTCGCTGCTGCTGTCGCTCGAAAAACGGTCGGGCGTCAAGTATCGCAGCAAGTTAAGTTTGTAGGTCGCGTTGATGAGCGATTGGCTGTCGCTGTCAAAAACGTAAAGCGACGCATCCGGCGGTTCATTACTTCGGAGCGCGAACAGCCCGCGGTCGAGGAGGTCGATCAAGGATGTCCCGTCCGCAGAAGTCAGCGTTTCCGCAAAGGCGCAATCGGGGAGATAACCTTTATAGTCGCAATGAACCAGACCGCCATTCTTTCGAAGGAAAAAAGCGTCCGTGTTGATGATGCTGAAGTCGATGACGTCGTAGAGGGGCGGACCTTGTGTCCCAAAATAGGTTTCCGGCTGAAGCCCGATGCCGCTCCGCCCGAGATATGGAACGCTTTGAATTGCGTTTTTCGTCGGATCGAGTAGATAAAGCCGTCGGTTGGCGAACCGGATGGCTTGAATCTCGCCCCACCCTTCCGCTGGGGCTTCGATGATTTCCGCTGCGCCGTCTAAGTTCTGTGCACAGTATAAGATATGCGCATTCCGATCGACGCCAATGAGGAGACGATCGAGCGCGTTCTCAATGGGAAGGATCGTGAAGTCAACGAGTGAGCCAACCGTGATAGGGTCAGCATCGTCGGGTGCTGAATAGGATGGGTATGTTCCAGGTTTGCAGCTAAACGTTTTATCGAGCATGAACCCTTTTTCGCCTTGCGTCAGACGCAGGACTGATCCGGTTGATTCGTCGAGTGCGAATAAAAATTTTCCGGTGCTTTCCAGTTTGACGATATTCGTTCCCGGCGGAAGCGTCTCCGCTAAGCCAAAGACGTAGCGCATCTTGATCCCGCCTTCAAGCTGATCGAGCGTTTCATTTGCCTGTGCGCGGAGTTCACGCTCCGCGGTGGAGGCCCCGTATTTATGCGCCTCGTTCAGGTATTCGATGACTTTCTCCCAGGAAACGCGGACGAGGGTCGGGTCGGTTTGGATGATTGCGATTTTCGCGGTGTCGATCGCGCCTTTAAGGTTGACGCGGTAATTGCTCTGATTCGAACGTGAGACGTAAAGTCCAACGACGACCGTCCCAACGATGAGCGGAATCAGTATCGTCAACGCGAATACAGTCAGAATCCTCCGGAGCGGAAAGACTGGACGTTCCCGTTTGACCTTTTCCCTGGATTGTTTTTTATCGCGGTGCCATTCCTGTGAGCTGCGCAATTGGCGCTCTTTGCGAATACGTTCCCGCGCTGTTGACGCTTCTCCTGCGCCCGTTACGATCTCGGATTCAGGCTGGGGCGACGTTTCAGCGGACGGTTCAGGGGCTTCCTTTTCCGCTTCGGCGGCTAATTCGCTTTCGCTTTTAAAGACTGGAAGGTCTATTTTTCCCATTTCGGCTAACTTCGATAAGCGGTCGCTTTCGAGTTCCGCCGCTGATTTCGGCTGGATCGTGTAGGGAAACGGGTCAGCGGGAAGGCGGCGGCGAATTAACGGCTTTTTTTCTGCCGGCTTAGGCGGAATCAGGCGATCGTCTGGTGTGGAATGCGACGAACGGATTCGGCTTTCGATTTCGGTAAGTTCTTCCGCGGTGGGTTCAGTCGGGGTATCCACATCGCCGATGCCTGGATTGACGCGAGCGATGATCGGCGGCTTGACGCGGTAAGATATTTCTCCGTGCCCGACCTTAAGCTGGATAACGGCGCATTGCAAATTTCCGTTCGCCTGATTCAGGAGATAGCGGATGACGTTTAAAGGCGATGAGCTCATCGCTTCCAAAATAGATTGATTCGTCCAGCCGGGCGGCGCAAAGGGACAAAGGAAAATAATATCGCCGGCGTGGAGCTCCACCTGAAAATAGCGCAGCTCATCGGTCGACAATTTCATCCCTGACGACGATAAATCAATGAAGTTATCCACATGATCGGAGCAGACGACCGTTGTTGTTACAGGTCCTGAATGCCCGATGAGCATGACCCGATTACGAATGACGGCGAGGTTAAGGAAAATCGTTGGGGCTGTCCGACCTGAAAAATCTTTCGCGATCCGTTCGGAAAACGCGCGTATTGCCGCCGTGAACCCCATCGTGAACGAACCGCGTGCCTTAAAATAGGCAGCGGCAAAGCAATTATTCCAGTCCTCGAGCGTTTCGGCGCTGACCTTCCCGTTTTCAATCGATATCAAAACGATCAACAAATCTTCCAGACGGTTCCGATCGGACGATTTCGGCGCGGTATGCGCTTTAAGTCCGGGTAGATCGCCTAAGTTCCGACCATATACGAGATGTATTGGAAGAATGTTGATATTGAACAACGGATTCCTTAATGCCTCCAACAGTTCTTTAAGCTTGAGCCTGAAACCGTTGATATAGGTTAAGCTCACGTTCCTCGATCCGTTACGTGCAAGGTTTACGCCAACTCTCATGAGCGCGATTCCTCGTAACCGATCCGTTTCGGGGTTATAATCGTTTCCGAAGCAGAAAAATTTATCAAGGAGATCCGATGATCGACTTTAGCAGCATTCATTTTCCCGCCGAAGGAACGGTCACGCGCGTCGTTCATTTCTCGGACATGGCGCATCAGTACGCTTTTTCGTTCGCCAGTCCCTATATTTATGAGCGCCCGACGAAATATAAAGCGCGGAATGCGTTCCTGATTACGAAGCAGAATCCCTTCAATCCGAATAGCAGTGAGCCCGATGAGATTTACGCCTACTTTATCCAGAATGGAAATGAAGTCGCGCCGCGGGTCGTCCGTTCGAAAAATATTTCCGGACGCATGGTTCATCTATTTGACGGCACGGACCAGCCTTTGGGTTCGCTCGAAGTTGTGACTTCGAATAATCGCCTCTTCGGATTCAATCCTAATTATCCGAATCGAATTTTTGACGAAAATGGAAACGTTGCGGGTTTTGCTCATTATCAGCCGAAACGGAATCAAAAGGCGGTGTATCAATGCGGCGCGGATTTTGATCTGGAACGCCCGTATCGGCTCGAGGACATTCGTGAACTTGAAAGTGCGGAAAAGATTCGATTGATGTGGACCTATGGACTGGAGCAGAAAACGCTCGATTTTAAGAGCCGTTTAGAGGCGATGTTTTCGCCGAGTAAGAAAGCCGAATCCATCCTGAATCAAATTGACATGAAAGTCCGTTCCGAAAACGACCGCGATAACCTGCGATATTTGGTTGCGATGGTTGCGTATTTTTGGACGACGGTGATTGACTTGCCCATTTTAGATAATTAGTCAGGGAGAAGCCCGTTATCCATGCACGTTCACGGAAAGGAGGCCGTTCGAACGATGAAATTTTTGCGAAAGATTCAGAACACACACTCAGGTCATTCATCCATGGTGGAAGGATCGCCGATTCGGTTGATTCTGGTTTTTTGTCTGCCGCTGATGATTGGAAACGTTTTCCAGCAGCTTTACAATACCATCAATGCGGGGATCTTAGGGAATTATGTCGGTTCAGAAGCGTTAGCGGCGATTGGCGTTTTTAATCCGATCAACAACCTTCTCATCGGACTTTTTACCGGTATTTCGACCGGCGCAACCGTTGTCGTCTCACAGAGCTACGGTGCGGGCGATCAGAAAAGATTGAACGAATCCGTTCTGATCGCGCTGGTGTTAACGGCAATGGGCGGTGTCTTGACGACCATTGTTGGCATCCTGATTTCGCGCGTCCTGTTGGGCTGGATCGGAACGCCGGCGGATATTTTGCCGATGGCGACGCTCTACACGCAGATCATGTTTCTCGGTTTGCTGCCGATGTTCCTTTTTAACATTCTGTCCGGTATTTTGCGCGGGGTTGGCGATTCATTTACGCCGGTTATATTCCTGATTATTTCGAATTTAGTTAATATTGGGTTGCTTTTCCTTTTCGTCTTTGGTGTGAAAATGGGAATTGATGGCGCGGCATGGGCGACGGTCAGCGCACAAACCGTCGCAGCGGCGCTGACCTTCATGCATCTTTTGCGGAAGCAAAGCGAGCATGGGATTGAGCTGCGCGGTCAGCGGCTGAACTGGGCGCTGGGACGCCGTATCTTTGATATCGGGTTCCCGGCAGGGCTTCAGACCTCGATATTCTCGATTGGTTTCCTCCTGCAACAGAACCTGATCAATAGTTTCGGTTCCACCGTTATCGCGGCGTATTCCGCGGTCACGCGACTGGATCAATTTGTCATGCTGCCGATGAACTCGTTCGCAATCGCAATTACAACTTTCGTGGGGCAGAATATCGGCGCGAAAAAGTTGGACCGCGCGAAAAAGGGAATTTTCCAGGTCCTGATTTTCAGTCAGGTCGTCACGGTGATTTTATCGGTTCTGGTCTTTTTCTTCGGGGATAATTTAATGTTCCTGTTTACGAAAGACCGCGAGGTCATGGAAGTCGGGTTGGAGATTCTAAGGGTCTTGTCGCTTGGATATATCCTCGTGAATACGTACGTCGTCTTGAGCGGTGGAATTCGCGGAATGGGCGATTCCGTCGCGCCGCTGATGGCAAGTTTTACCTGTAACGTTATCATTCGCGTTTCGCTCGCTTATACGCTCGTATCCCGTTGGCGCGATTTTCGGATGGTTTTCCTTTCTATCGTCGTCGCCTGGACGCTATGCAGCGTATTTGTTTGGACGTACTACAAGTTGGGATACTGGAAGCGGTTTCTGCGTTTTCGCTCGTGAAATCAGGGTACAGCAAACGGTCGAAATTGTGGAATTTGATAGACCCTTAACGAGATCTTCCTTGTGAATTGAGGTGGAAGGTGATATTGACAGCATCTTCCACTTTACAAAAATTTGATAAATGTCACAGCTTGTAAGGATGTGTTCTTGACAAACGGCACTTTTCTGCGGCGCGGCGCAAAAATCGCAGTTATTTATCAGCCTCATGATATACAATTGATCTAATCAACATCCTGATTCGAAAACGTTTGAATCAGGGAGGTTTTCATGGTCAGAAAAAGAAAGGGGTAGGGATGAAAAAACCGCTTATCGGTATATCCGGCAGTCTCATCATTGATTCCAGCGGAAGTTTTGCGGGGTATCGGCGATCGTACGTCAATCACGATTATATTCTCTCTGTGATTAAGAACGGTGGCGTTCCGGTAATTATTCCGTTCAACGAAGATTTGGAGATCGTAAGGGCTCAGGTCAGCGCAGTTGATGCGGTTCTGTTATCCGGCGGTCATGACATTGTTCCGCAGCACTATGAGGAAGAACCGCGGCAAAGAACTGGCAGTTCTTTCCCTGCTCGGGATCTCTTCGATTTCGAACTTCTCCGTCAAGCGGTCGCCCAGAACAAACCAGTTTTAGGGATATGCCGCGGAATGCAGTTGATCAATGTCTTCTTTAAAGGCAGTTTGTATCAGGATTTGTCCTACATTGATAAAGAAGTCTATAAACATGATCAATCCGTTTCTCCGACGCAAGTAACTCACACCATTGAACTCACGCCTGGCTCGAAGCTTCACCAAATCTTCGGTGAAGATAAGATGATGGTCAATTCGTTCCATCATCAAGTCGTGAAGCGTCTCGGCGATGGCTTAAGAATTGGTGCGGCAGCGAAAGACGGCGTCGTCGAATCCATTGAACATGAAACGGCTCCGTTTATCGTTGGTGTCCAGTGGCATCCTGAAATGCTTCACGCGCACGAAGAGAAGATGAATCGGCTTTTCGATGCATTTATCCGCGCAGCGATGTAACGACGAGGAAAACAAGAAAGGAATCAGGGATATATGAAGAACAAGAAAATGGGTTTTTGGTCAATCGTCCTACTCACGATCAACTCGATCATTGGAACCGGTATTTTCCTCTCTCCCGGCGGCGTTACGAAGCAGGTTGGGAGCATGGCGCCTTTGATTTACATTTATGCGGCGATCTTTGCCGCGTTCCTCGCTGTAACCTTTGCTGCGGCGAGTAAGTATGTCGTCAAGAACGGGGCCGCGTATTCGTACGCCAAGGCGGCTTTCGGGGATAACGTCGGTATGTACGTCGGGATTACGCGGTTCGTCTCTGCCAGTATTGCCTGGGGCGTCTTTGGCACGGCGGTCGTCAAGAATACGCTGAATATTTTCGGGCTTGACGCTGGCGATAAAAAGTTGATCACGATCGGCTTTTTGGTTCTGATGGCTGTGCTGATGCTGATTAATATCATGGGGACGCGGTTCCTGACACTTATCAGCAATATTTCGACAATTGGGAAACTTGCTGCGCTTGCGATTACGATTATCGCCGGGATTGTCATCGTCATAATGACCGGGCAAAATCATATCGCGGAAGTTGACCTGCTGACCAATGAAGCGGGAGATAAACTCATTCCGACCCTGACGACGACCGGTTTCGTTACCGCTGTAATCGCTGCTTTCTATGCCTTTACGGGTTTTGAGAGCGCCGCATCCGGTGCGAGCGATATGGAAGAGCCGGAAAAGAACCTTCCCCGTGCGATTCCGTTAGCGATTGGGATTATCGCTGTTATTTATTTCGGGATCGTTTTCGTCGCGATGATGATCAACCCGGTAGCGCTCGTACAGTCTGACGAAGTTGTAGTTCTTGCCGCTGTTTTCGAAAATCCGATTATTAAAAACCTGATCGTTCTCGGGGCGTTGGTGTCCATGTTCGGGATTAACGTCGCGGGTTCTTTCCATACGCCGAGGGTTGCGGAAGCGATGGCGAAAGACGGGATCATGCCGGATTTCCTCGGAAAGCGGAATGCAAACGATATCCCGTTGAATGCGTTTATCCTGACGGCGATTCTTGCGATTATCGTTCCGATGAGCTTCGGATATGATATGCAGGGGATTATGATTATCAGTTCGATCGCGCGGTTCGTTCAATTCATCGTCGTCCCGCTCGGCGTTATTTTGTTTTTCCTGGGGAAGCAGAAAGAAAAAGTTCTCGACGCGAAAAAGAACTGGTTTACGGACGTTGTTTGTCCCGCAGTTTCTGTAGTTTTGACCTGCTTGCTGCTGTACAAATTTAATTGGAAAGGTCAATTCTCGACGACGGGCGCGGACGGCATTTCCCATCTGAACTGGTACGCGATCACGGCAATGTTCATTGGGTACGTCGTTCTGCCGGCGCTCCTGTTTATTCGCGGGAAAAAACAAGAAGCGGATTAGCCGCGAGTTGGGTTGGACCTGTGCTTAGCAGGTGACTGAGGATTTGGGGCGGAATGATTGGTTGTTCCGCCCTTTTTTTCATCTTCGCGGAAAAGACCCGGAACGGTGGGGCGGGATTTGCTCAGGATGCAGCAAAAGTTAGATTATATAGTTGTCATGAAGTATAGCAATAATATATGAAAAACCTATAATCATGCTATACTCTTTATTGAAAGAGAGGTGGATGATGACGACACAAGTAAATGTACGAGTTGACGATATGGTGAAACGCCGCGCAGAGCAGGCGTGTGCTGCGATTGGGATGTCAATGTCGACGGCGATCAATGTCTTTTTAGTGAAGCTCGGGAATGAGATGCGGATCCCGTTTGAAGTATCGGCTGACCCGTTCGCAGGTAATGCTTATAATGACAGATTGCATAAAGCCATCCAGCAGGTTCGCTCTGGGCATGGCGTTGAGCACGATCTTATCGAAGTTGATTAGCTATGAAGAAGATATGGTCAGACCACGCCTGGAAAGGGTATCTGTATTGGCAAGCGCAAGATCGAAAGACGCTCAAACGAATTAACCTGCTAATTCAGGATATTGAGCGGAACGGGACGAATGGGCTGGGTAAACCTGAACCACTAAAGGGAGATTATTCAGGCTGTTGGAGCGTTCGGATTGATCAAAAAAACCGAATTGTTTTCCAGATAGTTGATGACACGTTGGAAATTTACGAATGCGGAACGCATTACGGCGATAAATAGTTTCCGCTGGCAGATGGGATAAAAAGTGGGCAATTCGGACATTCCAAATGAGGGGGTCACCCGGAAGCCGCTGCCCACTGGTATTTTAGCGCTTTTTCCAATCCTGCGCAAGATTCTGATTTTTGGTACAATTTCATACGACCGTTCGGTCAAGAAAGAAGAGCGATTAGAATCTTGTTTGATTTGACTTTTTTAGGAACCTCCGCCTCAGCGCCATCGATTCAACGTTCACTCCCGTCCCTGATGGTTCGATATGAAGAATACCGCTTTTTGGTTGACTGCGGCGAGGGAACGCAGCGGCAGATTTTGCACGCCGGATTAGGATTCCGGAATTTAACGCGAATCCTCTTGACCCATGGGCATCTGGATCATATATTGGGCATTGCCGGGCTGCTCTCGACGATGATTCATTGGGAAGCTATGGAGAATATCGATCTCTATGGCGGACGGGATACGCTCGAGCGCGTCGGCGACCTGATCACGCGGATAGTCTGCCGTGGGACGCGCGTCCCGTCGACGCTTCGGCTTCATGTTCTTGAACCGGGGATGAAGCTCGTTGAAACCTCTGATTTTTGCCTGAGTTGTTTCCCCGTGCTGCATCGCGGAACCGATTCATTTGGCTTTATCTTTGAACGGAAAAGCCGGCGTCCGTTCCTCCCCGAACGCGCCGAAGCGCTGAATATTCCGCCGGGTCCCTGGCGCCGTGAGTTGGCGCTTGGCAAGGATGTAACGCTTCCGGATGGTCGGACGATTCAGGGTGAGTCTGTCTTGGGTGAAGAGATTCCGGAAACGAAATTGGCGGTCGTCGGCGATTGCGGCAATCCCGAGCTGTTGACGGAGGCGGTGCGCGGCGCTGATACGCTCGTTATCGAGGCTACCTATCTTGAAGAAGATGCGGCAATGGCGAAAAAATATTCCCATTTGACGGCACGGATGGGCGCACAGCTGGCAAAAGACGCAAATGTTGGGCGGCTTATTTTGACCCATGTTTCACGGCGTTACCGGGATCGGGACATCCTGCGCGAGGCGGCGGCAGTTTTCCCGAATACGAAAGTCGCGCGCGATTTGGATGAGTATAAAGTTCCGGATCTGAGTTAAGACGAAAAGGATACGTCTCCTCTTTCCCGCCGAGCGGCTGGGAGAGGGGAGACGTTTTTATTATCCGATTGAATTTAGTAAGTCGTGACCGCGGCGTCGAGAAGATCTTTCGGAAATTCGTACCCAATTTCTTCGGCGTACGTCGTATTGAGAACCAGATCCGTGTCTTCTAATTTTTCGACCGGCGTTTCGGACGGAAGCGCGCCATCCTTGAGAATGCGGACCGCCATCGCGGCGGTTTGCAAGCCCATTTTATAGTAACTGATCGAAATCGTCGCTGATGCGCCGGATTCGACCTGACCTTCTTCGCCTCCAACGATGAGCAGACCCTTTTCCTGCGCGACCTGAACGAGGTTCGGAATCGCCGACGCGATTGTATTATCGGTCGGGACGTAGATAATGTCGACCTTGGAAGCGAGGGACGTTGCGACCTGCTCAATATCATTAACCGACGTGACCGTTCCAAGTTCGACGGCTAAACCGAGTTCCTCCGCGTATTCTTTCGCCTGTCTTGCCTGAACTTCGGAATTGACTTCGGAACTGTTGTAGATGATTCCGATGGTTTTCGCTTTCGGAAGAAGGTCTTTGCAGAGCTGAATCTGTTCTTCGATCGGTCCGATGTCCGAGACGCCGGTGACGTTGAGCCCAGGTTTTTCCCAGGATTCAACGAGGCGCGCCGCGACCGGATCGGTCACTGCTGTGAAAAGAATCGGAATGTCATCGGTGGCGGACGCGACGGACTGAGCCGCTGGCGTCGCAATCGCCAAAATCAGGTCGACGCCATTCTTAACGAAGCGTTCGCTCATCGTCATCAGGTTGGACTGATCCGCTTGCGCGTTGTTGAAATCAATTTTGATATTTTTCCCTTCAATATATCCAGCTTCTTTCAGACCGTCGACGAAACCCTGATAAGCGGCGTCTAATGCGGGATGTTCAACGAGCTGCAGGACGCCGATTTGGATCACGTCGTCGGCGAACACATTCATCGCGCCAAAAATCATCAGCCCGAAGGCGAGAACAAGGACGAGAACTAATTTCTTCATGGGTTACTCCTATTTCGATTCATCGTAGCGAACCGTCGCGAAAATTTCAGTCGCGTTCAGCTCTGCCTTTATTTTATCACTATAAAGCGTTACAGTCTAAAGCGCTAAAGCGTTTGGTTGCAATTTGCCCGTTTCAGGGTGCAATTCACTGAATCAGCGGGACGGCGCCTCCTCAAAATCTTATTCTTCACCGACTTTGATCGCCGCTTCATCGACCAGTTTTTTCGGGAAGGTGTAGCCGATTGCCTTCGCGGTCGTAAAGTTCAGCATCAGATCCGTATCTTCAAGCGTTTCGACCGGTGTCGTCGCCGGTTCAGCTTCGCCGTTCAGAATCCGAACCGCCATCGCGCCCGTCTGAAGCCCTAATTTATAGTAATCAAGTCCAATCGTCGCTAATCCGCCTTCTTCGACCATGGACTGTGCGCCGGCGATCACCGGAAGCTTCTTCTCTTCGGTAACTTTCGCGACATTTGCCATTGCCGAAGCTAACGTGTTATCGGTTGGGAGATAAATCCCGTCGACATCGTTCGCAATCGACAGCAGCACCTGCTCGATGTCGTTGACCGATGTGACCGTCCCCATTTCGACTTCGAGCCCAAGCTCTTTGGCGATTTCCTCCGCCTGCTTCGCTTGAATTTCGGAATTAACCTCGGAAGAATTATAAAGAATCCCGATCTTCTTGATTTCTGGATCAAGTTCGAGGAAGAGCGCGATCTGTTCGTCGATTGGACCAGCGTCCGAGACACCCGTGACGTTTACGCCCGGAACTTCGAGCGATTCAACGAGACGCGCTTCGACCGGATCGGTTACGGCGGTGAAGATAATCGGAATATCGGTCGTTGCAGCGGCGACTGCCTGCGCCGCAGGGGTCGCGATGGCTAAAATTAAATCTGAGCCGTTTTTCACGAACCGTTCGCTGATCGTGACCATATTCGATTGGTCCGCCTGAGCGTTCTGAAAGTCGATGGTCACGTTTTCCCCGTCGACGTATCCGGCATCAGCCAACGCATCGATAAACCCCTGATAAGCTGCGTCAAGCGCTGCGTGTTCAACGAGCTGAATGACGCCGATTTTGAGCGGTTGCTGAGTCCCTTGCGCGAGCGCGGGCATGGCGGCGGCGGTAATGATCACCAAAATGGCGATAGACAAGGATAACAATTTCTTTGTGTTCATGGCGTTTCTCCTGACTAAATTTTGCAACCGAATAAAAAAAAACTCCTGCTTGTGCAGGAGGTTGCTTCGTTTTTTTTAGATAAGCAAATCAGCCGCGCTGCACAGAACCGGATAAGCCGCTAAAGAAAAAAAAGCGAAAGGCGTGTTGTCGGGTTGAAATTTTGCTCATGCACTGTTTATATCACTTTGTTCCGGTAAAGTGGGAAAAAAGGAAAAAATGCTATGACAAAAAACCGACGATTTTTTCGTCGGTTCTGGATCCTTTCCCTTTTCAGGGTTGGGTCGGAATTTTCAGGAAATCTCGTCGAGGTTAAAAGGCACTTCGGTCACGACAATTTTGGGGTACTTAATGAGCGCCTTGCGAAGCGTGTCCGCGGTATGTTCATGCAGGAGATTTCCCGCCGGTGTGTTGCTGATAAAGTGCGGGACGACGATGGTAATAACTTCGTTCGTACCGATGGCGTCGATATGCGACGTGATCGTATCGACGATTGGGTCAGTGAGGAGGCGGTACGGCGACGGAATGATCACGATGGGTTCGCCGTTGCTCCATTTCTCCCAGGTCTCGCGGATTTTTTCGGTTTTATCCGGATCGACCGCGACATGCATGACGGTGATGTCGGTGGAGAGGGTTTGGGCGTAGTGATATGCTTTGAGCGAAGATTGGTGGACACCGCTCAGGAGGAGTATCACGTGATTCCGGCGGATCTGAATGTGCTGCGATTCGCCATCGCTTAGCGACAGCTTTCGCGCCACGGTATCGTAGTGACCCTTGATGTGCATGAACAGGAGCACGAGGATCGGCGTCAAAATGAGGATGAACCATGCGCCGGAGGTGAACTTCGTGACGGCGAAAACGAGCGCGATAATCGCGGAAATCAGCGCCCCGAGTCCGCTGATGCTCATCTTTAATACCCATTTCGAATCGAAAGTCAGATCTTTTCCGTGTGTCTTGACGACTTCGCCCTTTTGAAGCGTACCGCTTCGGTGCCAGCGTTTCGCCATGCCCAGCTGCGACAGCGTAAAGGAGAAGAAAACGCCGACGGCGTAAAGCGGAATCAACCGGTTGACGCTTGCCTGGAAAATGAGGATGAGCGCGATCGCGACCAGCGAAAGAAAAACGATCCCTGATGTATAAACGAGCCGCGGTCCACGCCAGGAGAACCGACGTGGGAGGAACCCGTCTCCGGCAAGGATCGCACTTAAACGCGGATAACCGGCAAAAGCGGTATTCGCTGCCATGACCAGGATGACCATCGTTGAGCCGACGGTTATCAGGTAAATGAAGTTTCTTGAGCCGTAAATCGTTCTCGCGACCTGAGAAATATTACCTTCCAGCTCGGACGGAACTGCGCCGACGATGAAGCTCAGGAACGAAACCCCGATCAGGAGAATGCCTAAAATTGTCGACATCATCATTAGCGTCTCACCGGCGTTTTTCGTCCGCGGTTCCTTGAACGCGGTAATTCCGTTTGAAATTGCTTCGACGCCGGTCAGCGCGGTTGTTCCGTTTGCGAATGCTTTCAGGATGAGGAAGACCGTGAGCGATTGTTCAATAGCTGCAAATTCCGAATGTGGCGGATTGACGACCGTTCCGAGTGACCCGGTTATGTATCGGAAAAAGCCGACGAGAACCATGAGCGCCATTGAGCCGAGAAAGATGTACGTTGGAATCGCAAAGACAACGCCGGATTCTTTGACGCCGCGTAAATTGATAAGCATAACGAGCAAAACGAAACCGACCGCAATCGGGACACGGTATTGATATAAATCTGGGAAAATGGACGTTATCTGGGCGACGCCGGACGATATCGAAACCGCTACGGTCAAGATATAGTCGGTCAGGAGAGCTGCCGCCGCGATCATCGCCGGTATCGTCCCGAGATTATCGCGGGAAACGATATAGGCGCCGCCGCCGTCTGGGTAAGCGTGGATCGTCTGCTCATAGGAAATCGTCAGGATAATCAGCAGACCGACCGTTAGGAAGGTCAGCGGCATGACGAAGTTCATTCCGGCGGTTCCTGCGGCGATGAGGACGACCATCATCTCCTGAGTTGAATACGCCATCGAGGACAGCGCATCGGAAGCGAAAACCGCCAAGCCGATCCCTTTCCCGATAGTTTCATGGGCTGAGTCATCCGTCTTAAGCGGTTTCCCGAATAAAAATGATTCAAAATTTGTTTTGGGCTGGATTGCCGTGTCCGGTGTTGCTTCTGGTGTACTCTGTTGGGATAAACTCTGATGTGTTAAGTTGTCTGTCATTACTCCTCGTTTGTTTGGCGATCGGGCGCCTGATCTTTCTGCAAGGAGATTTTCCGATAATTGTTTCTTTCATCCTTGCGGAATAGTCATTATACAACGGAACTTCAACAGAAATGACCAAATAGGATCATGGCACGAACCAAACCGAAGCTGTGTTTGGACGAAAGGGCGGAGCTTCTTTTATAATTGGGGTATTATGGATCAACTTCTTCCATTCCTAATGAAACGTTGGTGGTTCCCCGCACTCTTCATGGCGCTTGGGGCGATCGGCGGGCTTTACCTGTCTACGATCGTTCCTCCGCGCTTCGTCGCCACGGGAACACAGTCCCTTTCGGTCGATTATACGTCAACGGGTACGCTCAGTGATCTTGACGTGGACCGAATTTTTACCGCTGCCGAGGACACTGCGCTTTCGGTGGAGGTTGTTTCGACGGTTGCGTCACGCCTGGCGCTCAGTCCTGAAGCGTTCCGAACCGCCGCGACCGTCCGCCGCACAAACGATCGCCTAATCCTTTCGCTCGTTGGAGAGGATCAGGGCGAAACGATGGTCCGCGTTTATCTCTGGCTCGATACGGCTTCGGAAGCGCTTCAGCGATACCATCAAGCCGCGCTTCAGGCGTCCGCGGCTGAGGATGCGCTTATCGGTTTGACGCATTGCGTTTCCGATTTCGCAGCGGAAGCCTTTTCACGGCGCTGTTCGCTGTCGGGCGCGGATCTTGACGCAGAAATTGACCGGCTCAGTACCGAACTGTCTCGCCAGTTGGATCAGGCGCATGGCGTTTCCCCTGCGCTCCGATTGGGTACGCCGGATTTTGACGGAATACGCGCGCGTCCGTTAACCGGCTCTCGCGGAACGATGGCGCTGTCAGGTTTCGTCCTCGGGTTGATCCTTTCAATTTGCATTGCGTGGGTAATCAGTGTACGGCTGGACGCCGACGAAGTCCCGGACGCGGAAGCGCGGATTAACGAATCATGACGCGAAACCTCGAAAAATTTAGTATGTGGCGCGGCTGGACGTTTATTTGGGGTGTGTTTTTTGCGTTGCTGCCGGTTACGTCAATGCCGCTCATCGTTCGCCTCGTTGGATCGGATGTCGTCGCCGCGCCGTCGGGGCTTATTGCGGCGCTGATTTTCATTGGCTGGGTCGTTCCGCGTTGGCTGAGCGGTTCGCTCCGATTCAGCGAAGGGATGACGCCGCTCGCTGTCTTTGCGCTTTATGCGCTGGCTCTGACGTTCGGGCGTTTCCTGATTGGAGAGGAAGTCTTTTACAAAAGCGCAAATCCCTTTCGTCAGGCGGTCAGCGCGTCGTTGACGCTCATCGTTGGATTGATTTTTTATCTGGCTGCCTTTTCTTATTCACAATCCGCAACTCGGTTGCGCTTCGCTTTGAGGGTCATTAATTGGAGCGGCGCTGCGGTTCTTGCCTGGACTCTCCTTCAGGCTTTTTTTTGGTACACATATCATAGTTACCCCGCTTGGCTTCGGGAGATTCAGTCCTTCGTTTCGGTTGGAACGCTTTTTCGCCAGCGGTTCGTGGGATTTACGCTCGAACCCTCCTGGCTTGCTCACCAGTTGAACCTGTTGTATTTGCCATGGTGGCTGGCGGCGGTGGTTCGCAATACGACGGCGCATGGAAATTTTCGGCGCGGGCGGTTAACGGTCGAATTGGTTTTGCTTGGGTTCGGCGCGCTCGTCCTTTTTTTGACATTGTCGCGTGTCGGGCTGTTCGCGTTTCTCCTCGTCCTGGGTGTGTACGTCGTAAGGCACCTTCTTTGGGGCGGGAAAGGTTCGTTCCGATCGCGTTGGAAACGTCTCGTATGGGTCCTCATCGGTGCACCGCTGATCGGACTGGGGATTCTTTGGGCGCTGACGAAGCTGGATTACCGGATGCGTGAGTTATTCCAGCTCGAACTCGCGGGACGATCCGACACGCTTGAGTTCGTCGCGGAGAAGCTGAGCCTTGCATCCCGGTTTGTCTACTGGGAAGCGGGCTGGCGCGTTTTTATGGATGCGCCGGTTTTCGGCGTCGGACTTGGACAAGCCGGTTTTCAGCTTCCAGATCAAATGTCCCCGTACGCGCTGACGCTCGTCGAAGTCAGGGACTTGATTTTCCGGTCGGATACGGTCCTCAATATAAAAAGTTTCTGGCTGCGCCTATTGGCGGAGACGGGTGTCATCGGTTTTTCGCTGTTTTTCAGCTGGATCATTATTTCAGTGGTTCAGTCCTTGTCGCTGCTTCGCGGCGCTGCGTCCAAGTTGCTTCGCGCCGTTGGTACGACCGCTTTATTTACCCTGGCTGCGTTCGCGGTCGAGGGTTGGAGCGTTGACACGTTCGCGCTTCCCTATCTTTGGGTGAGTTTGGGTTTATCCGCAGGCGCGGGCATGATTCCGTTTTGGAAAGACGGCGAATGCAAGGAGGCATCATGACGTTTCAGCGGGATTTGAGGCGGTCTGTTTTCGGCTTTTTGCTATGGACGCTACTCGGAATTGTGCCGCTAATCCATGCACAGGAGCCGGTGGATTGGGAAACGTTGCTGATTGATTATGGAAAAAAAACGACGCAGGTGGGCGCGGTTCCTGATGAGCTGCCTGAACCGGATTGGGTGATTGGCGATCGGCGCGTCTTCTACGTCATTGCTACGGATAAGGCAGAGACGCTGACCGTTGATGCGGAATTGATCTGGCTCGGAGAGAATTTCGCCGTTTGGCTCGATTCCGATGTCCGGCGTCCGGTTAGCGATTCGATCCGCGCTGGCTTCGCTGATTTTGACCTACGCGTCATTGATTTGATGCGATCGATTTTCGGGTCAGAAGCTTTTCCCGGCGTGGATAACGACCCGCGGCTTCATGCGTTATTTACGGATAAACTTGCGCTGGGCGTTCTCGGTTATTTTTCTTCCCGTGATACGGTTTCTCCGAATGTGTCCCCGTTCTCAAACGGAATGGAGCTGTTTATGCTCAACGACGTGCTTTTAACGGCAAGCGGCGAGCGTGTCGTTAATACGCTGTCGCATGAGTTTCAGCACATGATTCATTACAACCAGGATGGGAACGAGGGCTCGAATTTTGATGAAGGTTTTTCCGGTTTTGCGGAAGAACTGACCGGAAAGCGATTCAGTGACGGCACGGAAACTGCGTTTTACCGTCAACCGGATACCCCGCTTTCATGGTGGAAGGTTTCACCGTCTGTCCTCGCCAGTTACGGCGCGTCATATCTTTTTACGAAGTATGTCGCCGACCAAATGGGTCTTGGATTTCTCAAGCCATGGGGCGAAGCGCAGGCGAATCAATTCGACGGGTTGGACGAGGCGCTTCTTTCGGTTGGCGCGGATATTAGCGCTGATGAACTTTACGCTTCATGGCTTGGTGAAAACCTGCGCGCGGCGATTGCCGGGGCGTCAGCGACGAAGGTCTGGCGGGACAGTGAGTCATTCGGGAAGAGCGCGCTTCGAGCGGTAGACGTGACGGAGCTGACTTGCGACGCTGGGACGATCACGGAAGAGGTCCTAAGTTACGGCGGACGATATTTCCGTTTGAACCGTGAACGAGGACAGGCTGAGCTGACCGTTTCGTTTGGCTCGGAAATTCCGCTTTTCTTGATGATCGGCGCGGATGAAACCGCTGCTTTTTATGCGTCCGGAACGACCAACAATAGTCTTTTATCGATGAGGCGGACGTTTGATTTGACGAAAGCTGGCGCGCAGGTAGCGCTGTCGTTTCGGATTGCGACGGATTTGGAAACGGATTTTGATTATCTTTATTTATTATCCTCGACGGATGAAGAAAAATCCTGGACTCAGCTCCAGCTTCCGGGAGGAAGCGATCAAAATCTCTCGGGGTTTAATTTAGGCAATGGGTTGACCGGTTCATCGAGCGGATGGCGGGATGTTTCGCTCGACCTGTCTTCATTTTCTGGAAAGCAAGTTGTGCTTCGTTTTGACGTGATCACGGATCAGGCAGTGACCGGGGAGGGCGTTCTTCTTAAAGATTTTCGCTTATCGGATGCTATGGGTTTGTCGGTTAGTGCGGACGATGGTTGGGAGATGATGGGATGGTCGCGCTATGAATCCAACCGGACACCGGTTTCATTCGCGTTCGTTTCCATTGAATCTACTCCAAACGAAAAGGACGCCGCGGTTGAAACGAGTTTCCCCGAATCCGGCGTCCCAATAACGATGCACTGTAATTTTAATGACGCCGAAGCGTCATTCTGCGGCTTCGCCTTGGCGGTTTTAAACCGTCAGTCCCGAAGCCCGGGACAATTTACGGTCGAAGTCAGCTGCAGCGATTAGCGTTTTCGTCGGTTATCCCTCGCGCCGACCCGCTAAATCGCGTTCCATTTCGGCTTTATATTCTTCCGCGGCTTTATTAAATTCGGACAATGCGTTCTGTGTCCGGTCCTGAATTTCATCGAACCATTCAGTCCGTTTCTTCGGCGAAAAAATAATCGTGGCTGCGATCCCGGCGATTGAGCCGATAATAATTCCAGCAAAAAGTTTTGCGATGCGTTTCATGTTGCCTCTCCTGTTTTTGTGCCCAGCTAATTTGATACCTTATATACGCAGAAAATGAGCATTTGGTTTCATAATTTAGTCAATTGTATCCGATTTTAGGCGGTTAGCGCTGAATCGACGCCATTTTCGAACCTCAGTGGGGATAGCCGCTTCACGAACTTCGCCGACGAGATGGGTTTTTCGTGCGTCATACAATCCCGTGATCGTATCGAGGGCATAAAGCGGATCGGTTGATTCTGAAACGAATGACGCAGCGGCAACACCGCCGGCGAGAGCTTCCCGATAGCTGTACGATTTCATCAATGAGCCGATGAACCCGCCGCAAAAAGCGTCCTTGAGACCGGTTCGGTTTTCGACCGTTTTTGAAAAAAATGGAATCGTCAGGGCTTCGTCCCGTTTCGCTTCATAAAGAAAGACGTCGTCCTTTCGGAATACGACGATCGTTTCAGCGCCTAACGAAGCCAAGGCATTGACCTGTTTCCTGAATTCAGAGAAAATTGAATTTTGAAAAAGCGATTGAATTTCGCTTTCATCACAGAAAAAAGCGGAAAGCCCGTTGATCAGCGATCCAAATTTTGGAAGAAATTGCGGGATCATGATTTCGGGCGCCGCTCGGAGGGTAATCCGTTTGGTCCCGGATTGGCGGAAGGATTGCGGGATGAGCATCTGGGTCAGAAAGTCATGCGGGCAGATATGAATGAAGGTCGAATCGAGGTAGTCCGCAGGAATATCACGGTAAACAATCGTCTCATCATCCCGTTGAAATAACTGCGCATAGGTTCTTGTCTTCAGTTCATACCCGAGCAATGCTTTCGGCAGCGGAATCCGTTCTGCCGCAAAATGAGCCAGAGGGTTAGCGAAGTCCTTTTCATTATTCGGGTCGTAGTGGATGAAAAATCTATAATCGATTGGCTCAGGCGTCCGTTTTACACCGCGGATGTCAATGCCATAGGAGCGCAACAGCTCCAGCGGTGATTCGGGAAAATTGCTCCCGACGCGCGAGACAATTCCAAATTGTTTTTCGCAGAAATGTAACCCCAGCGCGGTATAGAAAAGATGCCCGCCGGGAACCGCGACGAGCGATTTCCCCTGCCGCGTGATCACGTAATCCGCGCGTAAGCTTCCGACCAAAATAACCGGCAGGAATGGAGCGATGGTCATCGCGCGTCCCGCCGTTATAAATGTTTACGGACTGTGTCGAAAATAGAATAGCCGAATGAGAGCGCTTCTTTTCGAGAAAAATGAATTTGTTTGTTTTTCTTTTCTGCGTCCTTGACGCGAAGGTAGCCGGATATCAGCCCCACGACCAGTCCGCTGATCGCGCTGAAACCAATTGTCTTTAATTTCCAGTTCTTATCTTCCATGTTTAGATTCCTTGAACGCGATGGCTATGTGCGTTTGATGACATGAAACAGCGCGTTAAATTTAGCGATAAGGTTGATAATGGGTTCGCTGAATCGGTTCAGAACATCGAGAATAACCGGTTCAGCGGCATGAACTTTTTCGTTCGCCGTATCCAGCTTTTCCGGAAGGTTTTTCCTCAGCTCCATGAGCAGCGCGATGAGTACGGCGTTAATCAGGATTAATGCGAGGCAAACGAGCGTCCAGACCAAAAAGAGGAGCGCGACCAGGCTGTCGGATAGGCGCATCATCGCCTCATCATAAGCGAACCCTGCCCAGATTACGACGGCAAGGAAAATCACGAATAGAACCGTGATCCCAATGGTCGGGAAGACGATTTCGCGGCGCCGCGTTCGGGCGACATTCTCCGCTAAGATTCCTTTAAGCTCGGTCGGTTCGCTCATGACTTGAAAAATCCTTTCGTCCAATTATAACGGGTTCAGGCGCGCTCTAATCCGAAAAAGGTGTGTAAATAAAGGCGATGGCGTCGATAGGGTATTCGCCGTCTGCGCCCGCGTCGATTTCCAGCGTTACGCCGATTTTTCGCGGCCGCTCGTAATAGCGGTCAGTCGTCCATGACCCAATTTCGACCCATTGCGGATCGAGGTTTGACGGTGCGGTCACGGAAACTGTGTCCGTGCCGGTGTCGGATTGAATGTTGGTCCGATCTACGCTTAAGGAATAATTCGCCGTGATTCCGCCTTTTGAGGTCGGCATCCACGCATACAGGCGATAGTTCCCAATCGGCCATGGCTCAACGCCGGTCAGGGTAAAGCGAACTTTTTCGTCCGGATTGATAATCAGCTGATACGATCCGTCCCAAGCTTGCTCGCTGCGCTGGCGCAGTGCATAATCTTTGCCGACGATATTTCCCGTCGATTCGTCGCGAATGTACTTTCTCGCGCCCTGCGGAAGCGCGTTCAAAATGGGCATATCGATCGCTGGACGCGGAACGATGAGAAGCCGATCCATTGAAACAATCGTGTATTCATCGCGCTCGTTCCAGGATGTCGTTACTGCCAGTTTCTCATTTGCTGACGGCGGAATGTAGTAGATGCCTAAGCTGCGCCAGGTGTCAGTTGCCTGAACTGGGTCGTACTGGCTCGTCATGTAATGAACTTCGGTTGAGCCGGTCAGCGGCGTTAGCTGCTGTTCACCCAGAACGACGCTAAACGTCAACGATCCGCCGGAGGAAAAGACGGTATCCATGATGTACAGTTCATAAAGTCCTTCACGCAGCTGGCGGTCCATGAACCAGCGGATCCAGCCGGCGGAATAAGTCGCGTACCAGTTTTCATCATAAAGCTGTTTTCCCAGGTCGGCGACGATTTGATCCGAGCTTGTCCATTGTCCGCTGTCGAGCGGCGGATTGATTTCCGCGCTGGATCCGACATGCAACTCGATGACGCCTTCTGGTGAATCGGGAACGGCGGGGTCGAGTTCGTTTCCATCTGCGATCCAATACGTTGAAAGCGGTTCGGGCGTACTCGTCGGAAAAGCGGTCGGCGTATTCGTCGCTAACGGGGTAATCGTTGCCGTGGCGATCGCCGTCGGCGATGGCGTGACCGGTGTCGGCGTGTTGGTCGGCCACCAGGTCATGCTGTTTCGGACGTTTGGCGCGTAAAGCCAGCTGAAGTACACCGCCAAAAATGCAGCTAACATAGAAAATACCGTCCGCCCAATTAAGTTATTCCAGTCAATCTTTCGGCGCGCCTCGGTAGGAAAGGTCTGAGACGGAGTTCCCGGCTTCTGCTCTGATCCGCTATCTGGCGGAGCGGCAGGAGCAGGGGGAATGTAAGGTCCATATGACCCGGTCATCGGAGCGGAGGGTTGCGGCTGAACCGGCTGCGCGGGATATTGCGAATAGCTTGGATTCGGATAAGATCCAGCCGCCGGGTTCTGCCGCTGCGGCGGCTTCTGCGGGGATGGCGCTTGATTCGGATAGTTCGGGTTGAAACTCATGAAAACAATGCCTCGGTTCGAAGTTTAGGCGGTTCCCTTGAATCTGAAAAACAGGAAACCTCGAGGAGATTATAACAAAGAAAGATAGTATAATGACCGTATGGGACGACAGCAATCGGTTCGAATCCAAAACGCCGCCGTATTTTTTCCTGCGATCCTTGCCGCGGGAGCGGTTGTGCTCGGTTTCTACCAGCTCCTTCCGCAACAAACACTCAGCTTGAAACTTCAGCTTATCTGCGCAGCTTTGTTTTTTTTGACTTGGGCTGCGTTTTCTTTCATCATTCGCAGCCTTCTTCGTCGGATGTCTTTTGAAAAAAAGATTTTAGGCGCGATTCTTTTTGGGTCATTTGTGCTGACGCTTGGACTTGTCTTTTATTTTCAGCTAAGCCTTCCCCAAAAAGAGTTCACAATTCCCAAACGAAAAATCACGCTGACGACTGAAACGAGGTTGGGTCAGGAAGGGACTGTGAAGTCCCAACAGTACGTTTTTTCTTCGCTGAATAACGGCTATCGCGGCATTCCTCTTTCTGCGTTCAAAACGGATGGAAGTTGGGTGCGCGATGGAGATCGACTCATCTTGATCACGTCGAACCCGGAGCCTGCGTCGCTGACGTTCAACGGGCGGACGGGGCGTCAGATTACCCTGCATGTCGAGCGTGTCCGTGACGGCGGCGTTTTACGAGTGGATTGGGGGGATGGCTCCGCCGAATCAATCAACCTCGAGAGCGAAACCGGCGAAAGCGAGAAACTCTCCGTCGCGCATACGTATTTTGACCAGACGCGTTTCTACGAATGGGTTGATTTTTGGATTAATCTTCTCTCGACGATTTTCCTGCTTTGGGGGCTTTTTGCGCTTTATTTTGGATTTCTTGCGGAACTCCTCCAGCGGCGGAGCCGCTCGTTCCGGCGGGTATTTGCGGCGCTGACCGTTTTTATCGTCCTCGTTCGCCTTTTCAATATCTTCAACCTTCCGCTCGACTGGGACGAGGGGACGTATTCGCGCGCTGCGATGCGCTACGCGGATTCTGTCTTAGCCTGGAAGTTCGCCGAAATTCCCAAAAATTGGTATAACCACGAGCATCCAGCCTTTATTAAGTTGGTTTATTCGGTGCCGGTCGTGTTCGACGGACGGGCGTCTTTCTCGCGGATGGGCATTCCGGATCTCGTCGCGATTCCTGCCCGTGAAGATCATACGATTTTTACCTCCCGCTTTGTCAGCGCTTTTTTCAGCGTTCTGACCGCGCAGTCTGTTTCGTACCTGTTCCATCCGCTCGCAGGATTTTTCTTCGCGATTCATTCGCTCGCTTCGGAACTTTCGGCGACCGCCCGCCTTGAAGCAATTCCGACCTTTTTCTCGTTCATGGCGTTGTATTTCGCGTGGCGGGCGCTGAAGCCTTTACGGACATCCACAGGCAATGGAAACGCCAATTTTAACGTTCGAGCATGGCTCTTTTCAGCGTTTTTCTTAGGCGCAACCGCGGCGTCGAAGTTGATTTATGTCGTCATTGCTTTTGTAATCATTCTGGTTTTAATCAGAACCTGGATTCGAGCTCCGCGTCATCGGGGAGTTCTTTTGCGTCAGTCGTTTTTATATGGCGTTGTTGCGTTAGCCGCATTCGTTCTCCTGAATCCGTCGCTCTGGTTCGACCCCGTTGCGCGGCTAACTGCGATGTTTTCGTTCCATGACGGCTATCAGACTGATCATGGAGGTGATCTTCCATGGTATCAGCCGCTGATTTGGGCGACGCGATCCGTTCCGCTCGCTTATCCGGGAAATGGCGTCCTAAGCCCGATGCAGCGCGATCCGTTCGGATTTCTTTTCGCCGCAGATGAGCTGATTGTGCTCCTGGCGGCGGTGGGACTTGGGCGAACGTGGAAGCGTGACCCGGTTTATCCGCTTTGGGTTCTCGTTGGACTGACGTTCATGTTCCTTTGGGGAACGAAATGGCAGCACTACGCGATGATCCTTGTCGTCCCGCTTTGCATGATGGCGTCCGTCGGAACGTCCGTCATTTTGGATTGGATTCGGCGGTTCAATCGGATAAAAGGCAACGACCGTTCGTAACTGCGAACGGCAAGACGGCTATCGTTCCGATTTGCATCGCGGCAACGTATGGGACGTTTGAGCTGATGTAAAAACTTGAGAAATATAACGCTGAAAGCGGGAACGACCGGAGTTAAGGTCGCCCCGCTTCCAGCGGCGATATTTAGAAAAAACGTAATCAAAAGGAGAATAAAAATGGCTGTTACAAAAGAATCTGCACTCGCATATCATCATTTAGACAACGTTCCAGGAAAAATTTCAGTTACACCGACGAAGCCGCTCGAAACCTTCGTCGATTTGTCGCTGGCTTATTCCCCGGGCGTTGCTTATCCTGTTCTTGAAATTGAAAAGAATCCGGAAGATGCATACCTGTATACGAATAAAGGCAACCTGGTTGCCGTTATTTCGAACGGCACGGCAATTCTCGGTTTAGGTAATCGGGGCCCGTTGGCGTCGAAACCGGTTATGGAGGGGAAGGGCATTCTCTTCAAGAAGTTCGCGGGTGTCGATGTTTTCGATATCGAAGTGGACACGATGGATCCGGAACGCTTTATTGACGCAGTCGCGGCGATTGGGAACACGTTCGGCGGGATCAATCTCGAAGATATTAAGGCGCCGGAATGCTTCAGGATCGAAAAGACGCTTCAGGAAAAATTGGAGATTCCCGTCTTTCATGATGACCAACACGGTACGGCAATTATTCTTGCCGCTGGTTTAATCAACGCTGCTGAAATTGTCGGAAAGAAGCTCCACGATCTGAAGATCGTCATGAACGGCGCTGGCGCTGCCGGCGTTTCCTGCGCAAGACACATGATTCGGGTTGGCTGCGATCCTGCGAAGATTTTCGTTTGTGACTCGACCGGCTTAATCTACCGCGGACGAACCGAGAAAATGACGCCGGAAAAGTCCGAATTTATGAACGGCGATGGTCCGGCGACGTTGGCGGATGTTTTGGTTGGCGCGGACGTTTTCGTTGGATTGTCGGTAAAGGATTGCCTGACGGAAGAAATGCTGAAATCCATGGCGAAAGATCCCTGCGTTTTCGCGTTAGCGAATCCTGATCCGGAAGTTAGACCGGAATTGGCGAAGCGTGTCCGTCCGGACGCGATTATCGCGACCGGGCGTTCCGATTACCCGAACCAGATTAATAACGTTTTGGGTTTCCCGTATATCTTCCGCGGCGCGCTGGACGTTCGGGCGAAATGCATTAACGAAGAGATGAAACTGGCAGCGTCCTACGCTTTGGCGGAATTGACGAAGCTTCCGGTTTCTGAGTCTGTCCTGAAAGCTTATTCGTTAGAAAGCCTCGAATTAGGACGCGACTATATCGTTCCGAAGGCGTTCGATTCACGCGCGAAGTGGGTCGTTTCTTCCGCGGTCGCGAAGGCGGCGATGGATACCGGCGTGGCGCGCCGTCCCGTCGATATTGAAGCGTATCAAAAGAAATTAGGCAAGGCGTAATTTTTTGCAGCCCCCTGAGCTGGAACTGGTTCAGGGGGCTGATCTTTTAATTATTCTGTTACCATTCATTGAATCGTGTCAGGATCGCTTCGAGGACCCCGCCGGCGATCGAGAGCGCTTTATCGGAAGCAGAAAAACAGTTGCTGGGGTTTCCGCGCGGGTCAATATCCATGACTTTAAGCTCAGTCTGAACGGGAAGACCCGCGTGAAGGACACCGCGGACGATCCCGGTCAGAGATGCGTTGATCGTCCCGAGCGTCTCACCTGTCTCCGGATCATGAATTTCCGCGATAGGTTCTCCCGCTTCGACCGAAGCGCCGATTTCGACCAACGGTACAAAGATTCCATCCGCGGGCGATTTCAGGACACGCGCCGCTCCTTCGCCACGAATCAGTCCCGGAACGCCGGTATTTGGTTCGGCTTCGCCATCCCAAATAACACGTCCAAGGTCATGACCGCGGTTCGTTTCGATGACGCAATCGACGTTTTCCCCAGCCCGAAAGCCGGGACCTAACCCGATGACGAGCGGCGCATCTCCTATTTTCATGTCCTCGCGCCAGCTTTTCATAATCCGCGCATCGACGAGAACGTCAGGACCAAGGCGGCAAACTTCTCGTAAATCCGGGTCGATCAGCATTGGAATTTCGCCTTTAGCCCAGGCTATCTCCGCTGCGTCTGCGCTTTGAATGACGCAGCAGCGCACGCCTTCGACCTGCGTTGAGCCGGAGAAGGCCGCTTCGGCGAAAGCGACCGTTCGGCGGATACAAAGCGGTGATGCAAGTTCGGTCAGGACGACACGGAAGCCGCAGCGATAAAGACGTAATGCGACGCCGGTCGAGAGATCGCCCGCACCGCGCAGTGCGACGATAAATTTAGAAGTAGGTCGTGTTGATTTTGGTTCGAGGTGTTTCATTGCATTTGGATCCTTTGAGTTATTTTCGTATTTCATATAAAAATTCATCACGTTTTAGGCAAGCAACCCAGGCACGATCGACGCCGGCGGAAAGCGCGCTCTTCCCGAGACGGATCGCGCGCTCGCTAAGTTCCGGCGTATCGGCTTGATTCAAAAGCAGGATTTTTTCTGCGTGTTTAGGCGTAGACTTGAAACTTCCATTTGGATGAGCGATGAGCTGAAGGATTGCGGTTTCTTCGATGGGGTCGCCCTCGTTTCCGTTGACGCAGCTCAGGTATCGCGGAAGCCGATGAACCGTATCCGCCGTCGCGGGTCGATCCAGCACGGAGAGACCGATACAGGCAATAACGAAATTCGATTCGAGCGGGATGACCGGCTCGTGCGCTTCCGGCGCTTTAATTGCGCGCCGCTTCGCGCCGTCGGCTTCGATGAGAACGGTTAAGCCGAGCGCTTGGGCGTACCCGATTAGGCGTGTCATCTCCGCTTCGGGGACTCCGCCGATTTTGGAAGTTCCGTCGAGCTGGACGAGATCCGAAACCCAGGTTACGTTCTGGTCGAGCGCTTGACCGGGTTTGGCAAAGAATTCGTCGAGGCTGATCCTTGCGTCGGCGGAACTGATTTGAGACTGCCCGACCTTAGTTGTCGTTGTGATGAGAGTCGGTCCATTCTGACAGCGGGCGAGAGCGAAGAGCGCGCTCGTCTTTCCGCCGCCGCCGACGAGACTTACGACGCTGCCGGGCGGAAAGGCGCCAAAATTCGGATTTTTATTCGGAAGTTGGGAAAATGGGTTCATTAGATGGTTCGCTTTATTTATTCCCTTGAGTGATAAGATCCAGCTCTGTATCGGATTCGCCAATTCAAGACGCATTTCCAGGCAGGCAGCGGGTTTCACGGTTGTTCCGACGCCGTTCAGTTATTATAATTGGAAGTCAGCTAATTAAATTAATACTTTTTTAACGAAGGCTGCCGAAGCTTTTGTAGTTGGGAGGAAGGAATGACGGAGAAGAAGATACGGTTAACTGAATTAGCTTTTTGCGCTGGCTGTGCGGCGAAATTGCGTGCAGAGGTTCTAACCGACGTGATCAATCCGTTCGGGAATTTATTTTCCGGTGAGAAATTTCCGAATTTATTGATTGGTCTGGAAAAAGCGGACGACGCGGCGGTTTATAAAATTTCGGATGAGCTCGCGCTCGTTTTTACGACCGATTTTTTCCCGCCGATTGTGGATGACCCATATGATTATGGCGCGATTGCGGCGGCAAATTCGATGTCTGATGTTTTCGCGATGGGCGGGAAACCGTTAATGGCGCTGAATATTACCGCGATGCCGACGGACTTGCCGCCGGAAATGATCGCGGAGATTTTCCGCGGCGGGGCGGAGATGGCGCTTCAGGGCGGCTGCCCCATTGTGGGCGGGCATACGGTTCGGGATCGGGAGCCGAAGTATGGGTTGGCGGTCGTCGGAACCGTTCATCCGGATAAGGTACTTTATAAAGGACGGCTGAGCGTTGGCGATAAAATGGTTTTGACCAAGCCGTTGGGTTTCGGCTTGATGTCGACGGCGAACAAAGCTGGAAAAGCGGACGCGGAAGACTTCGCGCGTGTGACCGGGTGGATGAAGACGCTGAATCGGACGGCGTCCGAATTGGCGGTCACCGTTGGAAGCCATTCCGGTACGGACGTAACCGGTTTCAGCCTGCTGGGTCATAGCTGGGAGATGATACGCGACGGAAATGTTGGGCTGCGTTATGAATGGGACGCGATCCCGTTCGTCGAAAATTACGAAGTTTACATGAATCAGGAACTATTCCCGGGCGGCGCTTATGAGAATGAAAAATACTACCTGCCGCATGTCAAGTTCACGGATCGGTTATCTGCGCTCCAGCGCATGATGCTTTTTGATCCGCAGACGAGCGGCGGGTTGCTGTTGGGTATTGCGCCGGAGCGAATCGGTGAGTTCCTGACCGCGGCTCAGGGCGCAGGTCAGTTCGTGCGTGTGATTGGGGAGGTCGTCGAAGGAAGCGGGATCGAGGTGGTTTAGTCCAACCCATTGAATTATCGTCCAAAATTTATGGAAATTGGACGAAAGGACAGTGCGCTGGACGAAAGGAGTTTTGGATGAGAATGTTCGACTATGTCAACCTTGCTGATTGGGCATGACCGGACCATATTTTAAATCTCGTCGCTAAAATTCATGAATATAAGGGCAGTCAAGAATTATTTGTCCGCCAAAAGCCGACCGCGTTGAAGCGTTTGGCGGAGATCGCCAGGATCCAGAGCACGGCTGCGTCCAACAGAATTGAGGGTATCGTTACTGCCCATACGCGAATGAAGCAGCTTTTTCAAGAAAAAACAACGCCCAGAAACCGGGACGAAGACGAAATCATGGGCTATCAGGATGTATTTAATACCATCCATGCGCCGCCGACTCAGCCTGCGATATTGTGAAAAAGTATGCGGAAGATAAGATCGGTAAATTTACCAGCGGGGATGTCCTTGCCGATTGCCCAAGTGTCGGGAGATCGTCTGTCCTGGCGGCGTTGAAAAAGTTAGTCGGCGAGGGCATGATTCATCGGAGGGATCGATCCGCGCTGCATTTTATTTCCGAGCGGACAGCGCCGAATAGGTCAACACAGCTTTAATATACCATTCGTTTATTCGTAGAATGGTCGGATTGACTATTCCGCTTTTTGGTCGTGTCTGTTTCACTTTTCCATAGATTAGGGAAGTTCCTTGCCGCTAAATATATTCTTGAACAGGCTGTGAAAAGGCGTTGATAACTTACCCGTTTTCAGGATCGGAAAAGAAGCTTTATGAATCCTGATACACTCGTCGGTGAAACGTTACCCAAGAATCTTATCCCTTTCATGATTGAGTTTTTGATTGTGTTATTGATAGTGTGTATTCGTAGGATAAGAGGCTGTTCCAAAACAAATATAGG
>DAOUFB010000148.1:0-5179 GCA_034430135.1 Flexilinea sp. | reverse complement strand
ATCAAACCGCTGAGCTCACGGCAATTTTTTTCCCGAAGCCAGATACAGCTGGTACCACTCATGATGCGTCAGGTCGACTTTCGCCGCATCGCAAATTTCGCGCAGATGCACCGGATTCATCGTACCGGCAATCGCCTGCATCTTCGCCGGATGGCGCAGGATCCAGGCAATCGCGACCGCCGTTTTCGGAACGCCATATTTCTCGCCCAACTCTGCCAAAACCGCGTTCAGTTCCGGGAACTTCGGATCGTCGATGAAACAGCCGGAGATAAATCCTTGCTGGAGCGGCGACCACGCCTGAATCGTAATATCCTTCAAGCGGCAGTAATCGAGCAAGCCGCCATCCCGATCGATCGAACGTTCCGTCGTCATGTTATTCATGTAAAGCGCCTGATCGATGAGCTGCGATTGTTCCAGTGAGAACTGAAGCTGATTAAAGACAAGCGGTTGGCGGACGAACTTCTTGAGCAGCTCGATCTGCCATACGGGCACGTTGCTGACGCCGAAATGGTGGACTTTTCCGCTCGCCGCGAGGACATCGAACGCAGCCGCGACTTCTTCCGGCTCAAAAATCAGGTCAGGTCGGTGAAGCAGGAGAACGTCGAGGTAATCCATCTTGAGCCGGCTCAGGCTGTCGCCCACGCTTTCGAGAATATTTTCCTTCGTCCAATCGAATTCGTTCCGGTCAAAACAGAGCCCGACCTTCGATTGAATGATGACTTCTTCGCGTTTAATTCCGGTTAATTTAAACGCATCGCCGAAGCGCGTTTCCGCCTCGCCATTGCCGTAGCAAGTTGCATGATCAAAAAAGTTCACGCCGAGGTCAAAGGACGCCTGAATCATCGCCGCTGCGTCCTGAACCGACAGCCTTGGCATTCGCATGCATCCTAAAATGATCACCGGAACGGATTGAGGTCCGTTAACGACATGGATCGTTTTCATTTTCTTCTCCTTTTTATCTGTGCTTCCATTAATCATAAACCATAAGCTTCGCATGGCGGCGCTCGGCTTCCCGGTTTCACCCGATCATGAGGCGTCAACAATCTTTTTTTCCCCGAACGGCGGAGGCTAAGACGCAGGAAAATTAATATGACATCTGTCTGACAAATCAGAACCTTAATCAGTACCGTGTTTTTTGGATTGTGATTAAACTTTCAACCAAGGATCGAGACTTAAAATACAAAGTTTTGAAGGAGATTTTAAAAGCGATGAGCGATTTAATGAATCCGTTTACCCTTGCCCAACAACAATTTGACCATGTTGCCGATATGCTGGGTCTCGAGGAAAATGTCCGTGAAGCGTTGCGCTGGCCGATGCGTGAATATCATGTCCGCATTCCGGTCAAAATGGACAACGGCGAAACAAAAGTCTTCGAGGGTTTCCGCGTTCAGCATAACGACGCCCGCGGTCCGAATAAAGGCGGAATGCGCTGGAGCGCCCACGAAAATTTCGACACCGTGCGCGCGCTGGCGACCTGGATGACCTGGAAAACGGCGGTCGTTGATATTCCTCTCGGCGGCGGAAAAGGCGGCATCGTCGTCGACCCGTCGACGTTAAGCGACGGTGAAAAAGAACGGCTCGTCCGCGCCTATGTCCGCGCTCTCTGGAAAAATTTTGGTCCGCGAATTGACGTTCCTGCGCCGGATATGGGAACGAACGGTCAAATTATGATCTGGTTCATGGATGAGTTTAGCCAGCTTTCAGGCGAATATACCCCCGGGGTCGTGACCGGGAAACCTCTCGGCGGCGGCGGTTCGCTGGGTCGGAATCAGGCGACCGGCTTCGGCGTCATGATCTGTATCCGTGAAGCGTTCAAAAAATTAGGGATGGACACGAAGGGTCTGACCTGCTCCATTCAGGGGTTCGGGAACGTAGGTCAATTTACCGCGACGAACCTGATCGACCGCCTGGGCATGGTCGTGAAATGCGTGACCTGCTGGGATCGGATCGATAAAGTCAGCTACTCCTATTACAAGGAAGACGGCGTCGACCCGCGCTTCCTGATGTCGATTACCGATAAATACGGCATGGTCGATAAAGAAAAAGCCAAAGCCGCCGGTTACGAAGTTCATGACGGCGAATACTGGCTCGGACTCGACGTCGACGTCCTCGTTCCCGCCGCGCTCGAAGGTCAGATCCGCGGGGATAACGTCGAACGAATCCATAAAAACGTCCGCATGATCGCTGAAGCTGCGAACGGTCCGACGATGATCGAAGCCGACGAAGTTATCAAGGCGCGCGGTCTCTTCATGATTCCGGACTTCCTCTGCAACAGCGGCGGCGTGACCTGTTCCTATTTTGAAGGCGTCCAGAATGACCAGAACTTCTACTGGTCGGAAGCGGATGTCCTCGCGAAACTCGATGAAAAAATGACGAATGCGTTCCTTGGCGTTTATGAAAAGGCTGAAAGCGCGAAAGTATATATGCGCGACGCAGCGTACATGGTCTCAATCGAACGTGTCGCCAAAGCCATGAAGCTTCGCGGCTGGATCTGAGTTGATCAGGTTTTAGGACGAAAGCGGGTGTCCCAAAATACAGTTTGCGTGGAAAACGAGGTGAATTTTGTTAAAGGTTCGATATGACCATGACCCCCGCTCCTCTTCCCGCCCCGCTGCGTTTCGGGGACAGGTCGCTTCGGGAACGCAAGCAACCCTTCACCCCTCACGGGGCACGACCCCGAGACCCCCGCGCGGAATCCGATTTACATTTAGCTAAACAGCATGAGTGATGGCACGGAAGAAGAAAGGCGACCGCCTTTCTTCTTCCGTAAAGAAAATTTTAAAGTCAATTCAGCGATGTACCCCGAGTCCAAAGGACGACGGGTGCTCGCTGGATTGGCATATCAGACAAAGTGAATATTATCCAATTCAAAATCGTTTTGGGACAGCCTCGTTTTTTTTGCGCGTTTACGTTTGAAATTACTGACCCAGAACGGAACGATTTTTGCCCGTGTCGGTCGGAACGGATTCAACCGCAACCGCCGAACCTCGCGTTTCACCCGTGACATCAACCGCGCTTCGTCCGGCGTTCGTATAAACCGGATCAACGGTTCGGCTTGACGCCGGACCCGGATCCAAAGGCACAATCAGCATCACCGCAATATAGATCAGCCCGAAGAACCCGAACGCGCCTAAAAGCGAAAGGACGATAAAAACGAGTCGGACGATGGACGGATCAAGTTCCAGGTACTCAGCTAACCCACCGCAAACGCCGGCAATAATTCGATTTTGGTTGCTGCGATACAGTTTTTTCATGTTCAAACTCCTTATTCTCAAGCTCAAATCTATATACGGGCATTTTTAAAATTCGGTTCATCGGACTCAATTTCCGACATAAATATTGTTCCACTGGGATTGGACGCAAACTTCGCCGGCACCCGCCGGGTGGAAACGTTCAACGTTCCAGAGGATCGAACGCATCCCAATCACAGATTCCACGCCGCAAACAGTGCCCGTCCGCAACGCAAAAGCCGGTTCAAACGCAAGCGGAATCGTCAGCATTTTTGAATTTAGGATCGATGACGCAATATGGGCAAAGCTTCCCGCCGAACCAAACGCAACGGAAGATCGCGCGGCAATGCAAAGGTCATCAACTTCCGCAGATTGGATTCCGCTGATATTTACGCCTTGTGCTGGATCAAGGATCTCCGCAGATAAGAGATCGCGGCAGGGCAGCCGTGATCCGCCCGCCCGTTGAACCAGCGCAACATCGAAACCGCCCCCTCGAAGCGTCCCAACCGATTGCAGCGGAATGCCCTCCGTCGAAACTTCCACGCCGCAATCGCGCCAACTCTCGGCGACAAATTCCGCCATTCGGCGCTGAGTCTCCCCTTCTACATACGTCAGCTTAAGCCTTAGCCCAGATCCGAACGCAGACGTCAGGAACATTCTCCCCTCTTCTGGATTAAAACCGACATAGCCTTCGCCGTTTAGGCTAAACGCATGAAACGAGGGATAAGCGCCGATCGGCACTTCTGATTGACCGTAAAGGATCTCACGAATGAGGCGCGGACGGTTGACGCACTGTGTCAGAGCTACACGCATTTCTTCGTTCGCGAACGCATCCCGTAACGTTGGGTCGGATGCATTGAAATTAAAAATCAGCTCAGTCCGGTCAAGCGTCGGATAAATCGACGCACTCAATTTTCGATCGCGAATCTCTTCCAAAAGCGGTTCAATTCGCTCGCTGAAATCCAAACTCGATTGGGTCACCGTGTCCTGAGCCGCGTCTTTGATGGACGCCGTGAACGCGTCCTCGCCGCGTCCTTTCGCGACGAATAAAATTTCAGCGTAAGCAGCGGGCGCTCCAAAATAAAACGGATTCCGTTCAAGGAGAATACCGGTTTCCGGCTGTTCCGCGGCAAAACGGTACGCGCCCCATCCAAGCGGATAGCGCATCAGCGCCGCGTCCTCATACAACGATTGCCGATCTTTCCCGTAAGCCTGAGAAGCGGGAACCGGAAACGGGAAAACGTCGGCAAACTGAGCCGGAAGATAGCCCGGAATCCCGCGCCACTCCAGCGTTCGGTCATCTATCACCCGGTAACCAGCCGTGCGCGGATAAAAGACGGAATCAGCGCCGAATATCTCCGCGGACAGCGCCGCTTCGGAAGCCGTGACCGGCGATCCATTCGCCCACTTCAAATCCGAACGCAGCCGGAACGTCACCGCTGCGGAGGGAAGCCGGAGCTGAGCGCCGGGCGGAAGCGTCGCCCAGGTCGCCATACAGCCGTCGTACCCGCAAATCGCCTCTCCGTCGGCGGGCACAACCCGTGTCGTCTCCGTCAATGGGACGACGAATTCCGCCGCATCTAAAACGGAATCGCCGAGTGAAACCGTGGCCGGTTCGGTTTGAACGTCGATCGATTCAAAGATGACCGGATTTTCGCCGCCATTGATCGAGTCAAACGGTCCGTCAAAAAGCGCATCCGCGACGGTCGCTCCAGACGCGGAAAGCCCGCCGATCGGATGAAGGATCGCTGGAATTTCGGTCAGGAGAACCGTCAGCCGAGACACATCACCGGCGGATTGCGCCGCCCGTTCAGGTTCTGAGCGGAGCGTTCCCGTATTCGATGGAACGTTGCAGCCAACCAGAAGCGAGCTTATCGTCAGAACGTATATCCATCGTGTCCATTTCATCATCAAATCTTCCCCTTCCACTGAATGCTTTGAACTTTTCC
>DAOUFB010000147.1:0-27474 GCA_034430135.1 Flexilinea sp. | reverse complement strand
TACTTGAATTACCTTTATGATTTCCGCGAATTCCTACATTCAAAAATGCAAACAGATTATTAGTGCCGATATTTGCCTCTATATCATCTTCTTTATTTTTGTTTTTTGAAGTTTGAACATTCTTAACCTCTGCAAAGCCATCCTCAATTGTCGCCAACATATCAAACACAATTTTAGTATTAAGATAAATTGGTATCGTAAGTTTATTCTTTTCTATTCGATCCACCAGCATATAACCACCTTTTTCTAATATAGCACTGCTCGCGGGATACATTGTTCAGTCCCACAAATTCTAATTTATCTATATCGTCCTAATCCTATCTTCGACAGTGTTCGGTTTGAAATCCTGTTTTTCTTCCTCGTCGGAAAATTTTGCTTGGTCAAATTCCAAATCCCAGCCGTCAACTGCCCCGCGAACGTCGTCCGCAATCGCCCAAATTCTTCGATGAAGTTCTGCCCGCTGCGCAGGCTCATAATTGATTTTTATGGATTCTGACATCCCCGCTCCCTCTTTCGACTTATTTATGGTTTACCTAGTCACGTTCTTCAATTTTCAGAATATCCAAACGATTCCTGTCCTGTTCCCGCCTTTGGAAACTATTTGTTGCGTGCTGCGGTTTCAGTTGTAACGTCCTGAATCAGCTTCCCGAAATCTAAAGCATTTTTAGGGGTGATAACGGGCTGTCCAGTCTCTTGCTCAAGCGTCTCCCTGGCTACCTTTGCCACATTTTCCCCTCTTTTCGCGACGGTCTTATTTTCTTCAAAACCTTGCGGATGAGTTGTATTCGCAATATCTTTCGTCGCTGTTTCTGCAAGCATATTTAGAATAAGCTCAGTTGTTGACATATGATCTCTAAGATTTTGTTTCTTGAGTCCTTTGTAGTCTTTATATTGTCTTGTCGTCATTCCGGACCAGGCTGTTGTTATTTCATTGGTAAGAATAGCATATTCCTTGCCCTCTTTTACCCCATGATCTTGCCAGGAATCGGTCAATTCCTTCTTTACCTGAATAGCTTGAAGCCTTTGGTTAATCCATTCTCTCGAATATCCTTTTTTTAAATACGTTTCCAAAGCTCGGTCAATTGTAAGCTCCGGGTCCATAATTTCATCAATTCTTTCCCGCCCCACTCCAGCGAGCCACATCTTGAAAGGCTCTGCTTTCGGCGATGGAATGGATTGAATGATGCGGAATATTCCTTGCATATTCGAAGCATCAGTATTGTATTTTTTTCCATCTGCGAATTCCAATTTCAGTTGTACGATTTTTTCGTACAACTGAAATGCGCCCTCTTCCTCCTTCATTTTTCTTTTTAGATCACTCCAATATCTTCTCGGATTCTTGCTTTCAGTTAATATTGCGATTACATCAATGATCGAAAAGAACCATTCTTCTTTTTCATGATCCCAGACAGCACGAATTCCTCTTTCTTCAAACAATTTAATCTCGTGGTCCATATCCGATCTATCCTCTTCGTTAAGAATGATTTCCGTCATGCGCTCAGCCAAGGTCGATTCCGTCCGCTTTCCGGATCATTTCCTTCGTCGCCGCCACGACCGCTTCCACCGTCTCGTTCAGTGTCATCTCAACATCCGCGCCGGAGGCAGCGATATGACCGCCGCCGCCGAAAGACGTCGCTACGTCCGCGACGTTGAAACCCGGTTTCGCGCGCCAGCTGACTTTCGTTCGCTTTCCGTCCGGTGACTCCATAAAGACGATCGCGACCTTGACCCCGTTCGACGACAACAGGCGATTCACAACGCTCGCATCATCCGAATCCGGGTAATGCGCCGCGACCCGATCCGCATGAGGAATCGTCGCCCAAATCAGCGGCAATTCGACCTGTGAATTTCGGAAAGCCGCTTCCCAGAGAGCATTCGCTTCGAGCGAGTGCGCCTTGATAACGTCGGCGTAAAGCTGGTAGAGGTTTCCGCCCGCCGCGACGAGCGCCGCCGCCAGCTGGAGCGTTTTCGGCGTGACGTTCGAGGTGCTGAATCCCTGCGTATCGGTCAGGACGCCGGAGAGCAGGTAATTCGCCGAAATCGCGTCAATCGTGAGCCCGAGCTGCGGAATGAGTTCCGTTAAAATTTCGCTGTTCGACGCTGCCTTATCGTCAACATAATTCAGCTTGCCAAAACCCGGGTTCGAGTAGTGATGGTCAAAGACGATATCCGGTTGAACCTCGGGATGATCCTGAAAAAAATCGCCCGCACGGTCGCGCGAACTGATATCGACGCAAATCGATAAATCGAACGCATCCGGGTAGGTCTGAACCTGCGCCGCTTCAGCTGAATCCGCGCCGGGGAACCATCCCTCTTTCGGGAGCGGGTCGGAACTGATGAGCTGAACCGATTTTCCCGCTATACGCAGCGCCTGACCCAGTCCAAAAAGCGACCCTAACGTATCTCCGTCCGGACGGATATGCGAAAAAATAGCGATTCGCTGCGCTGAGTGAATCTTTTCGCGGATTTGTTGAATGGTTTCCTGATTCGTCATGATGTAGTTCTGTCCTTTCTAATTAACCTGAAAACGCCCGGAACGTTTCATCGCTCGGGCGTTTTCAACACTTTTGCCTGTAATCCTAATAGGAATTAATACCGACGGAAAAACCGACCGGCGCTAAGCCGCGTCCTCGTTTTCTCCGTCTTCATCCGGCGTTTCGCGGGCTTCCCGTTCAAGGCGCTCCTGCTCTAATTCATGGAACAGAACTTCCATCCGTGCGGCGTTCTCCGGCGTCGGGTCCCAGTAGAACCTCAGCCGCGGGAACGTCCGCAGCTCGACCGATTGCGACAGGCTGCGCCGAATATAGCCGGAAGCGGCGGTCAGCGCCTCGAGAATTTCCTGACTCCGCTCTGATCCTTCGATCGCCGAGACATAAATTGAAGCATACTCCAACTCGCGATCAACCTTAACGTCGGTCACCATGACGCCGGTCAGGCGCGGATCCTCTAAATCATACAGGAACAATTCTGCCAACTCATCGCGGAGCCGCTCTTCAATTTTTCGCATACGTACAGCAGAAGGCATCTTTCACACCTTTCTTTCCACAGTCCAATTACGAGCCGAATCGGCTCACCGTAAACGCTTCGATCATGTCGCCCGGCTGGAATTCGGTATACCCTTTCAGACCAATTCCACAGTCCAAACCGTTCTTGACTTCTTTCACGTCGTCTTTCTCATGCTTGAGCGAAGTAATTTCGCCCGTGAAAACCTTTTCGCCGTCGCGGATGACATGCGCTTTAAGTCCGCGGCGGATTTCGCCCTCTTTGACGCGCGAACCGGCGATCGTTCCGACCTTGGAAATATTAAACGTCGCTAAGACTTCGGCGCGTCCGGCGACCGTTTCGACGAACTCCGGCTCCAACATGCCCTTCACCGCCTTTTCAACATCTTCCATCAAGCGATAAATAATGTTGTAAATTCGGATGGACACGCCCTCATTTTCGGCTCGTTTGCGTGTCGCCGGGTCCGCCTGAACGTTGAACCCTAAGACGATCGCGTGGGACGCCGCCGCCAACATGACATCATTTTCGGTAATGTTGCCGGCTTCGGAATGAAGGACATTGATTTTGACTTCGCTTTCCTTATTGAGTTCTTCGAGCGATCCGACGATCGGTTCGAGCGAGCCATGCACGTCCGTCTTGATTACCAGGCAAAGCTCCTTCGTTTCACCAGCGCGGAAGCGGGCAAAAAGCTCTTCGAGCGTCGCTTTCGGCGCCGCTGTCGCTAACGCTGCTTCTGCCTTCGCCGCCGCGATGACCGCACGGGCCTCTTTTTCCGTATCATAAACCTGGAAAACGTCACCAGCCGCTGGGACTTCGTCTAATCCCATAATTTGAACCGGTGTTGACGGTCCAGCCTTTTGAATCTTTTTCCCGCGATAGTCGAACATTGCCTTGATCCGCCCCATCGCCTTGCCCGCCAGAACGACGTCGCCCATCTTGAGCGTTCCGTTCTGGATCAGGAGCGTCGCCATGACGCCCTTTTTCGGATCAACCGACGCCTCGATGACCGTCCCAAAGACCTTTCCCTTCGGGTTGGCGATAATGTTCATGCCTTCCGCGGTGATCAAAATGGCTTCCATCAAGTCTTCGAGACCCATTTTCTGCTTCGCGGAAACGGGAACGACGATCGTATCGCCATCCCAATCGTCCGGGACCAGTCCCTGATCCGCTAACTGCTTCTTGACCAGTTCCGGATTCGCGTCCGATCGGTCAATCTTATTCAGCGCAACGATCATCGGAACCTGAGCCGCTTTCGCATGAGCAATTGCTTCCTTCGTCTGAGGCATGACGCCGTCATTCGCCGCCACGACGAGAATGACGATATCCGCCCCTTGTGCCCCGCGCGCCCGCATGGCGCTGAACGCAGCGTGTCCCGGGGTATCCAGGAAGGTAATTAACTTTTTATTCGCTTCAATTTGGTAAGCGCCGATGTGCTGCGTAATCCCGCCAGCTTCGCCGACTGCGACGTCTGTATGGCGAATTGCGTCCAGAAGAGAAGTTTTCCCATGGTCAACATGACCTAAAATCGTGACGACCGGAGGACGCGGGATCAGCGTTTTCGGGTCTTCCCGATTGATGAGCTGCCGCCAAAGCGGTAATTCGCCAATATGTTCTTCTTTCGTCTCCGCTTCAACCGTCGGCGGAACTGCCTCAAAACCTAACTCACTCGCAACGATCGCCGCCGTATCGAAATCAATCATCTGATTGATATTCGCCATAACGCCGTTCATCATCAGGATTTTCATGACCTGAATGCTGTTCGCCTGGAGTAAGGAAGCTAAATCACGAACTGAGATGTTGTAAGGTACTTTAATCTTCTTTAATTCTTTACTCATATTTATTTCTCTCTCTTTCCGTGTTTTTCCAAATATGGCGATCGCGGCGGTTTATTCGTCGATACTGGACTCCTTCGGGAGCTCATCCATCCAACGAATCAGGTTAGCCTTATCTTCTTCGGTCAACTCGACTTTCAAATTTCGAGCCAACGTTCCGCGTTGAATCGCCTTTTCCCAACAACTACGTTTTTCATGAACATACGCGCCGCGCCCAGCCATTTTCCCAGTCGCGTCGCGCTGCACGCCGGAGCTGGTCCGGACGAGCCGAACCAACCCCCTCTTTGCCAAGACTTCTCTGCATCCTACGCAGGTCCGTTGCGGAACATGCTTTGGACGCGGACCCTTTTCAGCGGTCATTTGTTACCAGCCCCAATCCTCGTCTCCACGGCGATGCTTCTTCCGGACGACGGTCGAATCGCTGTCCGGGTCATATTCAATCTCCGTGTTTTTCTTGCGGTTCTTCTTCTTCCTGCGATGATCCGAATCGCCGCTCGTCGAATCGCCGAAATCTTCGCTGTAATCGATGTCCGTCGTAACCGGAATCATTTTGAAGAGGTCGTCAAACGAAATATCTTCTTCGTTTTCGACTGGCTTTTCGACGCTAACTTCTTCTTCCGGCTTCGGTTCGGTCACCTCAGGTTCCTCAGTCACGTCCTCTTCAACGGTCGGCGTTTCTTCCGTAACTTCCACCGCATCTTCGACAGTTTCGACCTCCTCGGTGATCGGTGCCGGTGATGATTCCTCCGCCGTGCGGCGGTCTTCAACGAGTCGAACGATCGACGCAATATCATCCATGACATTTGGCGTCGTTCCCTGGAGCTTGAATAGCTCTTCCGGATCGTTCTTCATACTCTTAAACAAGTCGTCAACCGTCTTAAATCCATTGTACCGCAGAACTGAGACGACGAAATTCGGCAGCCCGACTTCTCCAACCGAGAGCGCCAAGAGTTCTTCCGACGGAATTCCAGCCTGATACAGCTTCCGAACGGTTTCGCGGACAGTGGATTCGTTGAACCCGGCTGTCTTTGCCCGTTCAACACGATCAACAAATCGGTTCAGCTTTTCGCTTTCCTCAAACGTCAGCGGATGCCCAGCCTGTTTCTTGGCGACGATAGCGCGGATTTCTTCCGGCGTTTCTTTTCCTTCGACGAAATACTCCTGCCAGGTCAGCATGATGATCCGCTTATGATCCGGATCGGTAACGGCATAATCTTCCTTCTCGTCGTACGCCAGTAAGATGTCCGCCGCCGCTTCGGTAACGCTCTTAATATCAATCCGCCAGTTCGTCAGTTTCGCTGCCAAACGTGCGTTCTGACCATCTTTTCCGATCGCCAGTGATAACTGGTCATCCGGGACGACGACCGTCGTATTCTTTCCGCCGCTCAGGTAAACCCCAATGACCTTCGCCGGTGAAATCGCTTTCGCGATAAAGACCGCCGGATCGGGATTCCATTCAATCACGTCGATTTTCTCGCCGCAGAGTTCTTTAACGATAGGCTGAATACGCTTTCCTTGCATTCCAACGCATGCGCCGACCGGATCAATACCCGCCTGAGTCGCGGAGACTGCGATTTTGGCGCGTGCACCCGGCTCGCGGGCGATGGAACGAACTTCGACGATGCCATGGAAAATTTCCGGCACGTCGATTTCCAAGAGGCGATAAAGGAATTTTCGATCAACGCGCGAAAGCATGATCTGCGGACCGCGCGGCGTATCCTTCACCTCGGTCACGATCGCCCGAATATGCTTATGCAACGAAATTGAATTTTCCTCCTGCCGAATGACGTCCTTTTTAGGGAGCGATCCCTCCGCGTTTTTATCCAAACCAATCGTGAAGTCGTCCCGATTAACTGACTGGACAACGCCGGAAACGATCTCCCCGACCTTTTTCTCAAAGAAGCCAATCTGAACTGAACGTTCTGCGTCGCGAAGGCGTTGCTGAATGACCTGGCGCGCGGTCTGAGCCGCGATTCGTCCGAAATCCTCCGGCGTACTTTCAACGATGACCAAATCGCCAAGCTGCGCTTCCGGATGGACGAGACGAGCCGCTTCGAGCGAAACTTCCGTCCGATCATCGACCACCGATTCAACGACTTCCTTTTCAGCGTAGATTAGAAATTTTCCTTCTTCGAGATTAAGAACCGCTTCGACGTGCTGTGCCGCTGAAGCCGTTACCGCTTTCCGATACGCCGAAACCATTGCGGATTCCAGCGCCTTGGTGACAACCTCACGGGAAAGTTGCTTTTCTTCAACCATCTCGTTAAACGCCAAGAAAAAATCAGTCTTCATTACAGCAATAATTCTCCCAAATTTGATTAAAACAGTTAATAAAACAGAAGCGGGGCCTCCCCCACTTCAAATTGTCAAATTCCTCACGAAATATCACAATCTTACGACTCAAATTCTAATCCTTTTTTTATTTTTCGGCAATAGTCATGACAAGATTCCCGATTTGTGCGAATAAAGTAACCCTTTCAATGTGCAAAAACTGATATGATTTCATGAGACGCCGTACAATCCTTCTCGCCGTAAAGAATCTTCACGGACGTTTCCCGGACAACTTGAACTATCGCTCCGCCATATATCGCTCGATTTCATCAGAACTCAGTTTCCTTATTTGCGTGTTTTCAAATTCCTTGTATTCATTCATGCTGAAAACCGGTTCCAAATCCTTACAGGTTTTACCTTTATTCTTTTTTAGATAAGTCAGAAGAGCTTCATGACTTTCAAATATTTTATAGAAATACCGTCCATCCTTATTCTGTATTTCATAAATACCGCAAGCCTGTTTTGTGCTGAAATCAGCGCTGCGGAGATACATTTTCGCTATTTCCAGGGTTTTAAAAGGAAAATTCCAGCGCTGTAATCCGCGGTTCGGATCATGCTCAATACAGATGCACCGCCCACAAGTTCCGCAAATATACTGCGTATGATTTTTCAAACAATCCAAAGGGTTTAACAAAGGCGTTACCCTTTTTTCAGCGACATAACACTCTACGCACATTGCAATTCCTTTCCTTTTATACAACTACCTGCCTACGGATTATACTCACCTCTTGCATTTTTCAACAAAATTTTTATCAATTCTGAATTTCCTTTGAAAAAGCTTATCTTTGTCGGAGTTTTTCCAGTTTCAGGATACGCTCTCGCAACCGGGATCTCACATGCTTTCATACCAAGCTGCGTTGCTCTTACGGACAAATATGCTAACAGTTCATACGTCATAAAAATATCCCTAAGTGGTTGGACACGATTATCCGTCAGATATTTTCTGGAATACGCACGATATGCATTCGTCGTGTCCGTAAACCGTTGGCGTGCTGTTAATGAAATGACAGGCGCATGGATAAACTTCACGGCTATTGTCCGAATGAAGGGGGTATTGATCGCTTTTCCTCCCTTTACGAAGCGTGATCCCTGAACCAGGTCGTAGCCTTCTTCCAGTTTTTCGATAAAATGCGGGACGTCCTCGATACTGTCCTTGTTATTACCGTCTATCGTGATAATTCCCTTGTACCCTCTCTCAAGAGCCCACCAGATACCCATGCGAAGTTGAGCTCCCTGCTTTCCATCGTCCTGCTTTACAAGCAGTGTATTGACATCTAAAGTTTTTAGTTGGGTTTCTTCGGTACATCCATCCGTTGAACCGCCATCGCAGATCACAATATCTGCAAAATCAGATACATTGTGATTCTTCGCTCTTGTCAATTCTGTCAATATGCGTTCACCCTCATTTATGATTGGAATCAGCAAAGCATAATCTTTCGTTTTTCCGTCAAACTCAAAACACTCAAATTTGGGTACGCCTTGTTTTTTTTCGTAAAGCATAGTTTCTATTTTCTAACTTTCTTCTTCATTTTTGCGTTTTTCTTATGATTTTCACCTGATTACTGCGATCTAAAACTAACTTATCCTCAAGCGGCAGGTAAATATTTTCTTCATCTAGAACAACTTCACCAACTTCATATTTTTCTTCACCGTATTGAATATGGGTAACGTCCGCAATTCGATCTTGATTATTCTGTGAATTTGAAATAAGAATAACGCTGTTTCCATCATGCTCTTCTATATCGTTGACGGTTACATAATCTGCAGCAACAGTGTATACACAATTTATCTTCAAATCGTTTACCAATAAACGCGTAGTTAAATTCGGCATTGAGGTCAGCGTAACTTCCCCGCGCCCGTTCACCACAGGGATCGGAATATACTCCGCGGACACCGGTCTCAAGAAGTTTGATTCAAACCATGCACCGTCCGCAACATGAACATACCCGGTGTTTTCGACCTTCAGACTCATATGCGTCATGAGCACGACACTTCGAATGTCTTTTTTTTGAACCTCATAATCAATATATACGTCAGCAATTCCATTAGTTGTTTCATCGCAATTCAAAGTAATCTTTCTGGTCGATTCGCCAACGTCGAGGACATCTGCGGAACACCCGGTATCTAGACGATTCATACCTTCTTTTTCATTTCGTTCCCAGTACATTTCATAGGAGTTCGAATAAACCGGATGCCAGTTTTCATACAGTTCTCTGTAGAAGAACCAGTTTGCCCTCCTCACCCAAAATTCCCAGTCCGAAAAATCTTCCCGGATTGTCGCAGCGTATTTAAAATCTCCAGTTTTAAAGGACTTCAAGTAGTCTTCTCTTTGGGAATCTCCCAAAGCATGAATAATATAATCTATTCCAGATGGCTGAAAGATACCGCTCACAATTTCCTGCGCTGAAGCGTAGGTAGCAAAAAAATCACTTCCATTTAGAAAATTCTCTGCCCGCTTTATGTCTTCGCCACGAGACGTTAGATTTCCGCCGAGTTCCTTTACGACAACGCCTTCCTTAGGCGTCATAAAAAAGAAGACGATCTCTTCTTTTGTTGTCGAGACTACCCATGCAAGACTTACCACGAAAGACCCGATAAGCAAGGCTTTTGCGAGAGCAGTTTTGTTACCGGCCGTACATATCAACATTCCCGTTTCAATAATTATATTGAGAAATAAGACAGATAATGCGACTTGTCTCGACTCTCCTCCGCTCAGGATTCGATACTCATTAACCGCACAAAAACAGACCATATTTGCGAATGCAAGAATTCCATATCGCCGGCAAGCAATCAAACTTCCCTTTGAGGTAAACAGTTTAATTAAATATACAATCGCGAGTCCTGCCTGAATAAGCATGATGTAGGATGAATCTATATCATAGAGAAAAAAGCCTTTATCCGAATTGTAATACCAGAATTGGTATCCGCCTGTTCCGAACGTTGATGTAAACCATTTTCCAAAATGCCCCAATGTAAACACTTCAATTATAAAAAAAAGCGTAAGCATCGATGAAGCTAATGAAACTACAAGCGCCTTGATCGCACTTAGAAACTTCCTTTTCCTGCAAAGCGTGACCCAAAATGTCATTATCAGAAGGCATAGCCAGCAACTTACACCATAATCATTGCTCCAGGCAAAAGCAAAACCGGCAATAGTTCCAATACCTGCAAACAGAATCAGGTCTTTCCACTTTTTTATCCGTTCAACAATGTTGCTGTACAGAAGATAACCGAGAAACAACAACAAACAGGATATTGGTAATATCGTGCCGCGGATAAATTTTGCTGAATTTCCCGCGCTAAGCGCATGCTGCAATCCGCTTAGCATCTCGCTCGTGCCTGCTGCTGCATTTGTAAAAAAAAGTGGTTCGACCAGAACTATTATCAGGATGAGATTTGTAACTGCTCCGGCTATCTCTTTTTTCTTCACTACAGCGAGTGAAACCATCAGCGACATTAAACCCAATCCGCAGAATGAAAGAAATGAGAAAGCCTGAAGAGATCCCTGGAAGTCACCGCCAAAAAGAAATGTTAAAAAAGATCCGGCATATAGATGTCCGAATCCTAAATAAATCTGAAAATCTCTATAAGGTATCTGTCCAGCCAGTAACCTTCTTACGGGGTTAAAATTTTGAAATACACCATTGATTGGGTAGAAATTTGCGTAATGACCAGCGCTGATGGAATGAAGGAGACATATCAAACACATCAAAACTATTTCCCCTATGAAAAAGGATGACGCCTTGCAATATTTTTTTAACCCTTTTTCTCTCCCCTGAATCAGAACTTTAATTCCTTCTTTCATCGTCCAAAAATCTCCCCTATGTAAGACAGCTTCTCTTCTATGATCGCAAGATTTTCAACCTTGCCCATCTCAATAGAAACAAACCCCTGATACGCCTCATTCATCAGTACATTCTTCAATTCGTAATGCAAAGTTCTTGATTCAATCGGTTTAAGCCACGGCTCGCTGACATGGACATGATTTATCAGGTGTACCTTGCCAATAAGCGTCGAGACGTCCTCCTCGTTGTAAATCATCGTTCCTACGTCGAGATTTAACTTAAATCCATCCGAATCCACCTGTTCAATTAAAGTTAAAGCTGACGCCGTATCGTTGATATAATTAGTATGATAAATAGGCGGATTTGCTTCCATGCCTATTGCCCTGCCATTCTTGGCAGCGTAATCTCCGATTTCTTTAAAAAATGGCAGGGCAATGTCTTTCTCCACACCATCTGGTAAGTTTCGATTGCGCGGGCAGCCCAAAACAAGATTATGACAGCCAATGGAAGATGCAAATTCGATTGCTTTTTTCGTGTAACCCGCTAATACCTGACGCTCATCCTGCGATCCAAATATCTTTTCCTGACGCTCATACCAAATGGACTGCATCGACGAAATACAGAATCCGTATTCCATCTTTATCCGCTCACGCCAGACACTTGCTTCAGCATTTTTATCGTAGGGTGACTCTGGGAAAATTCTGGTCGGCGCAATTTCTAATCCGGAAAACTTATATTTTGTCATCAACTTATAGATTGCCGTATCATTTTCAGCGCCCCACCCTATATTTGAAATTGACAGTTTCATATCATCAATCGCCTTCCAATATCTGCATTTTTATTTCACCGAAAGAAGCGTCACTCTCAAGCTTGATTGCGTCAGTATTTCCGGTATACCAATAATAGTCATTACTAACACGAATCATATACTCATGCATACCCTCTTTGATCATGAACTTATACTGATATTTCGTATCAAAAACTCCATCTATATACGTACCTATATGAATAGTCGCCTCAATCGTTTCATCATTATCATTTATCAAACCATCCTGATCTGTGCCGTTATAGTTCAGCTGAATCTTCAGGTAATTACCATTTTTTCCATACTCGGTATTCGGCAGGCTGTACCTGAAAAAATCTCCTTCTTTTTTCAAAACCTGAAGAACGTCATTTTCTGCGCTCCTTTTCACATCACCTTCAGCCCATATTGCAGGAAGCAATGACAGCTCATAGTTGTGAATATAGGGCAAATAAGAAAGCGATTTGTCGTCTTGCAAGTACGGACCATCATATCCATACCCAATAGGCTTGCAAGCCTCACTCAATATTTCTACTCGCTTTGACATATCCTCGTATCGGTCTTTCAAACACCAAACCGCGTACTGATCCTCGCAGGCGCAAAGCGGCACATAGTTTTGATAAATATGCTCTGCGACTTTATAGTACCTGTATGAATTTGGTACGCCATCAAGCGCTCCCGAATAGCTGCGCTTCTTAGTGTCATAGGGCATCAACACAATCGGAACTTCCTCAATTTCCTTTATAAACCGTTCCTGAGTAAATTCCCCTGATAATTGTAATGGCGATTGCGATACATATACTGGATTTCGCCGACCTAAAAGCGGATAAATGGATGTTTTGTTAATAAAATCGACAAATGTTTCATCCTCGTTTAATAACTCATCCAAAACAGTCCGGAAACTTTGAACTGTTTTCTTTAAGTCACTGTTCCACATCACTCTTTCGATAACTTTCTGATCCTTACGTATTTTTCCCCAATATGTTCCTGTCGGATTTTCACCGTCCGGGGCAGCATATCTGCCAAGAGACCATGATTCTGTATAGTCCCCAACATGACCAACAGCTCGATCCGCTATCGATTTCTCAGCAAAATTGGCGTCTGTCTGGAAGAGAGCGAATCCAAGGATGCAGATCGTAAACACCGGTAAAAACAATTTTCCGTTGTTCTTGAGCAGCACAACAAATAAAGTTAAAAAGAAAAGCCCTGTCCATATGCAAACAAAAGGCGTGTTATCAGCCAATGAATGTCGAACCAAGCCCCTCGGAAAATTACAAAGATATGAAATTCCAACAATAAGCAGCAACACCCATTTATCAACACTGATACGGTCTTTCATATTCTGCCCAAGGATGGCATACAGAAGTGTCACAATCACACTAAACGGAGCAAATATATATATAAAAGAAAACTTTGTAAGAGAAACATCGCCAAGACTTGGATATGCCCAATTCTGATTAGAAGCGCTAATATATAGAAACTCAAGCAAACGGGCAATTGGATTGATACCTTTCCAAACGCATATACCGCACCAAACAGCTGCCCCGGTTATTCCCCAAATACAAAGTGTACTTAGAAGCTGCTTCAACGCAAAAACATTCCTATTCGCAACTATGTATATTGTTAAGGCGATAATCCCGGACGCAACAAAAGCGAAACCTAAATCGAGTCGATAAACCGCGCACCAGATACATGTGAACCAAAATAAAGCCGCATTAAAATAAGAGTTTTTACCGACGTATTTCATCGCAGCAAGAGCTACAAGCAAACCCAATCCCCAATAACTGATCGAATTGTAAAATGGGAAAAAGAGGACCGTTATAAATGCCGCATCCTCTGACCATATTCTTTTGATCACAAAATAAAAAGCCAGGCAAATCATTACGGCAACATAACCTCTGTATGGAGAAAATGTCGCGCCGATATAATCATTATTGAGGAAAGCGTAGATTAGCCCTTCCCAAACACCAGACATCATGTGCCCACCGTAATGTTGAACAATGGGAATATCACCGAAATTCAAAAAATCTCCAATGAGTACGGATGTATTCGCGCTTTCAAACATATCCAGATAGTATTCAGATGACACCGGAATCTGTACCCACAGACATATAAATCCAACAATTATGGATGGATAAGCGAGACTTTTCCAGTTCTTGATTACTTTATTCTTACGAGAAAGCAAAAAACACACGATACATGCCATGGGGATTCCGACGCAGATCGCAAAAAAATAAATTCTTCTTAGGTTGCCCAAAAAGATTTCTCGCTGATTCAGCCAGATAACAAATTCTATGAACAGAGAAGTGAAAAATGGTATTGTCGAGAAAAAAACAACGATTGAGTTTAAAGTTTTTGATAAAGCGCTTTTTATCCAACCCCGCTTTACGAAGTTCACACCGAGCAGAATTGCAATTGTCGATAAAAGCTGTAGTCCGTAAAACGCGCGCCCTGAATCCCATTCATGGCATATCGAAATGGACACAGGGAAAGACAGCATCCATGAGGCAACATTGAGAGCTTCAAAGCTGTCTAGCGAAATTTTCTTTTCCAACCCAAGAACTACATATAGAATTATACAAATGATTACTTGCGTTACAAATAAATATGAATAGGAAAAAAAATCTGAGTTCTTGCTCTCAGCATAAAAAAAAGTAATCACCTTCAGTACAAGCAATACATTGCCTGCAATAATAATGTCGTCCAGCAATTCTATCGCTTTGCGGTTTTCACCCCGGAAATTAATTTTTCTAAAATGATTGGCAATTAGAAAAAAAAGAATAAATGCAATTGCAAAAGACAGGAACCAATGGTTGAAATTTGATATCCTTTTTGTGACATCAAATCCTTCGTTGAATCCCATCCCCATAACTCTTGAAAACTCAATCGGTCTATTCCTCTTTTCATCCAATGGATTGAACAGAAGCGCCGTCGTAACAGAAAAATATATTGCATACAACAGACTAATCTTTTTATATTGAGACTCTTGATATCCAATATACAAATTCCTGAAATTCCAAATCGAATAGCACAGTACAGTTACCATGAACGCGATCATTAAAATTCTGCTCACCAGCTCGAGCATATATCCAAACGTCATATACCTGTACGTTTCAGATAATTCAATCGCCAATGTATATGGCACTGACTCTCCATCGACTAAACATCCACCAAAGACCTTGGGAAATGAGTTATTCGGACTCAAAAATAAATATGAAAGGTCTTCACCTCTCAAAGAGACACGATACGTGTCATCCTTTCTTAGTCCCTTATAATCTATAGAAATATTGTTCCAGGCATCTGGAGAATAGTCTGCTGGATTGACAGTTTTTGAAACAACAACGCGATTCATGCTGTCCATGATCGCAATGGACAACTCTGTACCATAAGCCGGACTAAAATATAATGATATGTTCGTAAGAATATTTCCCTTAGCGACAAAAAACTGTTCGATATTCTCTGCGTTTTCCACCGGTATTGGCCCAGCTATATTATTTTTAAATGAATAATCTTTATACGAATAAAAATCTTCCAACCATATGCAATTGCCCACCCATAAAACAATTAAGATACATAATACTGTTTTTACAAGGAACGCAATCCTTAAATTTTCACCGATTTTTTTTATCCCTGTGATTATTCCAAACATCTATCTCCGTGTCACCTTTTCACTTAGCTGAATTTACATATTCTTTTATTTCCTCAAGCACCTTTGTTTTATCAAGAATATAATCGGCATTTCCACCAAAGCACCTTGCATAGATTGTCCTGTAGTCATAATCCGCAGGTGTACCGCCAAGTTCATTGACAAACTTCTCACCAGTCAAATACTCATATACTTCCCCTGCTGAAACAGGTTCTGTTGCTGGGTGCCATAGTCTAATGCCTGCTTTTAGAGCGGTCTGAATGTCTCCCCACAACCTTCCCAGGTTATAGAACTGATAAATGCTCCGACTGTCCGTAAAATTTAAAGCCGAAAAACCCAATCTTTTAAACATACATTTAAGCTTTTCTCTCTCGGCATCTGAAACACTTACTTTATAAAACCCGTTCTCCTGAACGCGATAAAATCTCTCAAGTTCTGGTTGTTTCGCTGACAGCTCTTGAAATTTTTCTTTTTTCAACATAAATGGAACAACATTTATGTAATCGTATATAAAATTCTTTTTAATATTCTTCCCGAAAAGTCCGGGAAGCCGTATAATGAGCGCATCGGGATACTTTTCTCTTGTCCATAATTCCAACTGATACCTGTTATATCCATATGCATGTAAATTCTTTGTATCCACCGCAGAATTTTCATCCACTTCTTTTGGTACATTAAAGACATCAATCGTCGATATCAGGACAAGCCTTTCAGGGTTGATTTTTGATATGTTTTCTTCAGCCTGAATAATCAGTTCGAAATCTTTTTCCGGAGCATGATTGGCAAGATACTTTTCAGCTCGAAGACCGGCATAAATCAACAAATCGGGATTAGTTCCATATGCCGCTTCAATATTTTTGGAATTGTATACTGTATCAAACTTTCCGGAGTCGTAAATATTGCTTCCCACAAAGCCAGTATATCCAACCAGAGCTGTTTTCATCGCATCTCCCTACTTCGTTAATTTTTCAATACTTTCGAAAGTATACTGCTTTCGCTTGAATATCAGATCGACCAGGAGTTGAAGATACTTAATTACAATCGTAAGTATTCCGAACAATCCAAAGAAAGCCACTGACAAAAACAGAATTGTCGTAGTCCATCCTGCCACCGGATTCGCAGTAGCATAAATTGCGATCGAATATACAACCATAAAAACCGACATGCACATCATCAAAACAGTCATTAGTTTAGCAAAGCTGTACCCTATTTCTGTAAAAAGAATCAAGGTGTTGACCGCCAGATTAGATCGGTAATTTTTTTCTTTCTTATCAGTTGACCAGTCAACTTGACTGATAACATCATATTTAACAGTATCAGTTTTTAATCCGCAATTAGCGTATACGACTTTTCTATACGGAATCGTTTTATTCATTGAGTCAATACGATTAAGCACACGCCTGCTCAAAACCCTGAAACTTTCCGTGGACAGCTTGGAAAACAAATTGGAATACTGGTCAAAGACCTTATAGAACAATTTTGAAGTAATCTTTTCTTTTCTTTTAGCCGAGGCGCTCACAATATCATAGCCTTGCAAAGACCTTCTGTATATTTCCATAATAACTGCCGGATCAAAATCCAAATAGGTATTATCAAATTCAAATACAAAATCGCCGATCGACAAGTCAATACCCGCATTCATAGACAACTCTAAGCCATGGTAGTAACTCATGTTTACGACGGACACAATCGCTGTAGTAGCAATCGCACTGGTCTTTTTTATTACTGCCAGTGAATTGTCTTCAGAAGAATCATTTACACAAATAATTTCCGAGTGTTCAAAATTTTCTTCCATCGTCTCGATGATAGTTTTCAAAAAGCGCTCAACTCTATTTTCTGCGTTGCGAACATATATAATTGCAGAAGCAAAATTTTTCTCTTTATTCACCATCGCTTAAAACCTCATCCAAATCATAAACCGTATTTATTTTTCCTGAGAGAACCCCTACAAAAGTTGGCGCCTCTGAATATTTTCTGATTACAGTTGGTCTTGAATCATCAATTTCCGAACTCATTAATATCGGCTTCATTGAGAATAATGAGTTTTCATATTCAAACCCATAATCATCCAGCATATATTTCCTTGCCAAATGAGCCATGTATGGGAACGCTGTCGCTGGCTTCACAGGACAGTCATTACAATTACCAAGTCGGAACGGCGAACAAAAACCCTCACTGTGCTCCTGACATTCAAATGTTGGCACGTCTTCATAACTCGTTGAATGTGGCGTAAATGTTACGGATGTCAAAGAATGATATCCTGTATTTCCAAAAGGCATAATAGAGAAAAAGGGGCCATCCATAACCGTAAACCCGATATTCTTAAGTTTATCATTTACGTTGCATAAAATAATTTCGCAAAGCTCGTATTTAATTTTAAACTTTTCAAATCCAACCATATCGAGGATTTGGTTTGTCCCGGCATAGGTTGAATTTAAAACAAAACCCGACGTATAAGATGAACCGTCCGCCGTTTTAATTGTATATGAATCGCCATCTTTGCAAATGCTCGTGATTCTGACCCCATACTTCACATTCACAGATGCAGGGAACTTGCTGATTTCTTCCATCATGTAATCTTTCAAAATCATCGCATCATAGGTATACTCCCGCGTTCGAAAAACACCATCACACATCCCTTTTTTGAAATAATTTCCGGGATTAAGCTCCTCGCAGGGAATATCAGCAGCTCTGCAAAATTCTTTGAATTGTTTTCCATCAGACCAGGAATAATCACTGGACGTAGCATATATTTGGTCAAATTCCTTATTTATGCAAAATGCATAATCCTTATTGAATCTTTCGAAGTACCCAGCAGACTTCATTGCCGTAGAAATAGACCTCGGATAGTGATAACCCTGGTGAACCCGTGCCTGATTAACATATGTTGCCCGCCGGAACGGTGTTGTATCACATTCAAGCACAACAACCCTTTGCCCGATCTTCGCACAAAAAAGTGCAGCGTATAATCCATATAAGCCCGCCCCGATGATTATCCTATCGTACCTTTCCATACAAACATTTCCCTCAACTAAACTATAAAAAGTGTTGTGTAAAGTTCAGAATAAAAACCGAAAACCCCGTCCGGTACTTTTTGGTCCATATTCGATATTTTGAACCCTTTATTTTTGGATGGCGCCTTCGTTGACTGTATCAGCGTCTGATGCATCTCGTATTGTTCGAACTAAATTAAGTAAAAAGAATGCCATGATATTTAGAGGCCAATAATACCTGAAATCTGCCCACCCGGTAGTTAAGACAAGGCTAATAATTTGACCGATGAACGGAGTGAATATTAGTAAATAAATTATCTCCTTTTTCTTAAGAACTAAGTAAAAAGATAACAGAACGAGCCATGTCGCTAAACCAGACTTCCATGTTATTATGTTTAATAGCTGATTATCCACAAAATATAACGAGAAGGATTCAGTAATTTGTGTAAATTTGTTATTCTTCCTTTCTGGATAATATGAGCTCCAAAGTATCTCAGTGTCCATCGTCGCTGAATAGTTTACAGTGCTTAATATGGAATCTATTCCTCCAAATATATCCCATACGCAATCTGTCCTTAATAATAAGACTTTCATAAATAGACCAGGATTATGAGCAGCTGTGTTGATATAATTTTTCAGAAATTCTGGGATGCGTACATCGAGAGAATAACCAGCATAAGTATAATATGGATTATACGGATATTGTTCAATATCAATCCTTGCTAGCTCATACACCATTTGCATGGTATCTTCTGAAACAACTCCATTTGAGTAGTATACACCTAAAATATCTTGACCCAATCCAATAAATTTTCCTCCACCGCCACTCTTGACCTGCATATAGGAGTAAAGGGGAAATCTTATTAAAGTAATAGCGACTATCGAAATTATCATGTTGCATACGACGCGTTTATCAATTTTCCTGTTAAACACAATCAAAGTTAAATACACAAAAACCAAGACAACCATTCCATTTTGTCTCAAGAAAAATGTAAGCACAGACGCTGCTATAAATTCAAGGCTAAGAAAGATGCCACATTTCTTTTTCAGTATAAACTTGCTCAGTATAACAGAAAGCCATAATAAAGTGATAGTATAAGGTATATCCTTCCAAATTGTAACCAAATGAACAAATGTGGAAGGAGCAATTCCCATCATCAACGCAAGTAACAATAGGACGTTTTCACTTATACCTCGTTCTCTTAGAAAAAGCAGCATTTCCGATACAACAAATGTCCAGAACATGAGTTGGAACAACACGATTGTATACGGGGAGTCCCATATGGAAATCAATACTTTAAGCAATAAAACATAAAAGGGTGGGTGCCAATTTACCATTCCCTTGATATGATGGGCATTATCTAAACAAACGAGTGTATCTGGCGAGGATATCGCTGGATTAAACGCGTAAAGGGCAATTATCGAAGGTCCTATTATCGAAATAGAAGTAAAAAAGAGAAACTTTAAAACACTATATTTCTTTGTTGTTATCCTTATCCTACTGTACCAAATCAGAATGAGAACAATTAGAGGTAATACCCAAAGACAAGCGACAATAAAATACAATATATTCATTATCGTTATTGATTTGTTTGCCGGGTAAACGAAAGATTGATTACCCACAAAGAAAAAGCCGCTCACAAGTACAATCACGATTAGTACTAATCGATCAAAAAAATTTGTGAACTCAGCTCTGATATATTCTACAATCTTATCCGAATAAATCATTGTCAAGCCTGTGATGAGATACATACAGCCTTTTGTGACAGGCTGAAATTCAACAGAAGACAAATTGATCACCAGATAACAGGAGATAAACTCGAATAGACCAAATAATAAAAAGGACCGCGTAATGTGCATCATTAAGAACGGCTGGCATGCGGCTAAGAAAAAAGAATTAATGTTAATAATAACTTGGTACAATGTCAGCGCGATGATTAGAGAAGCGAACAATCTCATAATCCTGTCTGAGAATAGCGTTGGAGCCTTATACTCGTATAGGAGAAGCAAGCTCCCGCTGTCAGGTATGCCGTCGACTATCAGATTTGTGTTTTCAGGGGAACTATTATTTTTTGTTACGATGTAAGCACTTGGTTTGTTATTTAATTTTTCAGCTGAAATTAGAATAGAGTATTCAGACTTCGTTAGCGGAATATTCGTATATAGTTTTTTCCATGTTCCATTTTGCATAGCATTAATGCTGCTTGCATAAATTATCTTATCATCCTTTATTATCTTTACTTGCAATGACGAGTCGTCAAGAATCAAATCCTCAAAAAGCAGCTCTAATCCAGATAACGCGGTTTGGTTAGAAACGAAATTTTGTTGTATGGTATTGAATGAGACTTTCTTAGCATCTTCCGGTATGATCTTCTCCTGGCTGGTGAAATAATCTCCTTTCATTTGCTCACCGATCAAAAGGAAAGCAACACAGAATAATAAAACTACCAGTCCAAAAGAACGCCATTTATTTTTTATTGACTGCATAAGTTGACTCCGATATTGAGTAATGTAAAGTTATTCCTTTAAAATTTGATAGCTCGTTGAAAATAGCAACTCAAGCTATCATTATATTTCGACGAACGGGAGGGGAAAAGGACGCCCCATGCGGCAAATTTTATCATGACATAGACACTTTTCGAATCTACACATCATGTAATATCACAAACTGCCCAATACCAAACCTGATCTTCCACAATTCCGTGGTTAACCTGTATAATCGAGTTGGATATCCGGCGCAGCGCATCAGCGAAAAAGCCGAATTTTCCGGACTCAGATCCGGAATCCAACGGAGGATTCCCATACAATCCAAACTCTTAGTTATTTCGTTTGATGCTTTAGGCACTGACGCACTGGACGACATGCTCAAACGTCCCAACTTCCGCCATTTCGCCGAGAATGGCACGCTCGTCCGAGACGTTCCGGGATCGTTCGTATCCAACACATACCCGGTTCATGCCTCAATCGCGACCGGTCGACCTCCGCGCGATCATGGCATTATCTCCAACAATCGGATTATTCCCGAAGAAGCGAAACCTCGCTGGCGCTACGACAGCCGCGAAATCAAGGTCAAAACGATCTGGAACGCGGCGAAAGAAAAAGGACTGCGAACGGCGACGGTACTGTGGCCAGTGACAGCCTACGCGAAGGACATCGCATATAACGTTCCCGAATCAGCCGCTGGCATGGGCGAAAATCAGGTGCTTCTTAACCTGAAAACCGGCTCAAAATGGACACAGCTCAAAGCTTTCGTCCGCCATGGGAAAATTCTGGACGGAATTAAGCAGCCAAATCTGGACAATTTCTCGACTTTAACGATGCTCGATATCATTCGAGAGAACAAGCCGGAGCTCATGCTCCTGCACTTGACTGGTTACGATACCGCCTGCCATGAGTACGGAGTCGGGTCTAAGGAAGCCGGCGAAGCGCTTGATGAATTGGATCGTCATCTCGGCGAACTTTTAGCGGTCATTGAACCGAATACGACCGTCGTTATTTTCTCGGATCATTCACAGCTCAACGTCAATCGCTGCTTTGACCCGAATACGCTCCTCGATGAGTTCGGCTACGCGAAACGGAATAAAGACGGCTCCCTACGCGATGCACGGGCTTTCTTTTTGAACGCCGATGGGAACGCCATCCTATTCAATCGAAATCTGAACGATGAAGAATTAGCGCAGGTTGAAGCACGGCTCGATGCTGAGAAAGTCGTCGAGCGAAAATTGACCGACGCCGAAATGACGATCGCAGGCTTCATCCCCGAAAGAATCGATACCCTTGCCGAAAAGGCAACCCTGAACGGAAAAATTGTTGCCGGATACGCGGCGAAACCCGGCGTTTATTTTTCCGCGGATCCAACGCATAAAGCCACGCATGGATATCCGCTTACCTATGAGAATTTTCGAGTTTTTTACGCGATTTCCAAAGCGAACTACGAAATTGAAAAGAATAGTATCCTCGACGTCACGAAAATCATCTGCCATGAGTTGGGACTAACGCTATAAGGCGAGATAAATGGTCTGAATTAAAGAAAGGGAATGTATAAGATGATGAAATTTACGAAAGAAGAAGTCAGTTTTATCCTATACGATAATGCCAACTCGGTCTATGCAACGATTATGTCGGTCGCTATCTTTCCGATTTATTTCACGAACGTTGCCCAAGCCGCCGGCGAATCCAGCGATTACTGGTGGGGGATTGGAACAGCGATCGCGACCTTCCTTCTCGCCGTTTTGGCACCGATCGTTGGACGAATCGCCGACTTTCAAGGCTGGAAACGACGCGTTTTCGGCTTCTTTGTCGTTCTTGGACTGGTCTCGACGCTCTCCTGCGCAATTTTCAACAATTGGCAGGGCATGCTCATCGGGTACGTCCTCTCGCATATTGGTTTCCTCGGTTCCTGCCTCATCAATGACAGCTATCTCATCGAAGTTACGACGCCCGAACGCATGGATACGGTTTCATCGGTCGCCTACGGCGTCGGCTATATCGGCGGCTCGACGATTCCCTTTATCGCCGCGATCGTGCTCGTCATGTTCGGTGAAAAAATCGGCATTGGCGGCACGTTAGCGGTAAAGTTATCGATTCTGATCACGGTTCTCTGGTGGGGGCTTTTCTCTATTCCGATTTTCAAGAACGTACCACAAAAACACGGCGTTCCAGTCCCATCGCAGAATTTCGTCCGCGAGACGTTTGGCGACCTGATCCTGACGATGACGCGTATCCTTAAGTTCAAACCCATGTTTGTTTTCCTGCTCGCGTATTTCCTTTACATCGACGGGGTCAACACGGTGATTAATATGTCCACGGCGTACGGCGCGGCGCTCGGGCTTGACGCTTCGGGAATGATTATCGCCCTCCTCGTGACCCAAATCGTCGCTTTCCCTTGCGCGATTTTCTTCGGACGCATGAGCCAGAAATTCGGGGCTTTGAATATGATTATTTTTGCGATTTGCGTCTACCTCGTGATTTGCGTCATTGGTTTCTCGATGGGCATGGGGCTTGAAAGCGGCTGGCTTTCGATCGCGAACGGGACAACGCTCTTCTTTGTCCTTGCCGCGCTCGTCGGAACGGTCCAGGGCGGTATTCAGGCGATTTCGCGCTCCTATTTCGGGAAGATGGTCCCGCCGGAAAACGCGGGCGAGTATTTCGGGTTCTTCGATATCTTCGGGAAATTCGCCGCGTTTCTCGGTCCGCTCCTTTACTCGATGACGAAGGCAATCACGGGACGGAGTTCCCTCTCGATCTTTTCGATCGTCGTGTTATTCTTTGGTGCGCTCGTCGTTTTCTACGCAGGGCGGAAATATCTCAAGGACAATCCGGAACCCATTCCGGCAAATTCGAATTTTTAGCGGACTCCAGACGCTTGATTTGGAACAATTCACGGAGGAAAGAGCCGGAACGTTCATCCCTTAAATGAAAGAATCGCTGTTGACAGCGCCTCATTTTGTAAGGTCGTGTCAATAGCGATTTTTATTGCTTAACCGTCAGGTCGTTCGACTCACACGACCTGTATCAAGAGCTCCAGTAATATCATCTGCTTCATCCAATTTTTTACGAAATAAGCGTGCAGAAAACGTAACCCATACAATGACAGTTCATATCGGATAGACCGAACTCGTCGTAAAGTTGGGAGAAAGAATTCTCGTACGACAACATTCAGGAGTGAAGATATGATACAATTGACCGCGGACGATTCACCGTTTCCGGTGGATAAGTTGCACACATGATTCTTCACGCAAAACAGGGACAGGACAGATTTCAATTCTTTTCAGGAGTAATACGAGTGAACATAAATGACTTTATAAGCGGCACGATGAAAGAGCTGGATACTGATTCATTCGGATTCTTAAAGGACAAGCTCTTAGGCGAATATATTAATTTTTCCTTTGTTCAGGAAAAGAATATCACCCAAGACGTTTTTTCGGAGAAGCTTTTTGATTACTTTGAAAAACTGGCACTTAAGACGGGGAAATCGTTCGATGAAACGTTTCTTACATACGTATCAAGCTGGGATGATATTGTAAAAAAAAGCATCCCGAAGGAACAGCAAGTTCCCAAAGGAGATCCTGTTCCAGCTACACCTCGTACAAGGAAGTATTATGAACATGCCTTGAAACTTAAAAATTCAAGAAATATGTCAATGAAGCAGAGAACTGACTACGCTCGAATTATGATGTGCTTGTACATGGCAAGTATTTCGGAGAACAGTAAAGCATTAGAAGATTTTGATTTTTCGACCCGCCACTTGGCTTTGGACGAAATAATAAGCGCAATGAAAAAAGAGAATTCAACCGGCATTCGTATGCCAATTGGAAAGATACCGAAATTTGATCTTGATATGATCAAGAAACCAAAATTTAATCTTAACGAACTGTATTGCATGGACACAGCAACATTTATTATTACAACAATTATGTTTGTTAGTATAAAAAACAAAGAATTTTCAGAGGAATAAGAATTATGGCAAAAATTCTTCTTATTGACAAAATTGAACAGCTTCTACCATACGCGAACAAAGACGGGATTCTTGAGATTGCGATCAGGGACACGAAAAAGAAATTCGTCTCTTTTAAGAAAATTGCACTTAATTCTGATCTTCAGGAAGAGGGAAAGGAACTCCTCAATAAAGTAATTAGCCACCTGAACAACAATAACACCATACCGAAAAACGGATTAAATGCAGTAACGAATATTGCGAAATTACAACAGTTAAATTTCCTTTTGAGCGGAGCTGATTTGTGCGCAACCTGCATCGGGTTTGCTATTATGTACGCGAAACTGGATAAAATGAGCGAACAGATCAAACAATTGTTGGGCGTAATCAAGGAGATGCAGGGAACCCAAACAGATTATGAATTTAAAAAAGTCATAGCTGAACATTCCAATATGCTGGATTCCCGAAAAACCCAGAAATACTATACAGAAGAGCAAATGAGAAAACTTGTAGATGATGAGTACAACGTTCTGAATCTGCTGATAAACGTTTTCATGAAGGATCTTGCTCAGGACCAGGAAAATTTAATTTTTTCAATCTACTCGCTGGCATCTATGCTGGCAGTGTCGCTTCGATATTTTGATGAGCTCTACTATTTCAATAATAAGGAGGCTATTGGAGACGGAGAAGTCTGGCATTCTTCTCACGATAATTGGATGCTGGTTTTTGACAGACTTACATCAGACAGTTTCGTAAAGAGAATACAGGATCATGGGATTTTCGAGTTGGATTTGACAACAGTTGAAACAGATGCGTACTACCTTAGCCTGAATGGTCAGGTAAAAGGGTTGAAAGAAGACATTGAAGACAATCAAACCCTGATCACGACCCTGAACAATGAAGATTTGATGGCTGATTTCAATGAGTACGTAAAGGAAGAGGTTATATCAAACCTTCAGCAGGCATTCGATGAAACCGAAGGCGCAGCGGACAATCCAGAAGTCGTGAAAGTCTATCAGGACGCTATCAAGCAGGTCGTGCTGGCTGTATAAAAGGGCAGAGACAACCATGGACATTGACGTAAAGAATGCTTACGTGAAAGCGGTTAAGGCATGCAGGAAAGATGATATAGCATGCTTCATAAAGGATATATATCTGTTTATTCATTATATCTCATTGAATAATGCAGATGACCGCTTTGAGACATTCCGCAAAACATACATCCAAAGTCAGTGGTCTCCGCAAAAGGTTGAGGCAGGGACAGGTCTGTCCGCGGTCGATACGGCTCGGTATGCGAAGAAAAATGATCCTGACATAATTAATTTCTTCACCGAATTAGGGAAATATTACATTTTCAGTAAATATGAAAAGAAAGAAATTGATAAGGATAAGTACGCAGCCTTCATAAAATGGTTACAGAGACCCGGGACAATAGAAAAGTGCGAAATCGAAGAGAATCCCAGGAAAAAGATTCAGACGTCAAACGTCCTTGCCCATAAAAAAACGGAAAGCGATGAAAAAGAGCGCCTGGCTGAAGCTGAAAAAAAACAGAAAGCAGAAGAACCAGAGGAGGCATTAGAGGAGCTGTTAGAAAAATTACATTCTCTGATCGGGCTGGATGGCGTCAAAGAGGAAGTAAACCAAATAATCAATTTGATCCGTGTTCAGAAAAAAGGGAATGAACTCGGAGAAAAGAAAATCCCCATCTCCCTGCATCTTGTTTTTTATGGAAATCCCGGAACCGGAAAAACCACGGTCGCAAGGCTTCTCGCGAAGATTTACAAGTCAATCGGCGTCCTGTCGAAGGGACAGCTTGTCGAGGTGGATCGCGGCGGACTGGTTGGAGGCTACGTCGGGCAAACGGCTATTAAAACACAGGAAGTAATCAATAATGCGATAGGCGGTATTCTCTTTATTGATGAAGCTTACACCCTTACGCACGGGAAAGGGGAAAGTGATTTTGGGCAGGAAGCTGTCGATACAATTCTTAAGGCGATGGAGGATCACCGCGACGATTTTGCCGTAATTGTTGCGGGATACCCGGATTTAATGAAGGAATTTATCAGCTCAAATCCAGGTTTAAAGTCGCGCTTTAATCAAAAGATTTTTTTTGATGACTACACGCCTGAGCAAATGAAAGCAATTTTCGATCTGCTATGTTCAAACCAAAATCTCATTTTGGACTCAAATTGTGATAAATTTGCTCTAGATTATTTTACGGAATTGTATGAGAACCGAACCGAGGAATATGCGAACGGTCGAGATGTCAGGAACTTTTTTGAAAAAATCATAAAGTTCCGTGCAAACAGGCTCAGTGCTTTTCTTGACAATATAACAATCGACGAATTTCGAAAAATTGAATTATCGGATATGGAAAATGCAAAACGGATGCATAACAGTGACTGGTAATTCTTAAAACAGGAAGCCTCTCCCAGGACATTCAAAATCGAGATGTCCGCGCCCACCCAAGCCGAAGGCAAAGAGGAAGCCCGTGAACATCTCGATTTTTAAATTAAATACACGTCACTTTTTCGCACTGGAGAAATTTAGGAACAGCCTCCAAAATGATCCGAACTTTCAAGATAACGTAAAATAAGTTTCGCAAATTCAAATAAATAGACATAGCTTCTTGCCATCGGTATGATT
>DAOUFB010000146.1:0-2695 GCA_034430135.1 Flexilinea sp. | reverse complement strand
CGGCTGAAATTAAAAACGGAGCGCGCCTGCTCCAAAACGCGCTTCCGCCGTTCGATCTCGCCGCCGAGCGCCTGAATAACGCGTTCGGCGTAGGTCGCGTTCGATTCAATGTCGGTCACAATGCCGACCGTATGCGGCAGATCGGCGAGTTCATTAAACGCGGCGCCGCCTTTAAAGTCGATCAGCGCAAAATTCAGGTCATAGGGATGATGGGTCACGGCAAGCGAGAGGATGATCGCTTTCAACGCCTCCGACTTTCCGGAACCAGTCATCCCGCCAAGCAGCCCATGCGGACCATGCGAACCATCGCCATCGTTCAAATCGAAAATCAGCTTCGAACTTGCGCTCATAGCTCCAATCGGGGTCTTTAAATATCCGTACGGGTTCCGCTCCTCCCACCATGTTTCAATCGGAAGGTCATCCGCGCGTTTGTACCCGAACATTTCGAGGAAAGTAATGATTTCGGGCGGTTGGGAAGCGTCGCTCTGACTCGGCCAGTCGATGAGCCGAAGAGCCTGTGCGAAACGTTCTGCCTGTTCCCGTGTCATCTCGTCCGGTCGAAACGTCAGATTATAGCCCAGCGGACCAGTCTCAAAATAGCGAACCCCTTTCCGCCCGAACGAAATAACCGCGCCAGCGCTCCCCGGAACACGATCTCCCGCCGTGGTCAGGTAAATCGCATGAACCCCCAGTTCTTTTCCCTTGGCGGCGACAATATCCAGCGCAGGATGAGACAATTCTGAGGGCAGATAATCAAAAATAACGACCAATCTCGGCAGTGGCGCTTCGATTTCCTGTGCTCCCGGACCTTCGCGCCGAAGCAGCTTCAATGCTTCGATCTGTTGTTCACGCATTTGAAGCTCATGTTCCAACGCGTTTAGTTGAGCAACGAGGGAGCGCTCCGCCTTTCCGTGACTCTGAATCGAAGACAGGTGCGGCGCATCTTTGATCCAGCGCCACTCTTCCGCTGTTTCCGGCGTAAAAACCGCCATTACATTGACTTCGTCCGGCCAATGATGACAGAGAACATTCGTCAATAAAACCCGCGTCAGGCTTAAAACTTCGTCCCGTTCGCCGCCAAGCCCGAGAGATCCAACGGCGGACAGACGCGCCTGAACTGGAATGTCCTCAAGATTTCGGTAAAGCGCCGCTAACTCTTCAATAAAGCGGTATTCTTCCGCGAACTCCTCTTTTTTATCTTCGCGATATTGCTCATCAATCGTAAAAGTTGCGACGTCTTCACCGAGCCCCATACGTAAAAACAGGAAATCGCCATCCTTTGGACGCCGTTCGCAGAGCCGCGGATCAACCTTCTGAGCCCGAATGACACATTGCTCCGGATCTGGGTCATTTCCTATGCGCAATCTTCGCTCAGTCTTCTTTAATCGTGCTAAATCAGATTCAACGCCCCGAAGCGATTCGCGGTATTTTTTCCGACTTTCGGAAACCGCGGTCTCGTACTTTTTTTTCTGTCCTGAGTTCATGAAGATGCCCGCAATCGATGATCCAATCATGATCGGGAGAAACATCAAATAGCTCAGCGACGACTGATTTCCGCGCGAAAGTGAAACCATAATGACCACAGAAATCAGCATCATTCCTACCGGAAGGAGAACAACGAGCCAATTCGTTTTATCAGGTTTCGACGGGATTTCCGGCGCGTTAGGAATGCGGACGATGTCTGCCGGTCGCGGTGTTTGAAGACGGGGCGGTCGATTAAATTGCATAGGACTTCCTTCGTAAAACTTCGAAAACGGCTCCAGACGAGAAGAAGGTTCAGTTTCAAGAAAAAATCAGCCTTGCCATAATCATAGCAAAGCTGACTTCTTGGATTCGGTGACTATCGACGAGAATCGGCGTCGCGGAAATCGTTCGCTGCGCGCGTCAGGAATCCGCTCGTCATCTCCAACGTCGCGATCGCGTCGCGCAGCTTCGGCTGGAACGACTGCCATTCGTTCTGAATTGCACCGGCGCGGGCGCCAGTGAAAGCAGCGAACAAGTTGTTGAGCATCGTGTTTGCCTGTGAAACGAGACCCTCTAACTCACCGCGCTTCGTGGAAAACTGCGTACCTACGCTTTGAACCTGATCGGGATTGATTTGAATGTTTGCCATGCTTTTTCTCCTTGATGATTAATTCAATTAAGGATCGCCCTTAAAAGTTTCCAAAATTACTGATCATCAGCGATTACCAGGAGCCGCCACCTCCGCCCGAGCTGTGTGAATCCGGAACTTCGACTCGGACATCTTCATAAACCTGAATCGAACGGATCCGGTTCGCGCAATCGCGCAAATAATTCGCATACGAGCGTAACTGAGCCGGTTCATTGCGGAAGGTCGCCATGAAACTATCGTGAGAACGCCCTTCCCAAGTCGCATCCAGCTCCCCCGCAACATTTTGCAGTTGATAAGATTGGGCTTCGATCTCCTTTGCCGCTTTTTCAAACTGACGTGCAATGCCATCAGCTTCACGAGGTACAAACCAACGTCTTTTAATTATAAAAGCCATATGTAACTTTCCTTGAGACTGACTTTATCCTGTCAAAAAATCCGAAAACGAGCCGCTCTCGTTCATTAACGAAATTATAATTGAAATTAAGATTTTAATCCATTCATTCATAACGCTTTTTTCTGTGTTGGTTTGTCAATGATGCGTTACAAGTTGGAAGCATGGATCTTAAGAAACTGGGAAGGGGA
>DAOUFB010000145.1:0-14354 GCA_034430135.1 Flexilinea sp. | reverse complement strand
CATGTATTAGGCACGCCGCCAGCGTTCATCCTGAGCCAGGATCAAACTCTCCGCTGAATCTTTTTCGGTTTCTTCAACCGTTTGTTTCAACAGTACTCATTCGGAATTTTCTGGTTTGTTGTTATTTCTGCTGCTTCTCAATTGTCAAAGTTCTTCTCTTGCACCCCGTTTCGCTCGTTCAAGCCACAAGTGCAAGTGGATATTATATGGGTTTTTCGTTTTCTGTCAAGTGAACCGCTTTTTTTCGTGACTTTCCGTTTTCGAGTTTTTCGCTCGTTTACGTCCGGTCTTTCGTCTCACTTTGACCCCATATTCACCTTTCAACGCGCGCCCTGTTTAGCGGGCAACGAGAAGGAATTATATGGGTTTTTTATTTCCTGTCAAGTGAACCGTTTTTTTTCGTGACTTTTTCGTTTTCGGGTTTCTCGCCCGTTTACGTCCGGTCTTTCGTCTCACTTCGACCCCATATTCACCTGTCAATGTGCGCCCTGTCTTAGCGGCAACAGACTCGAATTATATGCATTCCTTCCCGACTGTCAACCCAAAACCCTTTTTCTTGTGACTTTTCCCGAAAACTGCTTTTTTCAATTTAAACGATCCGGTAAATTATCGCGTTCCATTTCAACCTTCGAGCTATAATTATCAAAAATTTCGCCGAAGGAACGCCCATGAACCAACGTCAAACACAAAAAATTTCCCTCTATTCCGCTGTCTCGCGGATCGTATTAGGGGTCGCCGCGCTCGTTATCCTGCTCATTCTCCTCGACATCTCCTCTAAAACCGTTCTGCGCCGTGACGATTATTGGGAAATTTACGGCGCCAGACAACAAGGATTATTCAAATTTTTACTCTTTTTCTTCAAAACGAATTCCGGACGATTCACGGCGGCGGCGATGAAAGCCTTTTCCGGTTATGGGAATCCGCTTTATTGGATTCGCGCTTCAATCTTCGTTTTCGCCATCTGCTTCTTCCTTACGATAGAGAAATTCAGCCGCCGTTTCTTCAGCGAACGGGATCAGTCCTGGGCGCTCAGCTTGTTGATTTTTGGCGGAGTTTATCAGGTTCAAACGAAAATATGGGAATCTTTCTTTTGGGGAGCCGGAAATAATGTGTATGGATGGGGAATCCTTGCCGCCGTCGCAGCCTGGGTTTCCTTTTACGGCGCACAAACGAATAAATCCCGCATTTCGCTGTTTTTCGCCTTGCTCCTCGGATTTTTATCGTCCGGATTCGCACAAGGTATTAATCTGTCCATGCTGACGCTTTCGGGGATTCGCCTTCTCTTCGCATTTCGCTCACGAACCTCAGACAGCGATTCGCTGAAAACCGCCGCTTCGTTCTTCGCGGTCATCCTGATTTCGACCATTATCGCATTCGCGATTCCGGGAAATTACGTAAACGCTTCGACCTACCTGCCCCAACACCAGGAAAAAATCCCGACGGCGTCAAAACTCCTGATGACGCTTCAATCCTCCTTTCTCGGGCTGACGGGTCACGTCCGAACACAAATTCCGCTTTTTCTTTTCTTCTTTTCGGCTTTCGTCCTCTTCGGCACGACTCTCCGCTCAGACCCAATTCCCGAAATTTTTCGTCCGCGGATCGCGCAAATCATCGCAACGACGCTGATAATTTCGGCTTACGTAAGCCTTCTCCTCAACGGCTTTCTCGGATATTTACCCTCGCGCGTCTATTCGATACCGCTGACCCAAATCTTCTTTGCGGTCATGGTCTTGGGTTTGGCGATCAGCGCAATGCTCGGTAAACGGTTTAAAATCCGCGCCGCCGCCCCATTCGTCACGCCGATCATCCTCCTCGTCCTAACCGGACTTTGGCTCAATTTTTACCAAAGTCATCGTGTCCAGCTTTACCGGATTCATCGAACCTGGACGGAACGCGATCGGACGCTCAGAGAACTGGCTTTGAATCCGCAGGTTGCGGAGCTCGAATCTGTAGAGACCTGCGCCGTTGAACTCAACGGAACGCCGCTCCTCGATATACCCGCGGGAACAACCGACTGGGTCATCGGACAGTACTACAACCTGCCGCCGCTTTCCGCCGAAGAGCCCTGCCACTAAAAAGGTGAGCCCTGGTTCACGTTCCAAGGCTCACCTCTAACCATCATTTCGCCGGTTTTACCGTGACCGTCGTCTCCCACGCCGGATCGCATTCATAAAATTTCGGGTCATTCATGTCAAAATCCTCCGGAAAATCGGCTGCCGCCACCGGCTTCATAACACAAAACTTCAACGTCAACGTCTCGGTCGTTTCGAGCGCTTTAGCCCAAGCGGGGTTGACGACCTTGCTCGTGTAACCCATATACGGAAAATGACGCCGATTGAGTTGGAAAACCGTCCCGTCGTCCGTTTGAATGAAACAGAAAGGCGCTTGCGCCATATCCAGCGAATCACCGTCCAAGCTCTCATTCGTAAACAGGATCGGCTGCATCGGGTTAAAGCGCAGCCGCGTCAACTCCAGCGTCCGCCCATTCACTTCAACCGACCGGTTCAGCTCATAATCGCGTGTCTTTTCCGCCAACGCTGAACCATCCGTCTCAAATTCAAACTCCCAGGGGCCAGTCTCCTTGAAACAGTCTGTCCCGAAAAACCCATCTTCATTTTTCGATCCCCAACAAACCTCGTAATAAAGAATCTTGACCTTGACCGTTATCGGCTCTTTCGCCGAAACATATCCGTCATAGAACATCAGAGGGCTCGCGATCGTATCCACCACGACGAACGGCTCCTCGTTGAGAAGATCCAACCCATAGCCTTCGCCGCCACCGCCTCCGCCATGAACAGCAAAGGGTTCCTCATAGGGAAGAATCGGCGAGAGTTCGAGCCCCGCCAGACCCAGCCGAAAATCATCCGGGTGAACCCAGTCTTCCCGTTTCGGGTCATAGCCCATCAGAACCGAAACGGTCAGGTCATCTTCGGTCACCAATACCCGATCGATCATCAGGACAACGCCTGCATCGGTCGTCTGCATCAGGCGAACCGGCTGCGCAAACTCGTTTTTCGTGTTCATTCCGCCCGAAAATTCGAAGTAAGGAATTTCATAATCCGGCTCGAACCCGCGCATGAATTCTTCAAGTTCGCTCGCCGCAGCCGCTGACTGAATCACCTGAAAACCCATTCCAATCAGGAGCAAAAGCAGCGAAATCATCTTCCAGCTTCTTTTCATCATCCGCCTCCTATCGCAGCTCGACCGTAAACGGATCAAGCGGTTCGTATCGATCCAACCCGACGGCATCTTTTTTAGGTCCTTCTAACGTGACGAGCACGGGCGTAACCATTACCCGTTTCGCGTCCTTGAGCCATTCCCAGCCATTATTTCCCGAACCGCGCGAGTAGAAAACGCCGTCCAACGACGGAACAAACTCCGAGGATCCGGCATAGTTTGAGGCGGGCTGAGTTATCTCAATTCGATTTCCGCGTTCGTCTTCGAGGATAAATCCGGTCAGGTTCCCGTACGGATCAACCGTCCAGCTGCCGCCTTTGTAAAGGCGCAGAACCTTTTTCGCGCGCGGAACCGTCCGGCTCAGCCGGATCTTCGTACGGATCGGCGAGATTAGAAGTTCTTTCAACTGAAACGTCGTCCCGTCGTTTTCAAACGTCCGATCCAACGCCGCGCGCCGGGTCAATTCTTTCGCCCGCATCCCGTCGACCGTAAAATCAAAAACCCAGGGACCGTAAAAATGATTTCCCGGAGGAACGCTGTTATCCGAAACACGGTCAATTCGGAGCGTCATCGGAATCGCGTCCCCCTCCAAATAACGCTCAGGGACCTCCGCCCGAAGCACGACCAAAATTGAAGGCTTCAACTCCTGCCGGTCATGCGCCGGGGATTGTGATTCGTAATCGCTCTCCTCCATCAGGTCGAACCCAACACCGTTGATAACCAGACCATCGCTGATGTAACCGATGTAATGCGTTTCGTTCGAAATCGGTCTGCCCGCCGACAGGTTGAGCGATAAATAGACCCAACCGTCCTCGATCAGGACTTCCTCTAACTTAATGTCAATCCCGTCCGCCGTGACCGCCGATGCGCTGATCATTTCGACCAGCTCCGGATGCGACTGAACCGCGAACCACTCGCGCAGCGTCCGCGTCACCTGACCCCAGGCTGTTTTTCCCGTCGGCGTCAGGAAGACAAGCGTCAAAACGAGAACCGCCGCCGCGAAGCCGCAGGCAACACGGCGCGGCACGCTGCGGAAAAGAAATTCCCAAAGGGACCAGCGCATACCCTGAACCGTCAGAGTCTCCGACGCGGCGAGCGGTTTTTCGCCGCACGCCAACGCGGCGTATTTCTCAAGGCACTCGTCACAGGAAGCTAAATGCTCTTCCATTTCCGCTGCCCGCCGCGGCGATAACTCCCCGTTCAGGTACAGCGCCCATTCATAAGTTTCAAAATGCTGCATGATGACTCCATTTCCCGCGAAGAATTTGACGCGCGCGGTATATTCGCGTTTCCACCGTGCGCGGAGGAAGATCCAACGCAACCGCGATTTCCTGAATCGAGCGGTTCGTCCGGTAATAAAGCTGAAGCGGGACGCGGTAGATTTCGTCCAACCCGTCGATCATGGCGTTCAGCTCGCGCATCGTCTCCGCCTCAATGAACGCAGTCTCGGGCGACGATACCGCCCCGTTCGGGAATCGCTCCTCGTCGATTTCATCAAGACTGACCCAGTCCCGTTCCCCATTCTCTTTTCGTTTTGCGTCGATAGCGGCGTTAACGGCGATGCGCGCGATCCATGGCTTAAAATTCTCGCCGGACCAGCCGTCCATCGCGCAGTAAATCTTCTGGAGAACGACCTGATAAACGTCGTCCGTCCGATCCGGCGAGCGAAGGATCCCGTAAAGAATCTTTTTAAGATACGGCTCAAATGAACGGATTTTCAGTTCAAAAGCGCTATCGGACATGCGGTTCATAGTTATTTCGCTTTCGTGTTTTTCATGCATCGATATTTCCCTCCTTTCCCGCTTTAATTTAATAGACGGATTTTAATCACGGACCACGTCAAATTACCCTGAAAGAGAGAGCCCTAACGTTCAGCGTATCGATTCGCCTCGTTATCGATACGGACTGTTGACAGATAAAGGCGTCAGATGCATAATAGCATCACCTTGATTAGTCATATCTAACTTTAAGGTCGGGATTATTAACTTTATCTGAGGAAATATATATGTTTCAAAAAGTAAAACCCTACATGGGCACATACACGATATACACGATACGGGCCGCCATCTCGGTTTCCGCCGCGGTCATTCTAAGCGTAATTCCCTATTTCCTTCTGTATCAGGTCATCGACCCGCTGGTCAAGGGGAACGCAGTATCAACAGGCTTTGTCATGTTGCGGGTCCTGTTAACGGCGGTTTGCATGGCGGGACATGCGTTCCTGTATACCCGCGGACTGAGCCTGAGCCATTACAGCGCGTACAATACGCTGAAAAATCTCCGAATCGCCCTGCAATCAAGTCTGGAAAAACAGCCGCTCGGAGTTATCCGTGAACTGGGAAACGGTCGGCTTAAAAAAGTATTCATCGATGATATCGAAACGATTGAACTATTGCTGGCGCATGCGATTCCGGAAGGAATCGGCAATCTGGTCGTTCCGGCCTTTGTGGTGCTTGCCATGTTTCTCGTAGACTGGAAACTCGCGCTTCTCTGTCTTTGCGCCCTCCCGATTGGTTTGTTTGCGATGGGGGTAATGTTCAACATCGGGATGTCGCGAATGGACGCCTATTACGCGGCGGCCGCAAGGATGAATAACACGATTGTCGAATACATCAACGGCATGGAGGTCGTCAAGGTATTCAATCGCGACGGAGAAAGTTACGTGCGCTATGAACGGGACGTCAATCACTACCGGGACATGACTCTGGACTGGTACCGGATCTGCTGGCCGTGGATGGCGCTCTATTCCAGTATCATCCCTTGCGTCGCCTTGTTCGCCCTTCCAATCGGAGGAATCTTTGTCCTGAATGGGTACAGCACGCTTACGGACTTTATCCTCGTGATTTGCATGTCCTTTTCGGTAGGAATGCCGTTGCTGAAAGCGATGTTCTTTGGCGGAAAAATTCCTCAGCTTGGCTACAAAATCGACGAGCTGGAAAAAATAATGGAACATCCGCCGCTTCAGCAAAGCAGCAGAAAGTTTGAAGGGAAGGATCACGACATCCGGTTCGAAAACGTCCGTTTTTCCTACGCGGACACGGAAGTCGTCCATGACATTAATCTCGAGCTGCGGGAAGGTCAGATAAGCGCGCTCGTAGGCGAATCGGGAAGCGGTAAATCAACGCTCGCAAAGCTGCTGGTTCATTTCTACGATTTGGACGGAGGTCGAATCACTATCGGAGGACAGGCGCTGACGGACATGAGTGTCGAAGCGCTGAATGACCAGATAGCCTACGTTTCGCAGGAGCAGTTCCTTTTCCATACCAGCCTGTATGAAAACATCCGAATCGGGCGCCCCGACGCCAGTCGGGAAGAAATTCTCGAAGCGGCGCATCGAGCGCAGTGCGATGAGTTTCTCGAAAGGCTTCCCGACGGGCTGGACACGATAGCCGGCGATGGCGGAAAGATGCTTTCAGGAGGCGAACGGCAGCGTATCGCGCTGGCGCGGGCGCTATTAAAAGACGCGCCCGTCATCGTTCTGGACGAGGCGACCGCGTTCATCGATCCGGAAAATGAGGAAAAGATGAGTATCGCAATCTCAGAAATCATCCATGGAAAAACCGTATTAATTATCGCCCATCGTCTTCGCACGATTACCGCGGTCGATCAAATCATCGTCCTGAAAGACGGAAAGATTGACGGGCGCGGGAAGCACGAAGATCTTCTCGAAAGCTGCGAAACGTATCGGCGGCTCTGGAACGCGTCGGAAGAAAGCGCTGAATGGAAGGTGAGATCATGATTGGACTGATAGGCAGGATTCTTAAATTGGCGGAAAAGTACCGAAACCGTATCATCGCCGCCGCCGTTTTTTCCTTTTTCAAATCCGCTGTTTCAAAAATGCCGATTGTCTTCGCGTTTTACCTGATTTCCAGGTTTATTGACGGGACTATCACGGTAAAAAGCTGCGTTATCATCGGCGCCGCGCTGGTACTTTGTATACTGCTGGAATGTGTTTTTCAAAACGGCGCCGATCGGCTCCAATCGGCGTCCGGCTTCGAAATTTTCGCCGACCTTCGGAAAAAATTAGGTGTGCATCTTAGAAAAATGCCAATGGGTTTCTTTACCGAAGGCAATATCGGAAGGATCAGTTCGATTCTATCGACCGATATGCAATTCATTGAAGAAAATCTCATGATGGTTCTGGCGGATCTGATGAGTTACCTGTTCTCCGCCGTTCTTTTTGTGGTTCTGATGTTTTTCTTCGACGTAAGACTTGGGGGACTGGCATTGCTCGTCACGCTCGTTATCTACGCGATTGGCGAAGGGATGAAAAAAGAAGCAATAAGGCACTCAAACGAGAGACAGGCGGCGTCGCAAAAAATGACCGAAGCCGTTCTTGATTTTACGGAAGGAATCGGCGTCATCAAAACCTATAATATTCTGGGCGAAAAATCAGAAGAACTCGCCAACAGTTTTGCAGAGAACTGTGAAAAAAGCCTGAGCTTTGAACATGATTACGCGCCATGGTCGACCGCCATCAACCTCGCCTATGGTGCGGGGACAACGATGATGCTTGCCCTCTCATGGGTCATGTATAACGATGGGACGCTGTCGCTTTCCTACTTCATCGGGATCCTCCTGTTCTTATTTGAAATGTTTTCTCCGCTCAGGGCCTTCTATGGGCAGGTGGCGAGGTTAACGGTCATGAACAGCTGCGTGGATCGGATAGAGGCGATCTTCGACGAGGAAGAACTCGCGGATCGGGGAACCGGACTCATCACCGCGGAAGAGGACGCCGTTCCGGGCGCGCCGGAAATTGAGTTCCGAGATGTTTCTTTTTCGTATGACACGAGAGAGGTTTTGCGCAATATTTCTTTCAGCATGCCGAAGAATACGATGACCGCGCTGGTCGGAGCTTCCGGAAGCGGAAAAACCACGATCGCCAACCTGCTGGCCCGCTTCTGGGATATCGAGAAGGGCTCTATTCTGGTCAAAGGAAAAGACATTCGTGATATAACGCTCGCGTCCCTGATGGATCAGATCAGTATGGTTTTTCAGCGGGTCTACCTTTTCCAGGACACGGTTTACAACAACATCGCCATGGGACGGACAGGCGCCACGGAAGAAGAAGTCATCGACGCCGCTAAAAAGGCGCGTTGCTATGATTTCATTCAGGCATTGCCCAACGGGTTCCAAACGGTCATTGGGGAGGGCGGCGCTTCACTCTCCGGCGGGGAACAGCAGCGCATTTCCATCGCCCGCTGTATCCTGAAAGATGCCCCGATTGTGATCCTCGACGAAGCGACCGCCAGCGTCGATGCGGATAATGAAAGTCATATTCAGGCAGCAATTTCTGAATTGGTAAAAGGGAAAACCCTGCTGGTCATTGCGCATCGGCTCCACACCATCGCAGAGGCGGAACAGATTCTCGTCGTCGACAACGGACGGATTGTGGAATCGGGAACGCATGATACGCTCCTGAGCGCAGAAGGCGTGTACCACGCCATGGTCACGAAAAGAGCTGTATCATCGCTATTTAAGAATAAATAACAAATATCGTGTTCATGGAATGAATCGCATACACGGTCAGCAAATTCGCGGTAAAGCGCCCGATTAACGTCGAGCCTTTACCGCGCTGCAGCGGGCGGCGGAAATAAAAACATCCGCCGCCCGCCCGATCATCGGCGATTCACCCGATAAAACGGCTGAACCGAAAGGCATGGACAGGAAAAGAGACACGTCCTGTCCATGCCTGATCGGGTTATTTAACCGGAATGTCGACCTCTAAATCCGGGTCGCAGTCATAAAACCGCTTATCGGACGGATCGAAATCCGCAGGAAATTCATCAAACGTCTTCTGGAAACAGAATGACAATTTAACCGACGACGTATCTATGAACGACTGGTTGATTTTTTCATTGACAACCCAGGTACTGAACCCATAGAACGGGACGTCAACCGGTTGAAGAATGATCGCCGTACCATCGTCCGCTTCCAAAAACGTCGTAAGTCCGGGAACTTCGAGCCCCGGACCCCCATATTTAGAAATCTCAGGGTTCAAACTCGTGAAAATAATCGGCTGAAGCGGATTGAAACGCAGCGACTTCAACGTGACTTCCGTGTCCTGAATCGTCAGCGTCCGCCCGATTTCGATCTCTTTCGTGAGCTTCGCCAACGCCGCGCCATCCGTCTCAAATTCGAATACGAAAGGACCTTCGTCGTCAAAACAGTTCCAGGTCGAGTACACATACGATTCCGTATCGCTCCAGCACGTACTGACCGAATCGACCGTCACCCTGACCTGAATCGGATCTTTCACGGAAACGTACCCGTCGCGGGTCATCAGGTTCGTCGTACTCAGGTTCGCGACTACGAGCGGTTCGCGATTGACCGGGTTAACCGTCGGTTCGCCGCCTCCGCCTCCGACGAAAACCTCCGAAAGCTCGAAATCATCCGGATAAGGGAGAACCGGACCAGCCTCGATCCTTGACATCCCAATCTCGAAGCCCATTAACGAATCCTGTTCCTCGTTCAGGCGGTCGCTCCCAACCAGAAACGAAACCGCGAGCGTGTCTTCCATCACGATAACCTTATCCAACAGGAGAACCGTCCCGTTCGGCGTCGTCTGCTGAAGGCGAACCGAACCTGCGTACGGACTTTTCGAATCGAACCAGTTCCAAATCTCGTATTCCGGCTCAAATTCGGACATGAACGTTTCGAGCGCCGTCGCTTTCGGGTTGATTTCGACCGTCAGCGAATCCATCGCGGTAAAGCGCGCGATACCCTTTTTGTCCGAATCCGGAGCGTCGGCTGTCGCCCCGTACGGCGTAACCGTCAGCGTTTCAGCATCCTTGATCCAGTCCCAGCCGTTGTTTTCCCTGTCCGTCGTAAAGGTCAGGTCAACCCATGCGTCGTCGTCTTCCCAGCTTTCGCTCATTTCTTCGCGGACTTGAATCTCGTTGCCTTCTTCATCCGCTAAAACGAACCCCAGCAAGTTGTCGTTAGCATATGGATAGGCAAGCCGTCCGCGCTCATCGGTATATTTCACGGCGTCAATCTGCGTTTTAAGCGGCGTGACCGTCAACATCCTGACTCGATAGGGCGTCCCGTCAAGGATAAAGGCATGGTTCAGCGGGATGATGCGCGTGTTTTCGCGGATCTTCGAGCCGTCCGCGATAAACTCAAATGCCCATGGACCTTCGATTTTCGGCATCATTCCCGGCGTTCCATCCTGATAATGCACCTCGCTGATGCGCAGCGTCATCGGAATTTCGTCCGCATCGAGAAGACCGAGCGGAACTTCCGCGCTCAGGACAATCGGCACTGAACCGGATATATCATCATCCAGTAAGTAGTAAGCCGGATGCTCCCAGTTTTGAATCAGGTCAAACGTCTCATCCCCAATCGTCAGCCCTTTTTCGACGAGCCCCAGCTGAAGGGTCGTCACGGTTTTAATCTTGTCCGACTTGACCGTCAGCAGGAAATGAACGTGATCCGCCTCCAGCGCGACTTCGTTCAGCGTGATCTCGATATCCGACGCGTCAACCGGTTCGAGGTCCAACGGTTGAATCAAGGACGGATCCTCGACCCCGAAAAACGATTGAAGCGTAACTTCTTTTTCGCCCTGCGCGGAGACGCCAGCGCTTAAAAGTCCAATCAGGAACAACACAATACAAAAAAACGTCTGTTTCCGGTTCATCTTAATCTCCTTTTCGTCTTGATCTAATCGAGCGCGATTGCCGTTTCCCAAAGCGGGTCGCAATCGATCTCGTCTTTCCATTCCGGATATTCGCCTTCGGGCAGTTCCGGAGTTTCGCAGGCAACCAGTCTCAGGGTTTTCGCCGCCTCGAACGCAGCGATCACGTCCGGATCAACCGTTCGGCGCGAAAACCCCGTGAACGGGACGGAATGATACCAAAGCCGAAGCGCTGTCCCGTCGTCCGCCTCAATAAAGAGCTCCGCGTCCGACTTCCAGGAGAGACCGCTGCCTACCGTATCGTCGATAAACACAATTGTCTCCAGCGGATTAAAGCGGACGCGTTCTACCATGATAACGGACCCGTTCGTTTCGAAAGCTTCGTCCACATCAAATTCCTGCGTCAGTTCCGCCAACTCCGCGCCGTCCGTCTCAAATTCAAAAACCCAGTTTCCCGATTCCTGGAAACATTCCTGATCCATGTACGGTTCTTCCGGGTCTTCAGCCCAACAGACACGGTACCCATTGATCGCGATACGAACCTGTATCGGGTCTTTCGCGGATACGTACTCCGTCGACCTCATCAGCTCTGCACTGACAAGATCGACACCAACGAGCGGGGTTTCGTTGACAATCGTCGCGAGCGAACCAGCGGAGCCTCCGCCGCCGAAGTTCGGATGGACGTAACCTCCCGGGTAGGGAAGCCATGGATCAATATGGATCTCCATGCCCTGAATCTGAAAATCGGAGGGTAGCTGAAAATCGTCGTTGCCGGTGTAATTTCCGATCAAGAACGACGCCGTCAGGCTGTTTTCCGTGACCAGAACCTTATCCAGCAGGATCACCGCGCCCGACGCGGTCCTCTGCATCATGCGGATCGGCTTGACATAGGGGTTATCCGAATCGAACATCCCATTAATGTCGTTGATCTGGTAACTCGGCTCGAATTCCGCCATGAATGCCTCTAACTCACCTGGTTCCGCCTTGTCGGTCCGGACGGCAATCGGATCGAGCGCCTGATAGCGCGCCAACCCGCTCGAACCGTCGAGTTTCGGACCAGCGAACGTCGCCATGTACGGCGTCAGCGTCAGTTCCGCCGCGTCTTTCATCCATTCCCACCCAACGTCATTTCCGAAGATTTCGAACGAGTACCGGTCGATCTCGCTCGGATTAAGGTAATCGAAGTCATGCATGTAAAAAGTGAGTTCGATCTGATTCCCTGCGCCATCGCTGACGAGGATTCCGATCAGGTTCTGCTCACCCACGCGCTGAAATCCGTCGGAAGGATCATCCGGAAGCATCGCCCGCAGAAAGACGCGCGAGCGAATCGGCGACGACTCCAGCTTCGTGACTTCGAAAACTTCCCCGTTCCCGACGAACCCGTCCCGAATTGGGATCATCCGCGTCAGCTCATGCATCGGGCGTAAATCCGCCGTGAAACTGAAATTCCATGGACCGCCGTACTCGATCGCGTACGGCTCATCGCCCGTATACAAATTAATTTTGGTAAGCCGAACGCTCATCGCGATCTCATCATCCAAAAAACGATCCCCCGGGATAAACGCGGTCAGGACGAACTGTGTCGTCCCGTCCCGTTCAAGGCTGGCAGGATCGCCGGATGGATTCACGCCCCAGTAGTCTATTTGAAGATCAAACCGGTTCTCCTCCAGGTAAGGATCGTCGCCAACGGCGAGAACCCCATCCGGTCCGCCGGCAGAGATCGAGTTAATCGAGGTAATCTGATCCGACGCTGCTGTCATGAGGACGTGAACGCGATCCGACTCGACGAGAACTTCACGCGCCTGCAGCTCGAACCCATAGTGCGTAACCGCGGGGAGATCGAGCTTCTGAACGAATCCCATCGTGTCCTCGAACCCGTACCAGCTTTCCAACGGCTCGTAATCCGCCGCCAGCGCCTGAAACGGGATCGAAAGCGCCAATACGACAATAATTAGAATGACAAAACGTTTCATCAGTGACTCCTTTCTCAAATCATAACGCCGCCTGATTTAATAGACGCAGGATAAACGAGTTTCACGTCAACCCGTCTCCGCGTCCAAAGCGAACGCCGGTGAATATCGGGTTCATCCGTTGACAGAGCCCTTAATCCGTTAACGTTAAATTCTACTAAAAAGTTCCCAGAAAAAAAACGCGAAAACCTTTAAGATTTACCGCATTTTGCCCACATTAACATCAGGTTCATCGCCCAATCATCGAATCAGCTTGGGTGATTCATATACGATCCGTCTTGTTGCACCGTTCTGTTCGAAATAATAAATCCCAGCCCCAGCGGAGTACTGGGGCGATGTTTTTGGACAGCCCTGATACCAGTTAATAAAAGCGACGCCATTTTCAATAAAGCTGGAAGACGAAACCGATTCAGGAGCAATTTCGTAGTAAGCAACAATCGTGTCGCCGCAGTAATTTCGGATACAGTAGTAATTCCAGCCAAGTAAAGTTATCGGCTGAGGTGCCCTGCTCCGAACCCATCCGCTAAAATGTGAGTTCACGTTTTGCAGCGTCACCTCGCCCCAAACCTGAACCTGATTCAGGATTTCCGCAGCTGTGTGATAGGCAGCGGAATGACCATCCCGCTCAATCATCATCGCGTCGTCTTCGCCCGGGATAACGTGATATTGCGTCCATCCTTCGAAGTCCTTATCCTGAACGCGCGCGATATCGGTCCGGACGTTTTCCGGTAACTCGTTTACATAAGAGAAGAGCGCGTAGTTACCGGACATGCCCAGTTCCAATGTCCTGTCGCCCATCATCGTATGCTGTTCTTCCTTGAACAGGAAACCCGTGTCCGGGGTAAACCAGAGCCGTGTATAGATGCCCAGATAATCCTTGCCGCTTTGTTCTTGATGATACGCCCGAAAATCGGAAGAGTAATAGATCAGCGCTTCGAAAAGAATCGCCTTCCGTCCATTGACCTCGACTTCTTCAACCTGAAATTCATGTCCGTTCTGTTCTTCGAGTTCGCTGTCGAGATCGCCTTTAAATACAGACGTCCAGCCCAATTCCATCGGCTTATAGCCATCGTTTCTTAGTCTTTGTGCGAGGTTCATATACGTATGATCGAACCCAACCCCGATCAATTCCTCCTCAAGAAGATAATTAATTCGGTATAAAACCTCCTGATCACGCAGCCCCTCTGAATTGATGTGATACCACTGAAGGATCGTTTCGTTCGCCGGAACGAGCAGCGTTGGGCTTTCCTTTTGTTTAATCTGCTGAACTACGTGAAACCAGCCCGGCTTTCCGAGGGTTTCCGACGCCTTCGCCCAGAGCGGCTCCAAGACCTGATACGCTTCTTCAATAGTTATATCCTTAGCAAAGATGACATCCGTTTGGATGAAGCATAACAGCAGTATGGTAACCCAGACAGACAACAACCGTTTCATTCGAATACTCCTTTCTATAGCCCGATTAATAATAGTATATTCGTAATCTTGAAAATTTATTCCAATCGCTCAACAAGAGTCTGCGTTTCAAATTTCCATAGTCAAGAGAAAAATAATAAAAAGTAACAAAATAAAACAAA
>DAOUFB010000144.1:0-20377 GCA_034430135.1 Flexilinea sp. | reverse complement strand
ATCGGCGTTCGGTCGCGCTCGTCTAATGTCGGTACAAGCTTTTCGAATTCATGCGGCGGGCAGGTCGCTAAGACGCGATCAAACGTTTCCGTCCCGTCCTGACCCGTAACCGCAACGGATAAGTGTCCCGTTTCGTCCGCTTCGATGCGCCGCACGTCGGTTTCAAACTGGAATTCGACGCCGCGCTCTTTCAGCTTTTCGACGAATGCGTTGATCATCGCCTGAAACCCGCCCGTAAACGTTCCGAGCGAGGTTGTCCGGGCGGCGATACGCGCCCAAAGCCATGCCATATTGACCCGGTCGGCGTATTCTTCGCCGAACTTCCCGATCATCATCGGTTCCCACATCGTCCGATAGACGAAGCCCCCCGCCCATTTCGTCATCCATTCCTTCGCGGTGATTTTTTCGAGCGTGCGCCAATTTTTCGTCAGCCGCAGGTAAACGCCGACCAGTCCAAAGCGGATTTTATTAATCCCATATCCCAACCCGGGATAGGCAAGCGCGGCGGGAATTGAGTCGAACGGGTAGAACTTCCCATTATGGTACATGACCGATTTTGGGGTATAAAAACGCGCGAGGTCTTCGAGCTCCAGCCGGCGGAGCAACCGTTTCATTGCCTCGTCGCTTTGGAACCAGTGATGGTAGAAGAGTTCGACGGACGTCTTCCAACCCGGCGCTTTAAAGCCAGCGGCAAGCCCGCCGGCGTAAGCGTTTTTTTCGTAAATAACGACGGAATGACCTTTTTCCGCGAGGTCGAGGGCTGCGGTCAGACCGGTGAATCCGGCGCCAATAATCGCGATTTTCATGACGTTCAGGTTAATCCTGTTTTTTGCCGAGCGCGCCCAGGAGGTCGCTGGCTGATTTGAGGATTGCTCCTTTCCCGTCGTCAATGATTTCTTTTCCGTCTTTAAGCGTTTCGTCAATGGTTTCCTTGAATTCACTCTTGATTCCTTCGACGGCTTTGTTGAGTTCTTCTTTGTTATCTTCGATTAAGTCCTGAATGGAGTCAGCGACTTTCGCTTTGATACTGCTTAGCGTATCGTTCAATGGATTATTCTGGCTCATTTTCTTTTATCCTCTTATCTTCAGATTTTTGTTAAGTTTAATCGGAAATATGGCATGATGGTTTGAATCATGTATATATCTGACCATTTGATCGCATGCTTTTGTTGGAATTCCATAGAGTACTTGACAGGTATCCTCAAATCCCGTAGAATGATAACTTAGTTATCGAAACAGGATGAAGACCTGATTAATGCCAGAAGAGGGCGCGGAGAAGTGACTGATTTGAGTGGATATGAACTCACACATAAAAAGATTTTAGACAGTGGCAGGGTAAACTTTTTGCGTGATGGGTATGAACGTGCTAATTTAAGAAAAATTTGTAAAGATGCTGGCGTTACTACGGGAGCTTTTTATCGCCATTTTGGAGATAAAGAAGATTTATTTGTTGCTTTGGTTGAGCCCCTTGCTGATGAAATAATGGAGTTTTATTCCAAGTTTGAAATTGAATCATTCCGGAGTTTGAAAAATGATGAACTTGAAGAGTTAGCAGAGATTAACGTGAAGGGTTCAATAGAGACTGCGTTATATATGTTTGGTAAAAAAGAGTTATTTGAACTTTTAATGTATAACGCCTACGGAACAAAGTACGCTAATTTTGTTGATAGATTGGTCGAATTTGAAGATGAAAATCGAAAAAAAATATTTCAAATTGTCGCAGAAAAAAAGCAAATGATTGAAATTCCGGAGATTACGATTCATTTGCTGGATCACGCTTATATAAATGCTTTATGTGAAATAATAGTTCATTCCAAAACAAAGAGTGAGGTCGAGATGAATTCAAAAATAATTGCGGAGTTTTTTAACGATGGTTGGAAAAAATTACGAGGTTTTTAAAAAATGAAGATTTATCGATTATTTTTTTTTAGACATAAGATAACTAAGTTAGCTAATCTTGTTATCAATAATCGGGAGGTGTGCGAATGAAAGAAAAGAGCCCTGCTGCAGTGCTATGGGAGCTTGCGCATAAGGAACATTCAAAGCTGAAGTTATCAGTATTCATAGCGACTGTTGGTGTTATTGTGGGGGTCGTTCCGTATATTTCCGCAAGCCGCATTTTAATTTATTTAATGAATGGAAATAGTAGATTAGAGCTTTATTTGTTATGGATGGGAATAGGTTTAGTATCCTATATTTCAAAATCCGTCTTATATTCTGCTGCATTGTCCGTATCTCACAAAGCAACCTTTAGCGTATTGAAGGATATTCGGCTAAAAATGCTTGATAAACTACCGAAGATGCCTTTGGGAGAAATAGTAAATGTTCCCAGTGGCAGCCTAAAGCAGATTATGGTCGATCAGGTTGAAAGCATGGAGAAGCCTCTTGCTCACCTGTTGCCTGAAATGACTTCAAATATATTAGGTTCATTAAGTATATTTATTTATCTGATGTTTCTTGACTGGAGAATGGCGTTGTTGTCATTGGCATCCATCCCTTTAGGCATGCTTTTTATGGGATTTGTAATGAAGAATTATGCAGTTCAATATGAAGGTTCTGTAAAAGTAAGCCGTGAGATGAATTCTGCGATTGTCGAGTATGTGAATGGAATAGAGGTAATTAAAACTTTTAATCAGGACAAGAGGTCTTACGCAAAATATAAGGACAAAGTGATTGCTAATGCCAAATATTTTTATGATTGGATGAAGAGTTGTCAACTCCCAGTATCTTTATCAAAAAACATATCCCCTACTACGATGATAACGGTGCTTCCATTTGGATGGTTTTTTTATACACATGGAAGTCTTAACGCAGAGATATTTGTGTCGGTCATTATATTGTCTTTGGGTGTTGCAGGTCCGCTGCTTGAATCTGTAAATTTTGTCGATGGTCTTGCAAAGATAGGCACTATCGCGAATTCTATTAACTCAATTTTAGAGGGAAAAGAACAGGCGCATTCCGATAAATGCAGAGATATTAAAAATTTTGATATAGATTTGCAGGACGTAAAATTTGAATACGAAGAAGAAAAAGAAATTCTTCATGGAATATCGTTAAACATTAAGCAAGGGACGACGGTAGCTTTTGTTGGCTCATCTGGAAGCGGGAAATCAACTTTAGCCAAACTGATTGCTGGATATTGGGATATAAATTCAGGAAACATAAAAATCGGTGGTCATAATTTGAGCGATATACCGCTCAAGCAATTGTATAGCTTAGTAGCTTTTGTTTCTCAGGATAACTTCCTCTTCAATGAAAGCATAAGGGAAAATATACGAATGGGGAATCCGGACGCGACCGACGAAGAAGTCGAAGACATTGCGGAGAGATCAGGCTGTCATGATTTCATTATGAGGATGGAACATGGGTACGATACCATTGTCGGAAGCAGTGGCAGCCATGTTTCCGGCGGAGAAAGACAGAGAATATCCATAGCGAGAGCGATGCTTAAAAATTCTCCGATTGTAATACTTGATGAAGCCACTTCATACATCGATCCGGAAAATGAAGTGATTATAAAAAAGGCTCTGTCGAAGCTTATTCAAAATAAAACAGTTATTGTTATTGCACACAGGTTATCAACCATCACAGACGCTAAGCGGATTTTCTTAATAGATAAAGGAAAACTCGTTTCATCTGGCAGCCATAAAGAGCTGCTTGAGGGCTGTGAGCTGTATCAAAAAATGTGGAAGGCTCATATTGGAGCAAAGGATGGTGAAATAAAATGCTAAGCGCTTTAAAAAAGATCATTGATTTCTCAGGAGATGAGAAGAAAAATGTGTACCGCTCCATATTTGTGAGTTTTTTATTTGCGATTTTTCATATGCTTCAAATCAGTGCAATTTATGTTGTGGTGAAAGCTATTATCCAAAAGGATATGACCATGGCTCCGGCATGGATTTCCTTAGGACTCCTTGTCATCAGTATTGCAGGAAGAAGTATTGCAAATTATTATTCACAATTGCAACAATGCCATGCAAGTTATTTTATGGTAGCAAACAAAAGAGTTTCAATAGGCGAAATGCTTAAAAAAATACCTATGGGATTCTTCAATGAGAATAATGTCGGCGAAGTTGTAGGGATTTCGACAACCGTGTTGGAGGATGTAGAAAGTACTGCCGCAATGGTCATGGTAAATACATTATCCGGTTTTATAAACACGATAATTTTTACATTGATGATTCTGGTTTTTGAGTGGAGGGTAGGGCTTATTGTAGCGGTTGGATGTTTGATATATTTATTTATACTGTCAAGAATGGAAAACAAATCGAGAAATGTTCTTCCTGAAAGACAAGTTGCAGCAGCAAAATTAGTGGATGCCATTCTGGAACAAATAGAAGGGATGCCGGTTATAAAATCCTTCAATTTAACAGGTAAGGGGGATGAAAAAGTTAGGGAAGCTGTTGAAAATACAAGAAGGACAAATCTTGACTGCGAAAAACTCTTTACGCCATATACGATCGCCCAAAATGTACTTTTGGATTTATTCAGTATTTTAATAATCGGCGTAGGTGTTTTCTTCTATCAAAGAGGAGAATTATCATTTATAAATTCAGTTATGACAATTATAATTTCATTTCTTGCTTTTTCTCAAATTAAATTGGCGGGGAGCGCCACAACTGCGCTTAGAGTTGTTAGTGGTTCGATTGAGCAAACTAAAAGATTGGAAAAATTCCCGCAAATGGATATAGAAGGAAGAGAGATAAAACCTGAACATTTTGACATTGTTTTCGAAAATGTGGACTTTTCGTATTCCGGCAAGAAAATCCTCGATAATGTGTCTTTGGAAATACCGCAAAATAAAATGACGGCCATCGTGGGACCATCAGGCGCAGGAAAAACCACGTTGTGTAACCTGATAGCAAGGTTTTGGGACGTTGATGGCGGGATGATTAGCATAGGAAAACACAATATAAAAGAATATTCATTAGAAGCATTGATGGAACAAACAAGTATGGTTTTCCAAAATGTATATTTATTTCAAGATAGTATCGAAAACAATATAAAGTTTGGGAAACCGGATGCTGCGCATGAAGACGTTGTTGAAGCAGCAAAAAAAGCCTGTTGTCATGATTTTATTATGAGCCTTCCTGAGAAATATGAAACATTGATAGGAGAAGGTGGCGCAAATTTATCCGGAGGAGAAAGACAAAGAATATCCATAGCAAGAGCTATGATAAAAAATGCCCCTATTGTTATTTTTGATGAAGCTACAGCAAATATAGATCCTGAAAATGAGGACAAATTACGAATCGCTATAGAGGAGCTTACGAAGAATAAGACTGTCATTGTGATTGCTCACAGGTTAAAAACAATTAAAAATGCAAATCAAATTCTCGTTCTGGATAACGGAAAAATAACACAGAGAGGCGCGCATGAAGATCTTATAAAAACGGATGGCATCTACAAGAATTTTATTGAGGCAAGGCAGATGGCGGTGGGTTGGAAACTGTCATAAGTAAAACGTGATTTGAACCATAAAGGTTCAAACATAAGCGAAGGATTTTTTAGATTATTAGAAAATTAAGGAGAATTCAAAATGAAGAAGGGCTTATCAGCAAAAGATTTAATTAATGTTGGGATTTACACGGCTATCTATTTGGTTATATTTTTTGTAGTGGGAATGATGAATGCTATCCCGGTCTTATATCCGGTTATTTATTTGATAATTCCAATTGTTACAGGAATACCATTTATGTTGTTTTTAACAAAAACAGAAAAATTCGGCATGGTTACGGTTATGTCAATTATTATCGGTGTGTTTTGGTATTTCATGGGTTACACCTGGTTAGCATTGGCAGGATATATCCCATTTGGTATTATCAGCGATTTGGTTATGAGATCAGGCGGTTTTAAGAATTTTAAAAGGAATGTTGTCGGATTTTGGCTGTTTTCCTGTGGAATGATAGGATGCCAAATGCCAATGTGGGTAATGGCAGACACTTACATGAAGGGCGTTGAGCAACAGATGGGGACGCAATATGCGTTGGAACTCGCAAAATATATGCCATCCTGGATGGGCGTCGCTGCGCTTGGAATTGTTTTGATCGGTTCAATTATCGGCGCAAATTTGGGAAGAAAAATGCTTAAAAAACATTTTGAAAGAGCAGGTATCGCTTAATGGAAGAGTGTGAGGTGTACAGACCGAATAAACCGAAAGGTTTTTATCTGGATCCTCGTACTAAAATTCTATTCATGATATTTATCACAACAATCATGTCTGTCGGATACGAGGACATTGTAATCGACCTTTTATCCGCTGTTGTGGCAATCGTATTACTATTATCTAACAGGCAGTTTAAGACAGCTCTCGTTTATGGAGGGCTGTTTGCCTTGGCTTTGACAGCACATCTTACAAAAGATATATACACTTTTCCAACTCTTATAAATACAGTTTCCGTTTTGTTGAATGCTTTAATTTTGAGATTATTCCCGATTTTCATGTTGGGGTATTATGTCGTAATGTCTACAAAAACAAGTGAATTTATAGCAGCTATGGTGAAATGGGGAATACCAAACGCATTTATTATTCCAACAGCAGTAGCATTTAGATTTATTCCAACCTTGCAGGAGGAACGTAGTTCAATTAAAACTGCTATGAAAATGAGAGGAATCAGTTTCAGGAATAAAAGAGCATGGAAAAATCCCAGCTTGTATTTGGAGTATGTAACGATTCCTTTGATTATATCTGTTGCAAAAATAGGAGATGAATTATCAGCAGCAGCAATAAGCAGAGGATTGGGAGGTTTAGGGAAGAGAACCAGCGTGGTAAAAGTAAGATTTAATATATATGATTTGTTTATTTTGTTTGTTTCAATCGCTCTTGCGGGATTATTCTTGTACAGGAGGGGATAAGGATTGATTGAATTTAAGGATGTTTCATTTACCTATGATAATGGAGATCGAAATACCGGAGTTTATAATATTGACTTAAAAATCAACGACGGGGAAGTTGTTGTATTTTGCGGTGAATCCGGTTGTGGAAAAACGACTATAAGTCGATTGATTAACGGTCTTGTTCCCGGATATTATGCCGGTACATTGAATGGGGAAGTTATAGTAAAGAACTATAAAATTTCAAGAAATCCAATCAACGAATTGAGCCGATATGTAGGGTCAGTATTTCAAAACCCGCGGACACAGTTTTTTAATGTGGATTCTACAAGCGAGATTGCTTTTGCCTGTGAAAATTTTGAAGTTCCACGAGAAGAAATATGTAAGAGAATTGGAAAGGTGACGAAAGAGCTGAATATAAGTAACCTGCTTGATAGAAATTTATTTTCAATGTCAGGCGGCGAAAAGCAGAAAATCGCCTGCGCCTCAGCGGCTGTTATGGAGCCTGAAATATATGTGCTGGACGAGCCTTCTTCTAATTTAGATATTCAGACCATAAGAAAGTTGAAGGATATTATAAAGAAGTGGAAAGAAAAAGGGGCAACTATAATTATTGCGGAGCACAGATTGCAGTATTTGATGGATGTCGCAGACAGATTCATTTACATGAAAGATGGGAAAATACACAGTGCATTTACGAATACAGAATTTAGGAGATTATCGAATGATACGCTAAATAATATGGGACTTAGAAGTATAAATCCCATATCGTTTGAAGGCGTCAAGGAATTTACCAGGGCAGAGAAGGAAATACATATTAGGGATTTTGAGTTTAGCTATAATAAAACTCCGTTTCTTAATATTCAAAATGTTAAGTTGCCTCAGAATGCTGTTATTGCGGTTTTAGGCTCCAATGGTTCAGGTAAATCAACATTTTCAAGATGTTTATGTGGAGTTGAAGAAAGGGCAAAAGGAATTTTAGAAATAAAAACGGATGCATGCTCTACGAGGAAAAGACTGAGGATGTGTTTCATGGTAATGCAAGATGTCAATCATCAACTATTTACTGAATCAGTTAGAGAAGAAATTCTCCTGAGTATTGAGTCCGATGAGAATGAAGAACAAACCGTCAGAAGAATATGTGAAAAACTTAATTTAATAGAATTTTTAGATTGTCATCCGATGTCGTTGTCCGGAGGACAAAAGCAGAGAGTTGCAATTGCAAGCGCTATCGCTTCTGATAGAACAATTCTGATTTTAGATGAGCCTACAAGCGGTCTTGATTTTAAAAATATGAAAGAAGTTTCTAACGAAATGATAAGACTTAAAGAGGACGGAAAAACTGTTTTCATGATTACCCACGATCCGGAGTTAGTAGAATGCTGTTGCGATTATTATATGTTTTTAGAAGATGGGAAAGTAAAATGGCATGGCGGTAAAAATGAAGAAAATTTGAAGTTGGTTGAGAATTATTTTTATAAAACAAGCGAATCCATCTAAAAAAATAATTATTGTATAAGCAACAGAAATGTATGATGCCGGATATAAAAGAATGAAAACAGACTAAAATCCGACAGGGTTCAGTTTAAGGAAAGGCACCGGAATCTATGAATCGCGAACAAAATGAGAAAGCGCTCCCGCTTCGAATCCCTAATCTTCCTTTCGTCGCTGCTTTGCTGATCCTGATCGGACTTGGGGTGGTGCTTTATGTCAGTATGACGGACAACGGCGTTGGACTCACGAACGACAGCGCGGATTATCTCGTTGGAGCACGGGCGCTTCTCGCCGGCGACGGGTACGTTCGCTATTCTGGGGATCGCGCTCCGCGTCCGATTACGCAGTTCCCGCCGTTTTACAGCGTCGCTATCGCCGAAGCCGTTTCCCTCTTCAAGCTGCCCGACGTTTTCGCCGGCGCACGTATCGTCAACGGGATTGCCATGGCGCTGAACCTGTTCCTGATTGCTGCACTGGCGCTCGCGGCGGCTCGGCGCGAATTTCTCGCGATTTGCGCCGCTGTACTGACGCTGTTATCGGCTCCATTCCTGCAAGCCGAGGTTTATGGGTTGAGCGAGGCATGGTCGTCCGTTTGGATTTTAGCTGGGCTGCTTGGTTTGTCGATCGCGCTGCGAAAGTCGCGCCGGCGCTGGTGGGGCTGGCTTTTAATCGGCGCGATTTTTGGCGTTGCAATGCTGATTCGCTATGCCTCGCTGGTTTTTTTCGCGGGAGCTGTCTTTTTGGCTTTCGCGAATGGACGGACGCTGCGCGAACGGATCGAACCGGTCGTTTTTCTTTCGCTTGGGTTCGGACTTCTTTTTACGCCATGGCTCATTCGGAATCGGCTCGTCGGCGAGGGCGGCGTTAATCGTGCGTTCGTGCTTCATTTTCCTACCGCCGACCGCCTTTGGGACGGGGTTCGCGTCCTCGCCGGTTATTTCCTGCCGGAGTTTGGCGGCTTTGTTGAGAAATTGCTTCCGCTCTGGGCGGGCGTCATTCTCCTGAGTATTGCCGCTCTTTTGATTTGGGTGATTCGTGCGCTGATCCCCGTTTTTATAGGACGGTCGCATCATCCACAGGGCGAAGCCATGCCGTTATCGCCCGCTTCGTTCTTTGCCTTTTTCCTTTTAAGCTATTTGGCTGAGCTGTTCCTGACGGCGATTTTTGTCGATGGATCAACCGTTTTCGACGAGCGGATGCTGTACCCTGTTTTCTGGCTGGCGGTGCTGATAATTTGCGCTGGCGCGGCGAATTTTTACGATCAGCCTCGGGTTCGCTTCATCGTGGTCGGCGCGCTGCTTGTTTTTGCGTTGATCTTAGCGGAGGATTCGCTTGACCGAATTCAGACATATCGAAGCGACGGTCAGGGGTTCGCCGGTGCGGCTTGGCGTGATTCGGAAACAGCGGCGGCGCTGGACGGGTTGGCGGATGGCTTAACCTGTTTCAGCAACCGGCGTACGTTTTTGGGATTAATGAAGAATTTACCCTGCTACGTTCTGCCGGTCGGTTTTGACGCGGCGACCCAACGGCAAAGCGAATCGTTTGCGTCGGATCGGGAATGGATGCGAGCGGAAATCGAAGCTGGACGTGCGTTAGGGATCGTTTTCGGTTGGACCGAGGAATTGGATCCTGAGTCGGAAGATGCGCTTTATTATCGGGATCTTTTCGACGGACTTCCGCTTTGCGGCGCATATGCGGACGGTCGGATTTATGCAACTTGCAAACATTGAGTTTTAGCCTTATAATGGCAAGATAAATTGTTTGGTTGGAGATAGTAAAGATGGAACAATCCGTTTCCCCACATGGTTCTGAAAAAGAATCATTTGATTTTGAAACCCTTCTTGATGAAGGGATTAGCATCGATTTTCCCAAAAAAGGCGAAATTCGAGAGGGTGTAATTGCCAGCATTACCCCGGAGCAAATTTTAGTCAACGTTGGCACGAAGTCGGAAGGCGTTATTACCGGTCGGGAATTAGAATCGATTCCGCGCGATATTCTTGAGTCGTTCGTCATCGATCAGCCGATCCAGGTTTACATTATCGATCCGGAAGACTCGAACGGAAATCTGGTTCTGTCTTACACGAAAGCTTACGAAGAACAAGTCTGGAAGAACGCCGAAGACGCGATGAGCTCGAAGGAAGTGATCGATTCCGTGATTAGCGGCTACAACAAGGGCGGTCTGATCGTCGATTACGGCACGCTCCGCGGCTTCATCCCCGCCTCCCAGATTGCGCTTTCCCGCCGCATGGGGGGTGCTGAAGGCGAAACCCCGGAACAGCGCTGGAGCAAGATGGTTGGACAACCGATTCGCGTCCGCATTATCGAAGTTGACCGCGAACGCCGCCGCCTGATCCTCTCGGAACGCCAGGCTTCTTCGGAAACGCGCGAATCCTTGAAACAGAAGATGATCGACGCTTTGACCGAAGGCGAAATCCTGAGCGGCCGCGTCGCCAGCCTCGCCGATTTCGGCGCGTTCATCAACATTAACGGCATGGCGGACGGTCTCGTTCACCTTTCCGAAATTTCCTGGGATCATATCAAGAAACCTGCGGACGTTCTCCAGGTTGGACAGGAAGTTAAGGTCAAGGTTATCAGCGTTGACAAGGAGAAGAACCGCATCGGTCTTTCCATTCGCCAGACCCAGGAAGATCCGTGGGGCAGCCAGGTCGCGAAATATCAGGTTGGACAGCTCGTCGAAGGCGTTATTACGCGGCTGACGAAGTTCGGCGCGTTCGCGAAACTCGACGAATCGTTTGAAGGTCTGATCCATATTTCGGAAATCAGCGACAAGCGCATTGAACATGCGAAGGAAGTCCTCAAGGAAGGCGATAAGGTCACGCTCCGCATTATCAAGATTGATCCCGCGAATCATCGCATCGGTCTTTCGGTCCGCCGTGTCGATTCCATGGCGTACTCTGAAATGGACTGGGATAGCCTGATGGCGGATCTCGATTCACTGACGACGGAAGAATAATTTTCACCGTCCTTTGAAATAAAATGGGAAAGGCGTATCTGTCGGCGGACGGATACGCCTTTTTACAACAGTTTGGAAAAGGAACGGCACGGCATGAAAATTTTCATCACGGGCGCAGCCGGATTTATTGGGACGCATTTAGCTAATGAACTTATCGTACAGGGACATTCCGTCGTCGGTTTCGATAACCTCTCGACGGGAAATCCAGACCCGCTTCATCCAGACGTTCGGCTTGTCCGCGGCGATATCAACGATCGGGAACTTCTCTGGGGCTTGCTTCAGGACGTTGACTGCGTTTTTCACTTGGCAGCCCGCATCGTCGTGCCGGATTCGATCCTGTATCCGCGCGAGTTCGAACGCGTTAACGTCGGCGGGACGGTTACGCTGTTGGAGGCAATGCGCGACGTCGGAAGTCATCGGCTCGTCTTCGCTTCTTCGGGCGCGATTTACGGAATTCAGGAGCAGCAGCCGCTCAACGAGAATACGACCAAGCCCAGACCGGCGTCGCCTTACGCGGTTTCCAAATTAGCTTCAGAGTATTACATCAACACAATCGGACGGCTTTGGGGACTGGAAGCGGTATCGCTGCGGATTTTTAACGCCTATGGACCGCGTCAGAACTTCTCTTTTTCTCATGCAGCCGTTATCCCGACGTTCCTGAAGCAAGCCGCATCGCAGGGGACGATCGTTATCCATGGCGATGGGACCAAGACGCGTGATTTCGTTTATATCAGCGACGTCGTCGACGCAATGATCGCGGCGATGAAGCTTAAGAATCCCAACGAATCGGTGATTAATATCGGCTCCGGGCGTGAAACGTCGATCCAGCAGGTTTGCGATTTGGCTTGCCGAATTACCGGACGAACGCCGGAAATCGTCTTTAACCAGAAGCGGGTTGGCGGTCCAGATCGAATGTGGGCTGATTTGACGCTGGCACGGGAGCTTTTAGGCTATGAACCGAAAGTCTCGTTGGAAATGGGAATGCAGATGGATTTTGAAGGGGATTCGCGGCTTCGATAGCGGCGAAAAGCATTCCAACGTCGGAAAAAACTCCGCGAATGAAGGTAAAGACGCTACCCGGGCGGGCGATCTGCTCACGGGTAGCGTCTATTGTTTTTTTAGGCTGCAACGGCGTTAGAAGCCTAAATCCTCATTGACGAGAATGACTTTAATGCGGTTCGCGGGCTTGCTGAAGCGCGTAATGACGACCTGTGCACAGATTGAATCCTGCTGGAAACAATGACCGCACGCGCCGGAGACACGGCATGGCGTTGACCCGGGGAAGCGTCCCGCGTTGATTGGGGCGGCAATCGTTTGAGCCCTTTCCATCGCTAACGCAAGCGTCGCCTCAACCTTATTCATACCGGACACGATGAGGACGGATTTCGGTCCATATATGAGCGCGCCTAACCGATTCCCAGTTCCATCGATATTGACGAGCTGCCCATCCTGTGAGATGGCGTTCGTGCCCATCAAGAACGTATCCGTCAGCAGTGCCTTTCGCGTGATTTCGACGCGTTCTTCCGGCGATTCCGCGAGGTCGCGATCCATGAGGGTGTAATCGCCGGCGCGGAGCGCGTCTTTCAACCCGATCGCGTCAATCGTCGCCGACCCGCCCCAGCCGACGCTCGAACCAGCGGGAATCATCGAAAGCGCCAGATTGCGTGCCTCGTCAATCGTTGCGCAATAGTGGGCGTCAAAGAAATGTTTCTTCAAGTTCGCGACGACGACCGCAGCTAATTTTTCGTTTCTTAACCTGACAATATCGTTCATCTTTTTCTCCTTTATAATTAGCCCATGGGACTTTTCAACCATTTTCCATTATACATTGTCCGAGCCGTAACGCTGGTGATTTCGCTTTCGGTTCACGAATTTTCTCATGCCGCAGCCGCGTATGCGCTCGGGGATGAGACGGCGAAGCGATGCGGGAGACTGACGCTTAATCCGCTCGCACATTTAGATCCGTTCGGTGCGTTGATGGTCATGCTAGTTGGTTTTGGCTGGGCGAAACCCGTTCCGGTCAGCGCTCATGTCGTCAATCGCAAAACGCCGTTCGGTCTCGCGATCGTTTCGTTCGCCGGACCGGCGTCGAATTTCCTGCTGGCGCTGATCGCCGCGCTGATTTGTCGGATTCCTGCCCTGTCGATTGGATGGTTTGAGTACGCTCTTGTTAATTTCGTCCTGATCAATTTGAGTCTGGGTGTATTCAACCTGCTCCCGATCGCGCCGTTGGACGGCGAAAAAATCGTGGAACGCTTTATCCCGCGCTCAGCGCGGTCCAACTGGTACCTCGTTCAATCTTACGGACCTCAGATTCTGTTGGCGGCGCTTCTCATCCTGCCCTATTTTCATATCGATATTGTGGGCTGGATCTTGAGCCCGATCGTTTCCGGGCTGTTCCGACTTTTCATGGGAGGATGAATCATGGCGATTCAAATAACGATTCTTGGACTGGGGGAAGTTGGCGCGTCGGTTGGACTGGCTTTACGCTATCAGAAAGCGGATTTGCACCGTGTCGGTTTAGATGTCCTAAAAAGCGCGGAAGAAGCTGCGCTGCGCGCGGACGCCGTCGACCGGATCACCCATTCATACGCTGAAGCGGTTAAAGACGCAGCAATCGTCGTTTTATCGGTGCCGACGAGCGAGCGCGAAGATACATTGAACCAAATTGCGCCTCATCTGGGCGGCGACGCGGCGGTCCTTGACTTCTGCCTGAATAAGAGTGAAGGGAACCGTCTCGCGCGGAAATATCTTCCAAAACCGGATCAGTTCATCGGGCTGCATCCGGCGCTGAACCGCGCTTACCTTGGCGAATCCGAGGACACATGGCGAAGCGCGCACGAAGATTTATTCAAGGGCGGGACGCTTTTTATCGCGCCGACCGCATCGACCGATGCGGAAGTCGTTGACCTCGCGAAAGATTTCGCATCCCTGTTAGGTGCATTCAGCGCGTTTATCGATCCAATTGAACTCGACGGGCTTCTCGCGCGGTCGGAAATGCTTCCGAATCTGCTCCCGACCGCGGCGGTGAACGCAGCGTTTAACAGCACCGGGTGGGATGATCAGCGGAAAGTCGGCGGGAAGCCTTTTTACGCCTTGACGAAACGAACGGATCGGGGACAGGCAGGGCGTCCAACTGCGCAGGAATGGCTTGGGAACCGTGATCATTTGCTTCAGGCGTTAAACGAGACGGCAGCTGTGTTGCGGATCTATCGCGATGCGCTGGAAGCCAATGACGCTGAAACGTTGAGCCGCATGATTGATTTTGTTCATAATCAGCGGGACGTGTACCTCGATCAATATGAGCGTGCGGTCTGGCGCAATGAAACCGAAGTAAAGCCGGAAAAATCTTCTTTTGGGGATGTTATGGGTCAGTTTTTCTTAGGCGGGCTCCTTTCGGGAAAGCGTGAAAAGAACACGTGAACCGAGAGCAGCGGTACTACTGCTATATGGTTCGCTGCTGCGATGGAAGTTTTTATACGGGTTGGACGCTTGACCCAGAGCGGCGCGCGAAGCAGCATAACAAGGGCACGGGCGCGGCGTATACGCGGCTGCATCGACCGGTTGAACTCGTTTACGTTGAAGAAGTTGCGTCACGATCTGACGCGTTAAAACGGGAGATTGCGATTAAGCGCTTCTCTCATGAGAAAAAAGAAAAAATGGCGCGTTGCTACGTTGAAACGGAAATGGCGCGCCGTTCGGAGGAACATGGAAGAGATAACGAATTCGCAGGTTGATTCAACTGATGATACTGCGAAGGCTGAAAGCGAAGGAAAACGCTTCAAGTCGGGTTATATCGCCGTCGTGGGACGCCCCAACGTCGGGAAATCCACGCTGACGAATCGGCTATCGGGTCAGAAGATTGCCGCCGTTTCGCCGCGTCCGCAAATGACCCAACGCAACCAGCTTGGTATCCTGACTACCGACGAGGCTCAGCTGATCCTGATTGATACGCCGGGAATTCATACGGCGAAATCGAAGTTAGGCGAGGTCATGAACGAGTCCGCGCGCAGTACGTTTACGGACGCTGATTGGATTCTTTGGATCGTGGACGCGTCGGAAAAACCGACCGCCGAGGATCTTGCGATTGCGGCGGAATTCAAAAAACTCAATGTGATGGCTCATGTGATCGTCGCTTTGAATAAAGTCGACTTGCTGCGCGGCGCGAAGCGGGAGAAAGCGGGCGCAGAATTTAAGCAGGCGTTGCCGGATGCGGTTTTTATTGAAATATCAGCTCAGACCGGACTGGGTTGCAGCGATCTGCTCCGTGAGTTGATTGCGCGTGTTCCGGAAGGTCCGATGTTCTATGATCCTGATCAGATTACGGACCTGTACGAGCGTGAAATTGCGCGCGACTTAATCCGTGAATCGCTCCTGAATAACCTTGACGAAGAAATTCCGCATTCGATCGGTGTCCGGATTGAGGAGTTTATCGATCGAAGCGAAACGCAATCGTATATCAATGCGACGCTGCTTCTTGATCGTGAATCTCATAAAAGTATCGTTATCGGGAAGAATGGCATGAAGCTTAAGAAAATCGGTTCGGACGCTCGCGTCGAAATCGAGAAAATGACCGAGCGGAAAGTTTATCTGGAGTTGAAAGTAAAGGTTGTTAAGAATTGGCGCGATAATCCCGCGATACTTAAATCAATGGGGTTTAATCTGGATCGCGGATCGGAAAAACGGTAGAAAAGAAGACGAACGGAAACGAGTTGAATTGAAAAAGTCCGCGTCATTGACGCGGACTTTTTCCGTTTTACCCAAAGTACAGATTTGGAAGCTTAAGTTTCCAAGTCCTCCCCGGAAGCGTAACGAATTAGAGGACGACGACGTTGCTGGCCTGAAGACCCTTCGGACCATTCTCGACAACGAATTCAACTTCGCTGCCTTCCTTCAACGTCCGGAAACCGGTTCCCTGAATCGCGGTGTAGTGGACGAAGATGTCTTCGCCAGCAGGCTGGGAAAGAAAACCATAACCCTTGGATTCATTGAACCACTTGACTGTACCTTTGACTTTTTCACTCATTGTAGAAAATCTCCTAAAATCCCTATGATGGGAGAAACTGAATTCTGAGACGTAACCGCCCCATGCTGACGAAGATTGTCATAAAAAAAACCGCCTTTCAAGAATTCTGGAAAACGGTTCTCGCTTGACCACCCTTCTCATAACGAGAAGAAATATATCACGAAACTCGAATTTCGACAAGAGGAAAAGACAACTTTTAGTATATTAAGATATTCGATAAATGTAATTTTAATTTTGTATCTCGACTACGCGGGAGTCTTGTACCGCGTCCGGCGATATGGTCATTCTAAATATGCCTTCTTTCGCCCAATCGAGATAGTTGAAGAAAAACGATCCGTCAATTGACGCTTCCAGCGGTACTTCGAGCGAATCGAGCGATAGGGTCTCCGACTGATCTTTGTCAAAGAGTTCGATCGACCCATGAAAACGCAGGGTGAAAGCGTCCCATTTTTGGAAATCGCTGTCATTCGCCGCATAAATTTCGAAGCCGATAATCCCCTGCTCTTCGTCATGGAGGATAAAGATATTCAGGTTCGGAACTGCTTTGCCGTCCGCGATGAGCTCCGGCTGGAGGGCAACGCGCGTTTCAACTTCGCCGTTGATCGTAATATACGTTATTTCAGGCAGTGCGACGGGCGCGATAAGAACATCGTACGATTCAAAGGGAATTTCCTGACTTGCGTTAGCGGGTTGATACGTGAGCGTCGGATATTCGTAGGATTCGAGTGCATTCGTCAGCGTCAGGATAGAACCGGGTTCCGTGAGCGAGACCGGGAACCGCTGCCACTGACGGTCTTCCGGCGCATTGAGCCAGATATAATACCGCTTATCGATGGGAAACGTCGCGCTGTTCGCGCCAAGGATGCGCCGAAATTCGACGCCTTCGAGTTCATCGTAAGTCTGCCCATCCTTCCAATCCATTCCCGATTTATTTCCGGCGTTATCAGCGATGAAAATATTCGTTTTCCCGTTCGTCGTAATTCGGACGAACGGTTCCGTATCCCCCGCCGTCATCGGGCAGAAGTCGCAGTGATACGGGATTTCGCTGTAGGGGGAGACGATGCGGCGGATGGGATTGAAGATTCCTTCACCGCTGTAAATTGCGTTCGACGTTGTCGGGAGGGACGAACCCAGATACCGCCAGGTATCATGTTTCGCGTCGATCGTAATAAAGCGTTCGATAGATGGATAATTTGAATCGTAAATCATAATTCTAAAGATACCGTCGCCCATATCCTGAATTCCATATGCGCTGACGGTATGCCCGAGCTGTGTATCGCGGCGGTACAGTCCTAGCTGGACGACTCGATGTTCATTTTCACGGAAGGAATGAATCAGTGTCCGGAGAAGTTCGACCGGTGTTTCTTCGATCGCGAGCGTCTCGGTCAGGAGCTGGGTTGCGTAGTGATAAGCGATTTCGCGTTGGAGCCGTTGGTTCCCGTTCAGGATCAGGTCGCTGACCTTTTCGGCGCCGAAGCGGTTGGGGTCGATTTTCCCTTCGTATATCAGCGCCGCTAAAATCGAAATTCCTTCGCAATGCCCATTGCTCATTAAGTCGTTCGCGCTTTTCATCCAGACAGACGCGACCTGGGACAGGCGGCAAGGTTCATCGCTGGTTGGATTCATGCAGACGTCTCGTCCGAAAAGGCGAACCATTTCCGCAACCGTCAGGTTCACGACGGGAAATGACCGAACGCAGAGAAGATCGCTGCATCCCCGTTCGCCGTAGTTGATAAATGCGAAACCGTTTTCGTCCGGACGGAAACCGCTGTCAACGTCGTAGGTCGCAGCGGAAACCGACGCCGTCAGAAACGCTAAAAGGAGCGGCAGGACGCGCAAACGTTTTTGGAGCTTGTTGACCCAATCTCTCATGAGCCGATTATACTTCTTTTACTATTTGATGTTTTGAAAGGCTATTTTATTTGAGATGCAATATGAATCAACGTTGCTGAGCTGCTGGCACGAGTTTTTTTCAACGCCTGAGGCTGGGACACGTATTTTACTCCGAGTATTTGACGGACGATTGAATGAACGCATGATTTCTGTGCGTGAATTTGAATCCGCGGTGCGTTCGGTCGCGGGTGCGCTCGTGAGGCATGGCGTCAAAAGGGGCGATCATGTCTTTCTATCGCTCACGACGCAGCCGGAGCTGATTCAGGCGTTCTGGGCAGTTTTATGGCTCGGAGCGGTCCCTTGCGCCCTTTTTCCGGAACATGGCGCGGGAGCGCTCCTGGCGCGCTTTCAAGCGGGGCGGGCGGATGTTTTGATAACGGATCGGGAGAGCAGCGCGTTGGACGAAGCCGCCGTCTCATACGGCGCATTGCGCATGACGCTGCGCTATGATTCGTTAGCGGCAGAGACGGCGGGTGAACCGGCGGCGATTCCTTCGGACGTAACGCCGGACGATCCTGCGTTCATGGTTTTTACTTCAGGTTCGACGGGTTTCCCGAAAGCCGTCCTCCATCGTCACGGTATCGCGCCGGCGATTCTGCGCTCGATGCGGGATGTACTTGGCGTAGGTCCGGGCGAAACCTATTGGTGCACGGCGCATCCTGCTTGGATTACGGGGTCAGTTTACGGTATTTTAGGACCAGTTCTGAGCGGTGTTACGATGATCGCCTATAACGGCGCTTTTCATGCGAAACGGTGGCTGCCGCTGATTGAGACGGCAGGGGTGACGACGCTGTATACCGCGCCGTCGGCGCTGCGCGGCTTAATGCGGATGGACGACGCTTTTTATCAGGGCTTTGACCTCTCGAAGCTTCGGGCGGTTTTCAGTGTCGGCGAACCCCTGAGCGGTGAAGTTTACGACTGGGGTCAGCGGGCGCTCGGAAAGACGATTTATGATACCTGGTTCCAGAGCGAAGCCGGGACGATCCGGATCGCGAATCGACGCGGTGAAGCGGTTGTCCCGGATTGGATGGGACTGCCAGTGGACGACTGTAAGTCGGTTCTGCTTGACGATGAATTGGCGGAAATTCCGCTTTCGAACGCAGGACGGATTGGAAAATTGGCGTTGCGCCGCGGATGGGGGTCGGAGTTCGCGGGCTACTATGGGAATTCGGAACTGACGGACGCGAAGTACACGGGCGATTATTACCTGACGGGCGACCTGGCGAAACGCGACGAGCGCGGTCGTTATCATTTTATCGGGCGCGACGATGATTTATTGAATACCTCGGGGCATCTTTTAGGTCCGTTTGAAGTGGAGAAGCTGCTGAACGCGGATGCGGCGGTTGCGGATGCGGCGGTTGTATCTGTTCCGGATCCGCTCGTGTTCGAAGCTGTTGCCGCGTATATTGTTTTACGTGAAGGCGCAGTCTGGGACGAAGCGGCGGAGCTGCGGGTTCGAAAAGCGGTCACGAGCGCGATTGCGGCGTACGCTGCGCCAAAGGTATTTATTTTGGTTGACGCACTGCCGAGGAATGACGCGGGAAAAATTCTGCGGCGTGAGCTTCGGGCGCGGCTGCGGCGTGAGAATGCGGCGTAAAGCGCGCGAATCCTGACGGTAAATCGTTCTTTTCGTGACGCGGTGAATTGATTCTCCCCTGTTTAACGTTCGGTCTCAGGGGGGAATTGTATTATTCTGACGCGACTTCCATTTCCCAGCTAATTCGGTATTCGACGGAGGTCAGTTTACCGATTTGCTGGATGTAGTTCTCGATGAGTTCCTGCGCCTGTTTTTCAGCGCTTCGAATGAGCGTCGTATGTTCGCGGATCTGCTCAACCATTTCCTCTTGAGCGCGAATCACGGCTTCTTTCTGATCCTGAACCGTGATCGAATTCTTCTGGAAAAGTTGATCCGGCGCAATGATGAACGAATCTTCGATCAGGGACTCAGGAATGACGTTGGTGACCAGCCTCGGCTCGGGCAGGGTAATTTTGATTTCCGTGCCGTTGGTCTCCATTTTGATTCGGCTGATATCGAAGCTGATTTCGACCGTTCCCTGATATTCGATCCAAAACGCACGTTCTTTCTCAAAGAGATGCGACAGCCCCGTGCCCGGCTTTTTAATTGATTTTGCGATATTCTGGTAGCTGCATTTTAA
>DAOUFB010000143.1:0-6102 GCA_034430135.1 Flexilinea sp. | reverse complement strand
TAGACGATCGCCATGCCTCCGCGCCCGAGTTCGCGTTCAATTTCATAGCGTCCGATTTTTTGGATGGGGTTTTCACTCATGGGGCTTCTCCGGTGTATGAGTTAAGCTGTAATAATAAATATTCTATCAAAGGCTGCGGGAATTTCGATGAATTTTTAATATCGATTTTATTCCTTTTCGAAGAATTCTTGATTTCACCGAAAAACAGGGGGCTGATGGCATGGAAGAGGGGGATATTTCGTGACCGAAATATCCCCCTCTTCCGAAAACAATTTACCCAAAGTCAATTTGATGCGCTCCCCTGAGTCCGCAGGACGAAACGGGGGTATGCAGCGAATTGAACCTCACGCGGATGTTATCGAGATGTCCATGACTCCCCCATCCGCTCCTCAAAAATTAGACACGGTTCCGATCAAGGCGCCGCTTCATAGCGGGCGCTTCTTTCCCCAGCCTCAACCACGACCACCGCTGCATCCGTGACCGCGCCATTCTGCGTCCCCGCAATCCAAACTTTCGCGTCATCCGGGAAAAACGATGGTGCATCGGCTAATTTCAAGCGAATCGTCCCAAATCCCCCCGGCGCCAGCGTCAGGAACATCAGCCGCCCTTCATCCGCGACGTCGTACCCAATTTTCGCGCTCTCCGGTTCACCCTCACCCGGCGCGTAATAGCGCGGATAGATCGCGATCGCATGGCGAAGATAGTCGTACTTCTCAGCTTCATCCGCTGGAAGCGACAGTTTCGCCGCAACTTCGGTCGGGTTGGCTGGCTCAAGCGTCAGCGGAAACAGCGCCGGCACGAGGACGAGCGCACACCCAATCAAGAGATAAATCCCCCCCGCGCCGAAGAAACGGATCGCTCGAAATGGTTTCACTTCTGCGTTGACGTCTCGCGTCAGCGTCGAGGGCTCGATCAGTCCTGCCCTCCGCCCAAGCGTCCGGATCAGCTCGGACAGTCCCGCGCCGAAAACGAGGAACAGCGCCCAATCCATGGGGATCAGGTAACGCCCCGCCGAATACCGACCCAGCGCAGTGCTGAAATGAAAGATGAGAAGTCCAAGCATCGGCAGCGAGCCGACCCAGCCGGAACGGCGGATCAGCGACGCGAGTCCGAACGCGATCACCGCGAGAGCGGTCATCAGGGAAAGCACGGTCAGAACCGGCGCTGCGGTCGTGCAAAGATCCGTCTCCCAAAAGGCAGTCCCGCCGAAAAGCTCGCCCCACTTCGCGAACTCCGTCCGGATTGGGAGGAGACGAACCGACGAGATGAGCGAATTGACGAAATGCGCGCCGACGAATGAGGCGATTTCGAGCGGGTACGATCGGATATTTTCGCGGATGACGCCGCCGAGTTTTTCTTGATATGCGCTGTCGCTCATCCCCGCTTCACGGCTCAGGTCGAAACCGCCGAGGTTATAACTCGCCGCTAATTCGCCGGTCTGCGTCCGCGGATGATCGAAGACGAAGCCGCCGAAAATCAGGCGCGAACGGATGAGCCACGGAGCGACGCAGAGTGCAACGCCCAACGCGAAAAGCACAGCGAGCACAGCGCGTCGGCGCATCGCTCGTTTTCCCGCGAAAAACAGAATTGGGAACGATAACAGAGTCAGGAAAAGGCTCTGAGTCCGGATCAGAACCGCGATCCCGAGCGCACCGCCGGAGCATAACGCCTCGATCCAGGCAGGACGGTCGGCACGAAGCGTTTTAATGAGCCGAACGAGCGTCCAGAAGAAAAACGTTAATGCGAGCGCCGTCGGCAGATCCGCAAAGAAGTACTTAGTGTTAGAAACGTTATGCGCATACGGCGCGGCGAAAATAGCATGCGTTTCGCGCGCGATGAAGAGCAGCGCCGCCGTCAGTCCCGCGCCCCGTCCATGAAGTTCGCGCCCCAGCTGGTAAATCATGACCGGAAGAAAAGCTAAGATCAACGTCTGAACCGTGATAACGCCGTCGTATGAGACGCCGAACGGAAGATGCGCCAATGCCAGCATGAGGATATACAGCGGACGCGGCGGCAGATCCGCGCCTTTATACCCCATGCCGTTAGTTAGCGCACGGGCGTAGTGACCGTAGAAGGCGCCGTCCGAGAAAGGATAGGTTTCGAAGTTCGGAGCGCGCGGCTGCGGCGCGAAAAAGCCATGCTGATTCGGGAGCGAGAGCCAGAGCGCGGCGGCGAAAACGTAGATTCCGATTGGAACGAGCGCGTCCATGCGCGGATCTGAGCGGAGATTCAGCGTCAGCGCGAGACGAAGCGCTGCGCAGGCGATGAAGAAGACGAGGACGAAATGAACCTCTAAAATCGGAACGGTCGGCAGCCCCCAAAAGGCGTTATCTTTTTTCAACCCGAACCCGCTCAGCGCGATGAACAGCCCGAAAGCCATCAGCACGGAGAAAAGGACGGCAAAGATGCGGCGCATGGCGCGGTTCCCGCTCCCCTGAACGGGGGTCAGAGCGGGAATCAGGAAACAGCCGCAGCCCCAAACCGTCAGCGCGGCAGGGTCAGCGATGGTCACGAGAACTTTATCGATAAACTCGCCATTCGCCGCGAAGCGCAGCCGCAAATAAACGGGGAGCGCAGCGGCGGCAAAGCTGATCAGGCAGAGCCCAACCAGCGCGTCGAAACGGCGCGATGGCTTTCCAAAGAACCGCGTCCCGTTCCATCGCAGCCGCCGAAGCGTCAGCGCGAACGCTGCGCCGACGAACGGAATGAGCAGCGCCATGATTCGCGTCATGGTCATCGAAGTCAATCCCGAGCCAAGGCGAAGCGGCTGAATAAGGGCGAGGAACGCAGCCGCGGAGAACGAAAGCCATCCTGCCAGATCAGCAATGCGCGTGGGTTTTCTTTGAGGCTGGGTCATTCCCATGAGCCGTTAGATTTTGACCTCGAACGCAGGCGTAAATTCGCCGACGATGCGGTCATTATCATTCCTGAGTTCGATAGGATCGAACGATCGGAGCCCATCGAGCGTCGCTTGAGACGCTGTGCCGAGCGCGGATAAAACTTCATGCAAAATAAGCCCCCAAATGCGCGACGAACCCGAGCTGTCTTTCAGCGCGATCCCGATCCGTTCTTTTTTGAGTCCGAGACCGTAGACGCCCGCCGCACCGCCCTTTGCGACGAGATTCGGATCGCTGTTCAACAGGGTACAAAACGTTCCGAACCCGCTAATCATTTCCGGGAACTTTCCCATGCGCGGGATGAAACGGACCGCGGCGTCGGATAAATCATCGTCGCGGATGCGTTCCGGTGCGGCAAGATTCTTGAACCCGTTCGCGAACCGGTTCAGCGGGAGCGCGAAGACCGGAACGCCGCAGCCGTCAACACCGATCCGAATCCGTTCCGCATCCGTTTCCGTGACGGTCGCGATCGTGCGCAGGATTTCCCGCTGGGCGGCGGCTTCCGGCTTCCAATAGTCCGCGATGTTTCCGCCGAGCGCGCGTTGAAGGAGCAGGATTGCCGCGTGTTTTCCGGCGCAGTTATGGTTAAACTTTCGCGGTCCATGCCCCGTTCTCCGCGCTTCATAGGCGGCGTCCGCGTCCCGCGGCTTCGTCGGTTTCACGATCAGGTCATCTTCGCGGAGACCGGCTTTAGCGTAGATGGATTCGAGCGCGGCGATGTGGTGCGGCTGGGCATGATGCGAGGCTGCGAACATCGCCGATTCCCGCGGCGTGATTCCGTATTCTTCGTCGAGACGGCGGGCGATGACCGGAAGCGCCTGAATCGGCTTCGCGGAGGAGCGCAGGTAAACGACGCTTTCCGGATCGCCGACCGAGAAAATTGTCCGCCCGTTTTCGTCGACGACGGCTAAATAGCCCATGTGGATGTTGTCTAATTGATCGCCGCGCGTTTCATAAAACAGCGGCTTGGGGCATAGGTTCATGGATGGGTTCATTCGTTGTTCCTTTTTTGGATGGATTTTCGTTCGATCAGGAAAATCGCCGCCATGATGAGCGCCGTGATGAGCGTCAGCGCTGCGCCGAGCGTTAACGCCCGAATATAGGCGGGGTCAGCATGATTCGCGACGGTTTTAATCGATAAATCGGTCGGCGTGACCGGAAACGCGCGCACCGCGTTCGTGACGCGCCAGGCGTCGAGCTCCGTGATGAGTTCATATCCGGCGATGGGGAGAAAGAGGATCGCGGCGATGGCGAGCGCATTCCGTGACCATTTCCGCGCGTTTAGCGCCGCCCGAAGCGTCCGTTCCGAACGGAGAAATTCAACGGCGGCGAACAGGATCGGCAGGATCAGGAAGCGCGAGCTGACCCGTTCTCCGCGGAAAAGCGGAATCGGAAGCGCACGGAAAGCGGCGTAAACGTCCGCGATGGCGAAAAGCGCCATGATCGCGATCGGGAACCAAATCGCAGGTACGCGGCGCGCCCGAACGTAGTCTTTCATGCGGAAGATCGCGAAAAGAATCAGGACGAATAGGATGCCGAAACCCAGATAAAGATCATATTCCCACCAGCCAAGCGTCCCGCTTGTGACCGCGCGGTTGAGCGAGTCGGACGGCGGAACATGGCGCAGAAACGCGCGCACGAGCTGCGCAATTGAGCGGTAACCGCCGAGAAAATCGTCGTCGAATCCGCCAAGCCCGAGCGTAACCGGAAGAATCCGGAAGAGGGATAACGCCGCGCTGAAAAGTCCGGCGAAGAAGACGGCGCGGATTTTTCCGAGGTCAGGTCGGCGCGATGCCCAGAGGGTCGGGACGGCGAGAATCAAGAAGATTAGCGCCCAGACAAACTGATGAAACGAGCCTTGGAGAAAGACCGCGAAGAGAAGCGCGGCGACTTTCAGTGACCAGCTCCATGGGACGCGTTCGAGGTCATACAGTTCGTAGACCCAAAGAATGAACCATGGAAAGAGAAACGTCCCGCCCCAAGTCACATGCCCGACGGAGACGTGCGCGAGCATGTGCCCGTTGAACGTGAAGATGAGGAAGAGGACGATAAAAAGATCCGGCGAAAGCTTGAACCGCCACGCGAGGCGAACCAGGCCGACGAAGCCGATTGCGTAGAGGATGAGAAAATGCACGAGGACAAATTCCCCGACTGAGAGCCATTTCAACAGGATCAGCTGAGGCGTCCATAGAACGTCGGGAAGCGCGAAATAACGGTCGGTCACGCCGCGAAGTGCGCTCGCGTCGGGCATATGGAGCGGGAATTGTCCGCTGCGGACAGCGTCCTGAATAAAGGCGAGGCGCGGCGCGTTGACCTCCGCCCAGTCATGGAAATCGAACGGGATTTCACCGCGGTTCAAGAACCAGATCCACCCGAGGTAACCGGCGAGAAACGTTAGGACGAAGATAATCAGGTACGACAGCGGCAGGACGTTTTTGGAGAATGGGCGCGGCTGCGCGGCGGCGCGGATTTTTTGCGCCGCTTTTCGGACGGGTTTTTCGTTGGGTTTCATGCTGGGAATTATATCAGCGCAAGTGCGAGGCTGATACACCCATTCCATGCAGTGCTGGTTCGCAATATTTTGAATTTTTTGTTAATTTCCCATTTGTATCCACATTGCAGGACGAATTGAGTAATAGGAAAAACTGACGATGATACCATAATAGTAAATTTCTCCGTCCGAATCAACATATGAGGCGTTTCTCTGAATGCCTCCGGGAGTCCTCAGCCACCACCAGCCATTCTCATTCTCTGTGTTCTTCCATGCTCCATTCGCTATCGCATACTCGGTCAGTTTCATCTTCCGATATTCGGAGTTGCTGAAATATAGTTTTTCTTCGGCGATACTCAATTGAAAGATGTAATCTTCTGTTTCGTTACCTCCCTTTGTCGAATATATTGGATTGTCTTCATTAGCGATGTGTGCCAATTTGATTTTTGCTTGTTCTCCCTTAGTGAACGTTGCGTTGTAAAAATCACTATTCAGCCATGCCCGCAGTGTACAGTCTTCCCAATTGAGACTTGCACCGAGCGTGTGATATGGAATCGCATCAAGCCCCATCACGCTAATTATCAACGCCTCTTCCCCCTCCCGCGCCAGTATCAACCATTCAATCTCCTCCGCCCCATTGGAAAGGTCGTTATCCTGCTCGTAACGCCCGAATCGGATGATGTCCCCAACTTGGTATTTCGCTGCCTGCGTCGC
>DAOUFB010000142.1:0-4121 GCA_034430135.1 Flexilinea sp. | reverse complement strand
ATTCGAACCTCCGAAAGCTTCTGCTATCTGATTTACAGTCAGACCCCGTTGGCCACTTGGGTAACTGCCCATGGTTGAATCGTTGTCGATTCGTATGCGTCCTTGAACGATTCAAGAACCCATAAGAATTTACAACTTCTAAGCCGATAATGGGACTTGAACCCATGACCTACCGCTTACAAGGCGGTTGCTCTGCCAATTGAGCTATATCGGCGCATGTCAACGTTCGCTTTTTCCGCCGCGCTCCATATCGAAAAACGCGTTCCAGACTAAGCAAGACAAAAGTATACAGGAGTTTCTAAAAGCGGTCAAGGTCATTTCAAAAAATGGTGAGTATTTCCGGATCCGGCGGATTCAGCGGGAAAATTTCCGCCGCTTCGACGTACGTATACGAACGGTACAGCGTTGGCTCAATCTTTCGTCCGCAGACTTCCACGAATCCGGAAGCGCCCGCATCCATGGACCAATCCGCAAAAACTGTTAAATCCTTCATCGTCCGCAAGTCAAGCCCGCTGATCACCGTCATTTCTCCTTCCCATCGATCCGTATACGGGAACAGCTCGGAAGCCGACGTATCATGAAGCCGCGGGCGGACATAATTCAGGTAATAGGACGGAGCATGCGGCGCGCGCAGATCATAATTCCTTAGCACAATAAAATTCCCCGGCTCAATGCGCGTCAGCCATGGCTCGCTTCCGTCAGCACAACGGCGGTTCGTCTCCGCCGGAATGGGGATCGGATGCGTTTTAATCCAGAGCGTCGAAAATATCATGATCCCCGTTATCCAAACGACGAGAACCGCACCCCCATAAAATTCAGAGCGGGCTCCGCTCGGTTTCTTTTCCGAGTCAGAATCCAGTGGATGGATCGGGCGGGAATGTCCAACAAGGCGCTGAAACTTCCGACGCAGGAAATAAACCCCAACGGCGAGAACGGCGCCGTCGAACGGAATCGTTGCCGCATCATAGCGCATCCGGTACACCATCGGAGAAAAGAGAAAGCGCGAAAAGAACATCCCAAGAATCAGCGCAATACCGAGAGAACCGTCCAAACAGCGCCGCCGCTTGACGATAACCCCCGCGCCGACGCACCACAGCGCCATCCATGCGTAACGCAATGCATCGACGATTCCAAGGCGAGAACCTTCAAAAAATGAGTAAAATCCGCGCTCAACGTCGAATAGAAAAATGGACCATTGCCAGCGGATCGTAATCCAGATATTCTCAGGATGCACGTAGATTTCGCTCTTACAGAGATCGATTAGCCGTTGAGCCGCGCCGCTCGTCCCAAACGCTGACGTCAATTCCGTCCGGAACATGGTCTCATAGGCGTCCTTCCCGCCTAAACACAGTCCATAAAAAATCTCATACGCCTGATTATTCGTGAGAATCCGATCGGGGAAAAAGACCTGACGTCCCACCCAGCCGTTCAACAGGATCGGGAATATCATCGCGAAAAGGGCAATCATCCCATAGCCAATTCGGCGCGGATCGATCCACCCCGATCCAATATTCAGCGCGGGACACCATATAAAATAGAACCAAAGCCCAAACGCAGGCAGGGCGAAAACCGCTCCCGGACGCAGGGTCAGCGCCAGCGAGGCGGCGAAAAAGCCGGCGATAATCGGGGCGGTTCGCTTCTCTTCCAGCCCGATCCAAAGGAAGATCAGCGCCAAAAGACCTATCTCAAAAGCGAACGCCTCGGTCATGAATGTCCCGAGATAGCGCCGAATATAAAAATACGCAGTCACGTAGAGAACCGCGCTTTCGATGCTCCCGAAACTGCGCGCGGCGCGCCGAGATACCCAAATCGCTGTCAACGCGATCAGAACCGCCACGAAAGCGTATAAAACGTAAAAATTATTTCCGCTGATTTTTAAGATCCAGGCATAAAACACCAGCGAAAGCGGACGCACCGCCGAACTCTGGTTCATCGGAGAGCCATATAAGAACCGCAGCGTGCTCTGCTGATGAATGAAGGCGTCCGAAAAGGGAATCGACCCGGAAAAAATATACTGATCCGACGCGCCGGAGTTCCAAAGCCCCGCGAGCGGCAGCAGGAAAGCGCCGAACAGCGCCCAGTTTAAAACCAGCTTCAGCCACACGGGACGCGCCCGCCCCGCGGCGCAGGCAAGGCAGAAAAGAATCGGTAAAATGTAGAGCTTTTGACGGAATATCAGCCCGATATTCCGATCGATCGGAATCGTCAGGAGCGCAGCCGAAATCAACCCGCATCCGGTTAAAAAGACGGCGATCTCAATGGCGCGGAAGCTGATTTTTCCTGATTTCATCTGCGGCACTCCTCGGTTCGGACTCAAATTAGCGCGCTTTCAGCGAAACGCTGAGCCGCTCCCGTTCGGATTATACCGCGGCGCGGTAAGAATCAGGAACGCTTCGGGGACGGATTCGGGAGATTCCAGATTCCAGATTCGCCGCAGTCTCGATTTTTTATCATTTTAGTAGATTGATCCGCAAAGAGGGGTTTATCCCTCGTCCAAATCCGTTATTTACCCAAATTTACTCGCAAAGCGGGGCGGACAGAAGCACCAGTATAGTAGATATAGTAGCCAATATCGGAGATGTCACCGTCAGAATTGACTTCCGAGGCAATATGTTGAGTGTGACCGGGAGACCGAAGCCACCACCAGCCATTACCGCTATCAGGGTTCGTCCAGGCTCCATTTTCGATCGCATATTTCGTCGGTTTTAATTTCCGCTCTTCTCTACTCCTAAAATACGCCAACGCTTCCGCAACGCTCAACAGGAATACATCATCTTCCGTGTCGTTCCCGCCGTCAGTCGAAAAGTCCGGATTGTCCTCGTTCGCGACATGAGCCTTTTCGATTGCGGATCGTTCTTCCTCGTTGAACGCTGCATCGTAAAATTCGTTGTTCAGCCATGATCGCAACGTGCAGTTTTCCCACGTAATTTCAATCCACTTCTCGTTATATGGTTTTGCGTCCAGCCCCATGACGCTCATCAGCAGCGCCGTATTACCCTCTATCGCCAAGATACGCCACTCAATTTCTTCCGCTCCATTGGACAGGTCATTGTCCTGCTCGTAACGTCCGAATCGGATGATTTCCCCGACTTTAAGATCCGGCGATATCGGCGACGCCTGCTCCTGCGCAAAAATTGGGGACGATGCAATCAGTACCGCGATTATGCAGAGAACGAGCGCAAACTTAAACAAGTCTTTCATTATGATTCCCATCTTGATTCTCCATCCCTCGAGGTTTACCACATTGACTTACCATTTGACAAGTATTCTCCCTAATGCTTAGAAGATTAATATCATACCTGATATAACTCGAGAAACGGAGATTCCAAATTTGAACTGCCCCCCCCTTTGTTGGTTTTTGTCCAACTTTGGGGTGCATACCAATTCGCCGCAGTCTCTATTTTTTATCATTTTAGTAGATTGATCCGCAAAGCGGGGTTTATCCCGCGCCCGAATCGTTATTTACTCAAATTTAATCGTAAAGCGGGGTTTATCCCGCGCCCAAATCGTTATTTACCCAAATTTATCCGTATAGCGGGGCGAACGGAATCATCACGAATGTAGACATCGTTGCCATAAGTGAGGAAGTAACCATCGGAATAGACTCCCGCGGCAATATACTGAGCGCTGCCGGGAGACCGAAGCCACCACCAGCCGTTGCCGTTGTTACTGCTTGTCCATGCTCCGTTCGCGATTGCATGCTTCGTCGGTTTCATTTTCCGATCTTCGCTGTCCCTAAAATACCGCTCCGCCTCCGCGATACTCAGCAGGAAAACATCATCTTCCGTATCATTTCCGCCATCGGTCGAAAATTTCGAGTTATCTTCGTTCACGACATGCGTCCGTTCGATCTTCGCACGTTCCGCCTCGTTGAACGCTGTGTTGTAAAATTCGTTGTTCAGCCATGCCCTCAGCGTGCAGTCTTCCCAAGTAATTGGCTTGAGCTCCTCATTGTATGGCTTCGCGTCCAGCCCCATCACGCTCACGACCAGCGCCGTATCCTCTTCGATATCCAAAATGCGCCATTCGATTTCCTCAGCACCATTGCTCAGGTCATTATCCTGCTCGTAACGCCCGAATCGGATGATGTCCCCAACTTGGTATTTCGCTGCCTGCGTCGC
>DAOUFB010000141.1:0-18316 GCA_034430135.1 Flexilinea sp. | reverse complement strand
AGCGTCAACAACCCGAAGAATCGGCTGCTGCCCCAACCCTTATCCCGTAAACCGGCGAAGATAACTCGGGTTAGCGGGTAAAACGACGCGCCAATAATCCAGATCGCCGCGTACCAGACGAGAACCGTCACCAGCGGATAAGTATTGATCGCGGCGCCGCGTGTAAAAAGCGCGGACCAGGTTCCGCCCGCCTGTTGAATTTCCTGTTGAAGTCCGGTCATCATCGGCAACATACATTCCTCCTTAAAACGAAAACGGCTATCTGTGAATGAACCCAAATGCGTTCCGAGGGTACGTTTCCTGACTACGGAACGAAATATACGCGAAATTCTTTTCCGAGCGCCGTTCCTTTGTGAAACTGCATCTCGATATTCGGGAAAACGCGCCGAAGCTCGGCGTCCGTCTCAACGTCTGAATCCTTGACGACAAAGAGCAGCGGACGCTCGTCCGCGCCAGATTCGGCGAAACTTGCGAGTTCCGTTCGGTGAAGCGCGAAATCCCGTTCCGGGAATCCGCCCGCGATCCCGACCAGCCGCGTATCGACCCAATGCGGGAATGGAACGACATAGGCGTTCTCCTGATCTCCGATAGATTGATCAAAACCGCGGATGACTTCGCCGATCTGTTTCGTATTCCATGCGTTCGCCGTGTAATTACGCTGCCACGTATTGAAGACGAGGTCACGGTTCACCGCGTAGATCTGCGTCAATGCGAGAATCATCACCACTCCCGCAACCGCTAAAGCCCGAACCTGATGACGCAGTGTCCCAATTAGCTTTAGCCAAAGCTCATAGAACCCATAAGCAGCCGCAATCGTCATCGGGATCGCCGCCGCGCCCGTCCGGTTCAGCGATGGGTTCTCAGCCGGAAACGCGATCGACAAAATCGACGGTAAAAGCAATACCGGAATCGAAACGAGCAGCGCGATTACCTGAAACTCGCGTTTCCGAATAGCACGGATCATTAACGAAACAAACCCGATAAAATAGAACGCCGCAGTCAGGACGTCAAAAGCCGGGCGATATGGAATGGAATGAACCCAGATTTGCCCATTGCTCCAAAACGGCATGATCAACGCTTTCCATGCGTTCGAGAAAAACACGATCCAAGCAGGCGCGGATGCAGCGGCAGCCGCCATATCAAGCCGTGAGAAGGATCGGTACCAGACCCATTCCGGATGCGTCAACGCCACGTTCAACAGCGGCAAAACGCCCAGCAACGTGAACCAGATCATGACCCCAAATAGACGGAGCGTTTCGCCTCGTCGTTCTTTCCGATCGGTCGCGAGCGCCGCGATCGCGACAACCCCCGCAAAGAGCGGGACGATACGATAAGCGCTATATCCCTGTAAACCGAGCCCCATTACCAATCCAGCGATCGCCATCCACCCCTTCTTTCGGGTTTCAAGCCCCTTGAATAAGAAATACAGCAACGGCGCAAAAAACATCGGATAAAAAGCGAAACGCAGCGCAGCGCGTGCAATGACGTTCTGCCAGTAGCTGACACCCAATATCATCATCGCCAACAAGCCAACCCAGCGTCCGCCGAACCGTTTCCCGACCGCGTACGTAAACGGAAGCGTCAGGATACCTGCGATGGCGGTCCCGATTTTCAGGCTCAGGAAACTGACGCCTGTCCCAAAGATCCGAATCATCAACACGGTCCAATAGAATTGGAACGCTTCCCGTCCAGTATTGCGGACGAAAAATATCGGACTTTGTCCCTTGAGGATATCCATGACGTCATAAAGCTTTTCTGCATGATCGCTGAACATATCGGTCGGCACCAGCGCTAACGAATGAACGCGAAGATAGACCGAAGCCGAAAAAACGAACGTCCAAAGCAGCGCGAACGGAGTGACCTTAATCCGAAGCGGGTTCAATCCGGATAAAACCGAACGTCCAAACTTGCGCCACGTTCCGAAATCAGGCGAACCAAAAACGTTCACAGCTGACAGACCGATCGCGATGAGCCAAACGCCAACGTTTAAAAAGTTGAACCGATTCCCACTGAAAAGGACGAATGCGAACGCAGTTACCGCGAAAGCAAGAGCCGCTTTAACCTTGTCAAACGGCAATACCGCCGGCGTTGAAGTGATTCCCGTGTCATCCGGCTCAACGGAAGTTTGCGCTTCGTCTATTTCCGAGTCAGAAATACGGAAATTTTCACCCGTCTCGCTGAGCTCGCTGGAGACCGTTGGGGCGTCCGCGGGAAAAACCGAGGCTTCCGCCGAATCCAGTGCTCCTGAACGCGACTTTCCATGACTTAGAAAGCGGGAAACCGCCCCCGTAATCAGGCAGAGCGCCGATAAACCATACATCAGCGCACCGACGATACCGTTCCGTGCCAAACCGACCGCTTCAGGTTCCAGCATCAACTGAGCCGCCAGCGCACAAGCCGCCGCCGCAAAGAAGATCCAACGCTCGAAAACGTTATCCGCTTCCCGAGCCCAATCGAACTGATCGTCGATCCATGCGCCAAAACGCGCTTCCCAGGACAGCCCGTCAGCTGCGTCGGAAAGATCCGCGCCTGCGGACGAAGTATCAAGCGAGGAAACGACGTCGCCGCTGGGGAGTATCTCCTTTCCCCAGTTTTCTCGCTTCAACCGCAAGCGGATATATTCAAGAACGCTAATTTCTTCCTGCATGGTTCCCTGCCCTGATCTTCTCTCACTGGACTCGCTCATGCTGCGGCGTTTTTTCTCGCGATATAAAACGTATAGGAACCGTTTTCCTGCTCCGGCGCTTCATCGTAATACTTCCGGCACATATTCTCAATACCCTGAATGCAGGGGCTGTTCGGAAACAGAACCCATTTTCCGAAGAGTTTCCGGCTGATCAACGACGGCAGCCCGAAGTAATGTCCCCATTCGAGTGTATGAAACGCAGCCGGCGAAAAATAATGCCAGGACTTTTCAAGCGTGAACCCATTCGAAGTCAGTCGTTTTTCCCATACTGTCATATCGTCGCAATGATAATGACGTGAAATACGGTTAAAAAAGGCACGGTATAAATCGCCGAGCGGTTTCAGCTTGATCCAATCGAAAAAATTTGAAACCGATAGATTCCCTAAAAATTGATGATTCGGGACACAAAAAACAAAAAGCCCGCCCGGTCGGATAACGCGTGAAATTTCAGCAATCACCGGATCTAAATCGGGAATATGTTCCAAAACAGAATTGCTGATGACGGTCTCAAAAGACGCATCCGGAAACGGAATTTCCGCCCCAGCCGTCAAAATCGTCTTTTCATAAATGCCTCGTGATGCCGCTTCTTTAAGCGGTCCTTCCCAGGGGTCGATCCCGACGTCAATTTTTTGCGCAAACGTCCGCTGGGCGAAATGACCATCGCCGCAGCCAACGTCCAAAACCGGTCGTTTCAGCTCCAAATCCTGATAAAACTTCGATTCCACCGCGCGCAGCAATGCGCGAAAATAAGGCAGCTCGCGAACTTGAACCGCCAAAAAGTCCGTATTTTTCAGCGTTGTAACGCTCGAATTATTCAATTCCATTTGCTTTGAATACATCCTCATACTTCGCCGCGACAGCATCCGGTCTATAGTAAGCGCGGATCGCCTCGGTCTTCGAAGAATAATCTTTCTTTTCGTCTAATACTTCAATCAATTTTTTAGCTAAATCATCCCCATCGCCAATCGCGCAAATCCGCCCCATTTCGTGGCGCGTAACGGAGACACGAATACCGGGAAGATTCGAAGCGACGACCGGCTTCCCATTCATCATCGCTTCAATCTGCACCAGACCGAACGAATCCGTTCGGTTCAATGACGGCATCGTCAGCACGTCGATCATGCGGTAAAACTTCGCCATGTTCTTCGGATTGAGCGATCCTAAGAAGCGCCAGTGATTCGCGGCAATCATCGCATCAAGTCGCGGCTTCAACCGTTCATAGTAAGGACGCTCGCCCAAAACGTTATCGAACGGTCCGGCGAAATAAACGCAAGCCTTTGGATACTTCTCGACAATTTTCGGAAGCGCGTCCAAGAGAATTTCCGCGCCTTTGTCCTCCGCTAAACGGCAAGCCATTCCAATAATCGGCTCAAACCCGTCCGGATTGACCGACTCGATAAAAGCCGAAACCTCTTCATCCGAAACGTCCGGAAGCTCAACCGGCGGCTGAATAATCGGCTGCTTATCCTTAAACTCAGGGAGAAAAAACGAATAGGCGGCGTAATCTTCGGTATAGGCGACGACCTGATTCGCGAGTTTCCCAGCAATTCTATTCATCCACAAAACGATTTTATTCGCGAGCTGATTCACCGCGCCGGATGGCATCACTAAATCACAGTGATACGTCAGGATCGAAAAAGTCTTCCATACCCGCGCCATTAACGCAACCCAAGCGGCGTCGAACTGCGGGAGGTGGATATTAACGACGTCAAATTCTCCCATTTTCGTCAGCGCATAGAACCAAAACGACGGCATGACAACGCCTTTACTGATCCGAAGCCAAATCGGACAGCGCACAATTTTGACCCCATCGACGATTTCCTCTTTCGGAAGTTTCGGATCGTGGCGGGAAGTCAGGACCGTAACGTCATGACCGCGTGCTGCCCAAGCTTTCGCAATTCGGTCCGCGTAAATCGTCAAGCCGCTGACGTAAGGACTGTAATAGGTAACCGCGACGAGAATCTTCACGAGAATAAGTCCTGATTCGCTTCCGCCCAGCGCCAAAGGGTTTCAATTCCTTCGCGGACGCTGACTTTCGGACTCCAGCCCAACACGTTTTTCGCCTTGGAAATGTCCGAAACATAAATGACCTGATCGCCGGGGCGCCAATCGCTGTATTTGACATCGATCGGGTGACCCGCTAATTCCGTCAGAATCGGACCGAATTCCTTCCAAACCGAAATGACCCGATCCGCTCCGCCGCCAATATTAAATATCTGACCGCCAGACTTTTCCGGTTGTTCAATCGCGGCATGGTACGCTCTGACCAGATCATCGATAAATAACAAGTCACGAACCTGCTTCCCATCACCATAAATCGTCAAATTCTTCTTCATGAGGACGGCGATAATGAACCACGAGACCCAGCCCTGATCCTCAATTCCGAATTGGCGCGTTCCGTAAATCGCGCTCTGACGGAATACGACCGTCGGGATCCCATAGATTCGCGCATAATCGCGCATATATTGGTCGCCCGTTCCCTTGGAGCAGCCGTAAGGCGAATGGAAATCGAGCGGCTGAGACTCGGGAATCCCGTTCGGGAAATCGAGATAGCGGTAACGCGTTTCGCCTTCTTCAACGCGAACGTCCTCCATCTCGCCGTACACCTTATTCGTCGAAGTATATAAAACCGTCGGCTGATGACCCGCCTTCCGAACCGCTTCGAGGACATTAAAGGTTCCCAGCGCGTTGATTTCAAAATCCTCACGCGGATCGATGACCGACGTAGTCACTGCCACCTGACCCGCGAAATGGGCGACAACGTCCGGCTTGCCTAACTCTTTCTCAACCTTATCGCGGTCGCGGACATCGCCGACAACAAGCCGAAACGAATTCTTCCCGTAGAGCGAGCGCAGCCATTCGACATTGCTCGCCGCCCCAGCGCGGCTTAGATTATCAAAAACGGTCACCGTCTGACCCTTTTTCAACAAATCAGAAACAAAGTTTGAACCGATAAAACCGGCACCGCCGGTTACAAAAAACGACTTGCTCATCGTTCCTCCGATTCACCCGTCAGGCGAGTTTCCCGAAGGGTGTTAAAAATTTGCTTAAAATCTTGTCCCTGGCGAATAAATCCAATCGCGCCAAACATCGCTGAATGGAAAATCGAAACAAAATGATTAAAGAAAGCGAAACCCAGCGCTATATCCGCGTCAATTCCAAAACGAGTCAGTGCAAACATTGTCGCAGCCTCAAGCGTTCCGATGCCGGCAGGCGCGGACGGAACAGCCCCGCCAAATGCGGAAATACCCTGAACGAAAAAGGTCGCCCATAAAGGAAGTTCCGGGAAGAAAGCGCGCAGAACCGTAAACATCGACCCGAACCAGAAAACCCAGGTAGCCAGAATCCAAAACAGCCAGGTAAAGAATTTCTTCGGCGAGGATAAAACGTCCAACCCGCGCAAAACGGATCGCAGCAATCCAAAAACCATTTTTCCAAACCTGGAATTTTTTCTAATTCGCTTCCCCAGGAACGCGAAAAACGCATCGCGATTGCGAACGAGAATGAATAACACGGCTAACCCGACCGCGATGCAAAGGATGATCACAATATACAGAACGGAAGACTGCTCCGCGTTCCCCATCAGCGGTAAGCTGATAACCAGGAAAAGCGCGGTGACCATCAGGTCGAATAAGCGCTCCAATACGACCGTCGAAAAAACCGAGACTGGACTCCTCTGAATCAACCCGCCCATAATCACAGCGCGCCCGACTTCGCCTAAACGGAGCGGCAGCAGGTTCAATAAATATCCTTGCGCGAGCGTCCAAAACGCCTGCGATCGGGTCGGACGATCATCCAGCGCAATCCGCCAGGCATTCGACCGAAAAATAAACGCAACCGTCTGAAGCACGATCAGTTGAAAAATCAGAACCGGCGAAACACGCGTAAACGAAGTCATCATCGACTTCCAGTCAATCATCCAGACCAAAACGCCGAAGATGACGAGACTTACAGCAAGCCCCGGAACCATTTGTCTAAACAGAGACGGCGTTTGTTTGGGTTCGTTTGAATTCATTCAGCTCGACTCTTTCTATTCATCATTCAACTGTAAGACTGCCATGAACGCTTCCTGCGGAATTTCGACCGAACCTACCATCTTCATCCGCCGTTTCCCGCGCTTCTGTTTCTCCAGCAGTTTCTTCTTCCGCGTAATATCGCCGCCATAGCATTTCGCTAAAACGTCCTTCCGCAACGCTTTGACGTTAGCGCGCGAAATAATCCGACCGCCCGAGCTCGCCTGAATCGCGACATCATACATCTGACGCGGAATGAGTTCTTTGAGCTTGGTTACCAGGCGCTGTCCCTTATGATATGCGTCATCCTTATGCACGATCGTCGCCAATGCGTCGACAGCTTCCCCACCCACAAGAACTTCAACCTTAACGAGATTCCCCGCACGGTAACCCTCAACATGATAATCCATCGAAGCATACCCGCGCGTCCGCGATTTCAATTCATCAAAGAAATCTACGATCAGCTCGGCAAGCGGAATATCATAGTTTAAAACAACCCGATCCCCCGCTGGATATTCTTCGCTGACGTAAATTCCGCGCCGCTTTCGAACCAGCTCCATGATCGTCCCATAAAACTCCGACGGGGTAAAAATCTGAAGTTTCATCCAGGGCTCACGAATCTCCGAAATCGTCGACTCATCCGGCAGCTTGACAGGAGAATCAACATCGACAAGCGTTCCGTCGTTCAGCACGACTTCGTACTCAACCGACGGCGCAGTTACGACAATATCCAAATCATACTCACGTTCAATACGCTCCTGGATGATCTCCATATGGAAGAGACCCAAAAAGCCGCAGCGAAACCCAAAGTTCAGTGCCTGAGATTTTTCCGGAACGTAGTCGAGCGACGCATCGTTCAACTGAAGCTTTTCGAGCGCCTCACGCAAGTCGTCATAATCCTCGCCGTCAACCGGATAAATCCCGGCGAAAACCATGGATTTCGCCTTCTTGTATCCGGGAAGCATCTCAGCGGCGCTATTCGCAGGAGAGGTAATCGTATCGCCCACACGGCACTCTCGAACCGTCTTCAAGCCGGTCGCAATGTATCCGACTTCACCCGGCATCAAAACATCAACCGGTTTCATCGCAGGGGAGAAAATCCCGATCTCCACCGGTTTCAAATCAACGCCCGTCGCCATCAGCCGCAGCGCTTTTTCCTTTTCAATCTTTCCCTCGCGGACGCGGACATAAGCGACGACCCCTTTATACGCGTCATACTCCGAATCGAAAATCAACGCCTGCAAAGGTTTCGTTTCATCGCCGGACGGGGCAGGGATCAACTTAACAATTTTCTCAAGAACCTGATCGATGTTCAGACCTTCCTTCGCGGAAATGCAAGGAATGTCTTCGGGGTCAATTCCGACCAGATCTGAAATTTCTTTCGCGACTTTTTCCGGATCCGCCGACGGAAGATCGATTTTATTGATGACCGGAATAATGACCAAGTCCGATTCAAGCGCCAAATAAAGGTTCGCCAATGTCTGAGCCTCAACACCTTGGGTCGCGTCAACGACGAGCAAAGCCCCTTCGCAGGCAGCCAGCGCCCGGCTCACCTCATAGTTAAAGTCAACATGTCCCGGAGTATCGATTAAATTCAGCTCGTACGTTTTTCCGTCCTGCGCCGTATATTTCATGCGGACGGCGGAAGCTTTAATCGTTACCCCTTTTTCGCGTTCTAATTCCATCGAATCAAGGACCTGCGCCATCATTTCGCGATCCGAGATCGTTCCAGTCTTTTGAAGAAGACGATCCGCCAACGTCGATTTTCCATGATCCACGTGCGCAATAATACAGAAGTTCCGAATTAATTCACTCATACCAACTGTAAAGTATATCATCTCACGCGTTTTTTCATGTCATGACGAATCAAATAAGGAAACCACCGCCTTAGCAACCAGCTGTCATAATTTTTAATCACTTCTTGACTTTATCATGGTAAAGCGCTAAAATATCGAAAGTCAAGTTCAATGATGAACTGAATTTTTGGATGCAACACAAAGAGAAGGAGAAAACATCATGAAAAAGGTATCGTTGGGTTTAATCGTTTTGATCCTGAGCCTCGCGCTCTCAACCGCTCTCGTATCAGCGGATGGCGAAACGACGCTCGTCGTCGGTTTTGATCAGGACTTCCCGCCATACGGCTACGTCGGAGAAGACGGCGAATTTACCGGCTATGATCTCGAACTCGCCGCGGAAGTCGCGAAACGCCTCGAACTCGAAATCAAGTATCAGCCGATCGACTGGGACGCGAAAGACATGGAACTCGACTCCGGGACGATTGATCTGATCTGGAACGGATTCACAATGGAAAAACGCGAAGATTTATATACCTGGACCGAAGCGTACAAGGAAGCGGGTCAGGTCGTTCTCGTTGCGGCTGATTCAGGAATCGAAAAGCTTAGCGACCTGGCAGGGAAGGTCGTCGCTGTCCAAACGGATTCCGCCGGGCTGACCGCGCTCGAAGATGAAGCCAACGTTGAACTGACCGCCTCGTTCAAGGAGCTCGTCATTGTCCCGGACTACAATACCGCGTTTATGAATCTGGAAGCCGGCGCAATCGACGCGATCGTCATGGATGTCGACGTCGCAAAATATCAAATCAAGGATAGAGAAGACGACTACGCCATCCTTGAAGAATTCATCCAGAAGGAATCCTACGGGGTCGGCTTCAAGCTCGGAAATGAAGCCCTCCGCGACAAGGTTCAGAAAGCGCTGGACGAAATGGCAAAAGATGGATTTATTCAGGAGCTTTCAACCGAATACTTTGACGTTGATACGTGCGTCCTGACCGCTTGCAAAGAAACCGCGGAAAAATAAGAAAACAACAAACGGATTAAATTTCGGATCGAGGATGGATCGAGCAGGTTCATCCTCATCCGATTTTAGATTCATGACAGGAGTTCTTGATGAGTTTAAGCGTTATGATCATGAAAATATCCGGAGGCATGGCAACATCGTTTGCCATTTTCGCGTTAACGCTGATCCTTTCGCTTCCGCTCGGATTGGGAATTGCGCTGATTCGAATCGGTTCAAATCGTTTTCTGCGGAATTTGACGCGCGCTTACATTTCGGTCATGCGCGGAACTCCGTTAATTCTCCAGTTACTCGTCGTCTACTTTAGCCCTTACTACGTTTTCGGATTGAAACTTTCAACCAGCTACAGGTTTTGGGCAGTCATCATCGCCTTTGTCCTCAACTACGCTGGTTATTTTGCAGAGATTTACCGAGGCGGAATCGAATCCATCCCCGCCGGTCAGCACGAGGCGGCGGAAATTCTCGGTTATACGAGGAGCCAGTCTTTTTTCCGTATCATTCTTCCCCAAGTAATCAAAACCATTCTCCCTTCAGTAACCAACGAAATTATCACCTTAATCAAAGACACCTCGATCGCCTTTGCCATTGCAGTAACTGAAATGTTTACCATCGCCAAAGCGATCGCTTCCGCGGAAAAAACGATGACCTCTTACGCCATTGCGGGTCTTTTTTACTATATTTTCAATTTCATTGTCGCGCTCATCATGGAGCAGATTGAGAAGAAAATGAATGTTTATAATTAATGATGGAGAATAAACGAATGACCGTTTTTCGTATCGCGAACGCGCGCAAACGTTTTTCGATCGGTGAGGAAGTCCTCCGGGGGATAAATCTTTCCGTCGAACGTTCTGAAGTCATCTCAATTATCGGACCGTCCGGATCCGGAAAGTCAACGCTTTTACGCTGCGCAACGCTCCTTGAACGTTTAAATTCAGGTTCAATCGAGATCGCCGGTGAAACGATCGCCTCAGAAAACGATTCAGGGCAAACCGTTTATAAAGATGAAGCGGCGCTCCGCAAGGCGCGTCAACGCATCGGACTCGTTTTTCAAAATTTCAACCTGTTTCCTCACTACACCGTTCTGAAAAACGTCATGGACGCACCGCTTACCGTCCAAAAGCGCACCAGAAACGAAGTCCGCGCGGAGGCGATGGAACTACTGGAAAAAATCGGGCTCGCTGAGAAAAAAGACGCATACCCTTTCCAGCTTTCCGGCGGACAACAGCAGCGGGTTTCAATTGCCCGCGCGTTGGCGATGAAACCCGAACTCCTTTTCTTCGATGAGCCGACCTCCGCGCTTGATCCGGAACTGACGGGCGAAATCTTGAAAGTAATTCGCGCCTTAGCGGATGAAAGAATGACGATGGTCATTGTCACGCACGAGATCGAATTTGCGCGAATTGTTTCTGACAGGGTCATCTTTATGGACGGCGGCGTTATAATAGACGAAGGTTTACCAGATATTATTACGAATCCGAAAAGCGCCCGCATGAAAACTTTTTTAAGTAAATTTCAACGTTAAGTTAAGGAACTTTATAATTCGATGAAAAGTCATCCAGAATCTGTATCAAAACTCTTCGACGCAATACTTCTTTTAGAGAGCCATGATGAATGTGCACGGTTCTTTGATGATCTCTGTACGTATAAAGAACTGCTATCCATTGCTCAGCGCTTCGAAGTCGCGAAGCTTCTGACCGATGGGAAAAAATTCAACGAAATCGTTGACTTGACCGGTGCGTCGACCGCAACCATCGCACGAGTCAACCGCTCTCTGATGTTTGGAGCAGGCGGATATCCCGTCGTATTTGAACGACTAAATCCCATGAATGAATCGAAAATTGACACGGAAGCGGAAGGTGAAACCGAAATTCTCTAACGAGATTCTATCAATCCGCCGATTTAATTCATGATAAGATAACACGTAAGATTTAGTCGAAAGGAAACTGTTTATGAAAAATCCATTAAATACCGTCGTCCCAATGGTCGTCGAAGGCGGCGCGTATGGTGAACGTTCATATGACATTTACTCGCTCCTCCTAAAAGAGCGAATCATCTTTCTCGGTACGGCAATCGACGCACAGGTCGCGAACCTGATTATTGCGCAGCTACTTTACCTAAGCCGGGAAGATTCTGAACGCGATATCCAGTTCTATATCAACTCTCCGGGCGGATCAGTTTATGCCGGGCTCGCGATTTACGATACGATGCAAATGATTCCCAACCGAATTAACACCGTCGCTTGCGGCGTAACGGCGTCGTTCGGAACCATCCTGTTGACCGCTGGCTCGAAGGGTCACCGTTTTGCCCTGCCGAACGCGACGATTCATATGCACCAGCCTCTGGGCGGGGCAGAAGGTCAAGCGTCGGACATCGAGATTCAGGCGAAAGAAATCCTGCGCTTGAAATCCGATTTGACGGGAATTATGTCGCGCCATACCGGGCAGACACTGGAGACCATCCTGCACGATACCGATCGTGACCGCTATTTCACCGCGGAACAAGCCGTTGAATACGGGCTGATTGACAAGGTGCTTGTCTCAAACAAACTGTAATTCATACTGTATTGAATCCTTAATAAAAAAGACTTTCATCATTAATGAAGGTCTTTTTTATTGACTTAGTAAGCGACCACACCCAACCCATCAATTTCTCGATAGAGGTCCGGATAATTTCGCGCCGCCTCGCCCTTTTCCGCGTCCGTTAACAAGACAAGAACTGTATCGTCCGCGAACGTACCAGACTGTATCATCGCCGCAACATCAATCCGATCCCCACCCAGAACCGGTTTCACACCGCGCGCATTCGCTCCGCCATTAAACGTCATGTTCCTATCCGCCGCTAACAACGCCAAAGCGTTTTCCTGATCGGATCGTCCATCTCCTACGACCAAGTGCGTCTTTCCAGCGCAAATCTCTGTCCAAGCTTCAAGGTCAAGCTGGATCAAATCCTGCGATTGGAGCGTATATGAAACGCGCGTCCGAACCGAGCGGTAAAAATCCGACAAATCAGCGGTTTGAAAAATAAGCGCAGCGATGATGATCATGGCGAAAATCGCCCTTCTGCGCCGAGTATTCTCGAACCGTTCAGAAATCGAACGCAACGCCCAGATCATCGCAAAATACACCAGCGGCCAGACCAGCCGCCCCGAAGACCGAATCGCAGACAACATTCCAAGCCAGCTCTCAGGCAAGCCGATGCTCAGCCATACCCGCTGGTTGAACGTTATCACGTTCGAAGCAGCGACCAGTACGAGCACGAGCGTCGGCAGTCCAGCCCAGACAACCAAACGCCAAGCCGAACGCCCCGCGAAAATCACGCCCAATAGGACAATCGTCAAAATACCTAAACCCCAGTAGTTAAACCCCTCGTATTGAAGCGGAAAAGTCGGGAGATCCGGAAGAAAACGCCCCAGTCCGTCTGGATTCCAGAATGCATTCAAATTCAGAGACAACTCCCCATAACTCGCCGTTCCCGGCTGGACAAGGGAATACCCGAAAAAGAAGAAAGCAACGGTTACCGCGACGATCGACGCAGCCACCGCGAGGCTCAGCTGGCACGCGGAAACACGCGCTCGAATCATCCGTAGAAGCGCCAAAACAAAAACATAACCAACCATGGGCAGGAAATAGAAATGGATCCCGAGCGTCAAAAAGAATAAAACCGCCCATTTCACCCATGCAGTTCCAAAGTCGTCCGAGACCATGATCCAAATCGCCGCCAAAATGAGCCAATGTCCCGCCAGCGTATCATGGATGAGCGCTCGCTGTAATGGGACCGGATTGCTCAAGACAAACGCAGCGAACGAAAGCGTCAACCAACTTCGCCAATGCAAGGAAACGCCGATAAGTCCGGCAAAAAGCCCATTCAAGGTAAACGAAATGAAAAGCCAAAAGCCATTGTACTGGAACGATCGCGGAAGAACAGCACGGAACAGTTTGAATAAAAGCGCCAGAAGCGGATTCGAATCCGTTACGATCGTGGACGACCCCAACGGATAATTCAGGTTTCGAAAAAAAGTCAGGTAGCGGATCCAGGGTGCGTTACGATAGAAACGCCAGCCGATATAGTGCTGAAAATTATCGCCGCCGCTGAACCGAACCCACCTTGTATCGACAGGATTCAAAACTTCGACGCCGAAGAGTAAAAAAAACACACCTGCGCCCATAAGCGCGCAAGCAACAACAACCCAAAAGTCAACATGACTCCGGAAAAATCGGCTAGTCCGAGAAACCTTTTCTTTCACCTTGTTTCCATTATAATTAAAACCGGCTGGGTTTCAAAAATTGAACATAAATTTGGAAAGGAATCTACGATGAACCTGAAAGCTTACTTTACCGAAATTTGGCAAGAAAAAAATTGGTGGAGAGCGATTCTCTTAACCGGACTCATCTCGCTCATTCCGCTCGTCGGATGGATTTATGTCCTTGGCTGGCTCTACGAAATATTCAGTTGGAACCATACGCCGAAAGGAACGCGCCTTCCCTTCAAGCCTACGCTCTCGATTTTTTGGAACGGGCTGGCGCTGACCATCCGCGCATTAATTTGTTTCGTTCCGTTTGCCATGTTAATTTTGATTCTTTCCGGTGTAAAAGAACTTTTTATCACGATAACCTACGGATGGCTTGAATCTATATTTGTCAATTTATTAGATTTCCTGGTTCGGCTTTCCGCGTTCGTTGGCATTTTGACGATCCTCCTTGTCTTTCCCGTTCTGGTCATCTCTCAGTCGCAGAATCGGGGACTCGGCGGACTCTTCAAATTCAATCACCTGTTACGCTCGATCTCACAGAACCTGCCGATGTTGTCAACTTTCTTCGTTCTCGCGGTCATCTCAGTTTTTATCGGCTCGTTAGGCGGATCGTTTTTCATGATCGGCTTCATTTTCACAATTCCGTTCGCAGCCGCTTTCTACGGAAATGCGCTGGGCGACCTGAACCTCGTAACGATCGAATAGACGAAAGGATGGATTTCGCATGACCCAAGCCGCCAATCAATTCATCGACTGGTTTTTTACGGTATTTGACCCGCGCTGGGCGCAGTTCTTTGGCTTCGCCGCGTTCTGGCTTCTCGTGGTATCGTTCGTGATCCGCTGCCTCGCCGCGCTAATTCGCCGGCTCACGCGGAAGAAAACCAAGCCCATGATTCAATTCCGAATCGACGATGTCAACCATGCGCTTTTCAAGAAAAAAGGGTTCTTGACCTTTGACCTGATCCTGTCGAATACGGGTTCAATTCCGTTCACAATTCTTCAGGCAGGCGTCGTCCTTGCCGACGGATCTGAAGCCGTTATCCGCGATGAAGCGGGAAACGCCAAAACACCGGATAATTCATTAGTTGAACCGGGGCAGAACGCATTATTTGACAATTGCGACTTCTTTTACACCGTGCATCGAAATGGACTCGTTTATAAGAAAATCGATCGCCTGTTTGCGGATCTTCGCGGTATTGGTCGAGTATACGGAGAGACCAACATTAATCCGCTCTTGAACGACCGTCAAATTCGCGACATTCTAACCGATGTCAAAGGATTGAACGGTTTTTAATCTTCACCAATGATAGCTTTTTTCTTACGAATTAGCATCATTGAATCAGTATTTATAGAAACTGCCGCCCTGAAATAAATTCACCTCAGGGTGGCAGCGCGTTTAATCTTCAAATTCCAATTTCAGCCGCGATTTTCTTCATTCCCGCGATCGTTTCCGCGATAACCTCATCCACGCTTATGCCGAGCATTTCAGCGCCGTTTCGGATAACCTCTCGGTTGACGTTCGCGGCGAACGACGCCGTCTTGAATTTCTTCATGACCGATTTCGTCTCCAAATCCGCGATACTTTTTGACGGACGCATTAACACAGCCGCATACACCAGTCCGGTCAGTTCGTCGATCGTATACAAAACCTTTTCCATCCGGCTTTCGGGAGCGATATTTGAACAAAGTCCAAACCCATGGCTCTGAACCGAACGGATAAACGTCATATCAAAACCCTCTCCTTCCAAAATTTCAACGCATTTCGAACAATGCTCCTCCGGATACAGCTCGAAATCAATATCATGCAGCAGTCCCACCAAACCCCATTCCTCAACATCGCCGCCAGCCAACTCTGCGAAATGACGCATGACTCCCTCGACGGTAATCGAATGGCGCAGCAGCGCTTCGCTTTTGATATATTTTTTCAGAATCTCATAAGCCTTGTTCCGTGTTATCTTATCGTTCATATCCCTGCTCCTGAACTCTCGCATATTTTCCTCGATTATACGCCGACGGCAGTCCGCCCGCCAAGACTCCGAGAAAGCAGGGGTATAATTCCGACATCTTACAACGAAAAGGACAATGACCCAATGACCGAGGAAATCCAAGAACCAACCGCTCAAACGTCCGACCTGACAACGACGCAAAAAGGATGGCTTCTTTTACAGATTTACTTCAAGGCGATGGTTTTCGCTTTTACGGGCGGGCTCGCTGCGACGCCGCAGCTCATTCATGATATTACAAAAAAACATCAGCTCCTGAGCGAAGACGAATACCTCGAAATCATTGCCCTCGCTTCATCGCTTCCGGGCATTATCGGCGTCAATAACGCTTACCTTACGGGAAAACGAATCGCCGGAAATTTTGGCGCATTCATGGCAATATCCGGAACCGTTTTCCCTGCGTTTTTCTCGATGCTTATTGCAACGATGCTCTTCCGCAGCCTCCCCGCGTCTCGGGTCATGCGCGGCGCAATTAACGGGATACGAGCCGTATCCATTGCTATTTTGCTCCATACTGGAATCAATATTATCCTAAAACAACGCAAGTTACCATTCAGTTTTGCGATGATCCTGTTCGCATTTCTGGCTCCGCTGCTGACCCCGCTATCAGCCTTTGCGACGATCCTGCTTTGCGGATTATGCGGAATTGTTTATGTCGTTCTTCGTTCTATGACTGCTAAGGGAGGAGCGTAACCCATGGCAAACCCGTTGACCTTATTCTTGATGTTCTTGAAAATCGGTTTTACCAGTTTCGGCGGTGGCTACGGCATGATGGCGATGATTCTCGATGAAGGGATGAGCCAGGTCGGTCTGACGACGGGGGAATTTGCGGACATGACTGCACTGGATCTGATCTGTTCCGGACCGGTCGCGGTCAACGCAGCGACTTACGTCGGACTCATCAAAGGTTCATGGCTTGGGTCAATCGCAGCGACGTTCGGCGCCGTTCTCCCTTCATTAACTGTTTGCACCCTTGTTTTGATCTTCCTCGAACGCTTTTGCCAGAGCAAAGTCGTCAAAGGACTCTTCGCCGGAATCGTCCCCGCGACGGGCGGTTTGATGATCTTTACTTCCCTGACGCTCTCGAAATCTATCTTTTTCAACGCGGAGACGTTCCGGGAAATTATCGGTGTAACCGTGACGCCGACGATGATCGGGATGATCCTCCTTTGCCTCGCCACCCTTTTCGCGTCCATAAAATTCAAGGTCAATCCCATCTGGCTAACCGTTGCAGGAGCGGTCATAGGCGCGATCTTTTTAGCCTGAGCCGAATTACGACCATTTCTATCATCATGCCGGGCAGTGATTTCGCCGGATATAACGATGAACCGGTATAATTTTCTAACGAATCTCCGTTGCGTAAACGGGGGTGTATTGTGTGCGCCGGGAAAGCATATCGAAAACGGAAATGGAGAATAAAAGCCAAATGACGATTCAAGCTTCAAAAATAAAAGCCATATTTCTGGATCTCGACGGCGTCGTTTGGCATGGGACTTCCCCTATCGGAGACCTCAGCGCAATTTTTGCCCAGATCGTCAGCCTTGGAATTCTTCCGCTTGTAGGAACGAATAATGCGACGCTGACGCCCGAAGACTACGTCGCGAAATTTTCGAAATTCAACGTGACGGAAATTCGTCCGGAATATATTTTTTCTCCCGCAATCGGCGCAGCCGCTATTTTTCGAGAGGAATATCCGAAGGACGTGAAAATTCATGTTCTGGGCTCGGATGCACTGCGGGCATACCTGCGCCGCGAAGGATTTAGCATCGTCGAAATGGATGCGGACATCGTCTTAGCCAGCCTCGATAAGCAACTGACTTACGATAAAATCGCAGCCGCACAGCGTCAAGTTCTGAACGGAGCAAAGTTTTACGCGACGAATCGGGACCACATCCTTTTTTCAGAAGAGGGAATTAAACCGGGCGGCGGCGTGGTTGTCGCCGCGCTCGAAACTTGTACCGGTATTCCACCAGTTGTCATCGGCAAACCCGAACCCACGCTGATTCGTGCCGCGATGAAACGCTTCGGGCTAAGCGCAGATGAGGTCCTCGCCATCGGGGATCGCTATGATACCGATATTTTAGGGGGACTGAACGCCGGATGTCCGACGATACTCGTTCTGACCGGCGTCGATAACCCCGGCACCATTGCTGCTTACGATCGGCAGCCGGATTGGATTTGCGCTGATTTAACAACAGCAATCCAAAAACTTGCCGCCGAAAGGATTCAGGCACACTGATCCTCCGCAGCTGGCTTGAAATAACCGATACGCCTGACCTTACAGAAAAGACGAACATGAAAAAAACTTTTTTTGACCTTTCTTTTGCCGAATTATCCGCTATTTTGACGGATTGGGGCGAACCATCCTTTCGCGCGAAACAAATTTGGATGAACGTTTATCAGAATCTGAACTTTGATCCGGAAGCGATTTCGAACATTCCCAAGCCGCTCCGGCTAAAAATCGCAGAATCTTTTACCTTCACACCGTTGACCGTTCTGCGGAAAGTCGGTTCATCCTCAGGACTAACCGAAAAATACCTTTTCGAGCTTA
>DAOUFB010000140.1:0-24284 GCA_034430135.1 Flexilinea sp. | reverse complement strand
CATGCCTGTCTGCCAGTTCCAGCACCAGCGCAAATCAACAAGACGAATTATACCGATTCGCGGATTGCTGTCAAGTTAACCCGCTATTTTAGATGACGCGTGCGGTCGCGTGTGAGTTGACAAAGTAAATACAATCGGGGCAGGCAGAAAGTCTGAAGTTTAGTTGCATTTACTTTGTCAATTGACCAAATGCGGTCGCGAAATTGAGGGATCCCCTTTCGAGTTAATCCTCTGTACGCAAAACCTTGATCGCGCCGATCATACGGCGATCGCCCGCATCAGATTCATACTTTTCGATAAGACGACGCTTCTTCCCGAAATGAGAAAGACTGGCAGGCCCGCCGACGCAGCCGCCCTCACAGAACATACCCTCAATGAAATTATGCGTCTTTTTATCGCGCGTTGCTTTCAGGATCTCACGCCGAACTTCTTCGTAACCGTTCGCCATCGTCCCGCGCAGTTCAAAACCGTCTTCAGCTAAATTCTGTTCCCGAATCGCTTCCGCGACTGCGTCGGAAAGCCCTCCGCAGCGGGCAAACCCGCGTCCGAAACCCGAAGCGTCCCGAACGTTGAAATCGCGCATCTCCAAAAGATTGATATCTTTCGCGAGGAAGAGCCCATGCATTTCCTCAAACGTCAGGACACAATCGACATACGGCATAACATTTTTCCAGCGGATCTCATCCTTTTTGGCGATGCAGGGACCGATAAAAATGACCTTGCAGTCCGGATCCTGATCTTTCAGAACGGAAGAGATCTGCGCCATCGGCGAAAGATTATGCGAAATATCGCCCGCAAGCTTGGGATGTTGCGAACGGATATAATTCACGAACGCAGGGCAACAGCTTGACGTCAGAAAGCCTTTTTCGACGAGTTCCCGGGCTTCGTTCAACGCGGTCAGATCGGCGCCAAGCGCCGCCTCAACCGAACGGTAAAAACCCAATTTCAGCAGTCCGGAAAAAATCATTCCAATGGTTATTTGCGGATAAGCTTCGTACTGTGAAACAACGGACGGGGCGACGACCGCGTAAACCTTATAGGCAGTATTCTCCTCGGATTCGCGAATGATCCGAATGGCGTCTGTAATATAAGATTTATCCGAAATTGCGCCAAACGGGCATTGGTACACGCATTGACCGCAGGAGATACATTTTGATCCGTCAATGATCGCTTTTTGATGATTATCCTGATCGATCGAAATTGCATGGACAGGACATGCTTTTACACAAGGGCGGGTGTTGCGGACAATCGCGCTATACTGACAAACTTCCAGACAGCGCCCGCACTCCACGCATTTTTCTTTGTCAATGACGGCTTTTGTGTTGATGATTTGGATCGCGTCCCTGGGACAGACACCCTGGCAGCGGTGCGCAATACAGCCGCGGCATGAATCCGTCACCGTGATCCCGTCCACAGGACACTCATCGCAGGCAATGTCGATAACTTCAACGAGCGTGGGATTATCCTTTTGTCCGCCAAGCGCCAACTTGACCCGTTCGGAAACGATCGCCCGTTCCTTATAAATACAACAACGAACCCGCGGTGAACCCGCCTGAATAACCTTTTCCGGGATCGCGGCGACCTTAAAATAGTCTAAATCGTCCGCGAAAGCCAATTTCGCTACTTCCGCTAAAACGTTGCACTTAATGATCTGCAAATTAGTATCGAAAATCTTCTTAAGATCAAGTTCTGCCATGATCGTTCTCCTCAAATCGTTGGTTAGACCGTCTGATTATTATAGTCGGTTCGGCTCGAATTTCGAATTTTTTTTCAAATTCGGATGAGCATCCCTGCTTAGCCGCAAGGAAACGATCCGACTCCTCTTTTCCTAAGTTCGAGGAAATTACGATAAAATAGAGGCGTTAGATATTTCATACAGGAGTCTATATGGCATTGGTGTTAGATGCAATGGGGAGCGATCGTCATCCTGTCCCCGAAATTGAAGCCGCAATCGCATTCGCGAAAGAAACCAACGAAAAAATTTATCTGGTTGGGCATCGGGACGTCGTTTTCTCCGCCGCGAAGGAATCCGATTTTGACGGACTTCCGATTGAATTCGTCCACGCTGAGGACATTTTAGATAGCGACGCAAAGGCAGTTAGCAGTTTCAAAGAAAAACCGAATAACTCAATGGCGGTTGGACTTCGTCTCGTTCGCGAAGGGAAAGCGGAAGGCTTCCTGACGAACGGCTCGACCGGCGCCGCGCTTTTCGCCGCGCTGCGGATTTTGGGACGGGTTAAAAATGTCTCGCGTCCCTGCCTCGCGACCTTCTTCCCGACCCAGCATGATTATTGCGTTCTCCTCGACATCGGCGCAAACTCCGACTGCCGTCCTGACTTTCTTCATCAGTTTGCGACGATGGGGGCGGTATACGCCGAGAAGATGCTTGGAATCAAAGACCCGAAAATCGGACTTCTAAGCAACGGGGAAGAAGAATCGAAGGGCAACGAACTCGCGCGTGAAACGTATAAACTCCTTTCCGCGTCGTCCAGACTGAATTTTTATGGGAATGTCGAGCCGAAAGAAATTTTTGCGCATAAGGTCGACGTCGTCGTCACCGACGGGTTCACCGGGAACGTTTTCATGAAAACGACCGAAGCAACGGCGAAAATGATCACCGATCTGCTCAAAGAAGGGTTCATGTCCACGCCGCTCACGAAGATCGGCGCGTTGCTGAATAAGCCGACCCTCAAAGCGCTAAAAACAAAAGTTGATCCGGAGAAAATCGGCGCAGCGCCATTATTGGGCGTCGACGGGGTAGCGTGCGTCGGTCATGGACGCTCGAACGCGAACGCGACGATTGGCGGATTGCGCCGGCTTCGCGAAGCCGCTGATTCCGGACTTGTCGATGAAATCCGCCGGCGGATACCGCTCGAATTATCTACTGAATTGGGAGAATAAATTTAAATGTATATTTACAAAAACGAAAAAAAGTTCAAACGCAATAAGCTCATATCACAAATTTTGACCGGTGTCAGCTTTGGCGTTCTGATCGTCGGCGCCGTCCTCACCTTTTCGGAACAGTACTTCATGTTTTCGTTCGCGGCGCTCCTCGTCGGCGTCGTCATCTCGCAGATATCCATCTCTATGACGACGAGCTGGGGACGCGAGCCTTCGAACGATTTTATCTTCAACGTCAAGCTCAAGAACCTTAGCGACAACTTTTCGCTTTATCACTTCATGGAACCCGTCAATCACCTCCTCGTCGGCACGGCTGGCGCCTTTATCCTCATCCCATATTTTCAGGGCGGAACGATTGGGTTCGACGAAAAGAAAAAACGCTGGACGCAAAAAAATGCCTCTATCTTCATGAAACTTTTCGGTCAGGAATCGATCGGACGTCCGGATCTCGAAGCTCAGTCCAGTATCGACGCCGTCAAGGCTTATTTCAAAGCAAAAGATATTGACTTTCCCGAAGACGCGATTCATCCGGTTCTTGTCTTCATCAATCCAAAAGCTGAAATCGACAGCGAAGCAAAATTCATGTTTGACACCGTTTCGCTCGATAAGCTCAAGGACCTTATCCGGAAATACGCGAAAGAAAACCGCTTTTCGCCGGAATTTATCGATGAAGTCACGGACAAATTACCCTTAGACGATATTGAATAGATAAGATATAGATAAGATCAAGACGATCCAGCCGCCAATTTTATATTTTTCATCACGGCTCATGTAAAAAAACAAACCTCGATATTTACCGAGGTTTGTTTTTAATCTATTCCTGACTTCTATCGAATATCGATCACTTCTTGAACAATTGGAGCGATAGCCCGCTTTAAGTCATATTTCTCAACGCCCGAAACTTTCATCGTCACCAGTTGGGTTCCCTGCGGATCCGTCTCATGAACGCTCATCGCGTGAATTCGTCCATCCAACTCACCGATAACCTGATAAAGGCGCGGAATATCATCCGAGCTGGAGTCCAAGTTGCATGTTATGCGCACGCCCTCGACGCGGTAACAGGACGTCTCCATCACCATTTGCAGGATCGCTTTTTCATCGATAACCCCAACGACGAAGCCGCCACGGACGACGGGCATTATCGAAATACCGTAGTCCACGATCATGCGTGCGGCGTCTTCGACCGGCGTATTTTCCGTCACCGTCAAAACGTCGCGTTCCATGATTTCTTCGATCACGGTGTCGTCGAGAATCGCCGGCGTATCTGCGCATCTTTCCCGGAACTGATCCAAGTCCTGTTTAGTCACAATTCCAAGCAGACGCCCCTGCCGATCGACGACCGGAAGCGTATTAATTTTCTCGGCAGCGATTAGCTCAAACGACGTCCGGATCGATGCCCGAGCGTTAATCGTAACTGCGGGATAAATCATTCGCATAAAAACTAACATATCTTCGTCCTCGTTTTTCTCTTCAGGCTCACGGACGCCTCTCCCTCCGTTTCAAAAAACGGGGAACCCATGGAAAGAAAAACGTTTTAAATAGTTTAAAGTCAACGTGTCTTATTAATTCTTGGATTCTAACACATACAGTTCAACAACATTGAAAATAACTGACGAAACAGGGTTAGAGCTCTTTCCGAATAATTCGAGTCAGCTGGTCCGACTCAAGTCCGGCTAATCGATAATAAGGCGCTTTCAGGTGTTTCGCGAGCGTATTTGCCAGTCCTTCATCGAAAGAATTCGGATCCATATCAATCACAATCGAGCGGAATTTCTCATTGGCAATCGTTTCCGCAAGTTGCCTGCTTTCCTCGAGCGGATTCCCTTTTCCGAGCGCGACGTTTCCCTCCCCGTCCGTAAGAACGATCAGCAGCGTTGACGAATCGGGATGAAGCCGCCGATCCCGAGTCAAAACGTCATGAGCTTTTAGCAACCCCGCCGACAGCGGTGTTTTCCCGCCGACGCGAACTTTTCGGAGCGTGCGTTCCGCGAGCATGACCGATCCCGTCGGCTGAAGCATGACACGGGCACGATCCTTTTGGAATGTGATCAGCGCGACGCGGTCACGGTGCTGATATGCGTCGGTCAAGAGCGAAAGGATTGAACCGCGCGTCGCTTTGACCCGCTGCTGAACCGCCATCGACCAGGATAAGTCGAGAAGAAAGACGAGGAGCGCGGAGGATTTCTCAAATCGGATTTTCCGGCGCAGATCCGATCGCCGGATAACGATTCGATGGTCGTCCCCATTTTCCCGGCGCTGGCGCTGAAACGGCGCAGCGGCGCGCAAGGTCGCGTCAAGCGCCAAATCGGAGAGCGCATCCGCGCTGGGACGGGCGTAAAGGTACGTTCCGCGCCGTGACTTCGATTGAATCCTGACGCGCTTTCCATGAGAATTTTTCTGATACCGCGGACGATGATCTTCGCTCGGAAGATCCTGATCACTAAACTGGACGATGTCCGTAAATCCCCACCAATTCAAATCCGCATCATTGAATATTTTATCGCCCGAATGGGAGAACATCGCGCCGCTGAGCATGGATTGCTGCTGCATCCTCATCGGCGGATGGATTAAGTTTTTTTTTCAGCCTCTTCTTCGATCTCTTCGCTCGATTTGAAACCTTCGCCTTCGCCAACACGCCCGCTAAGTTCGTCGATCCGAACTTTCAGCTCATCGGCGGAAATTACCTGCTCATTGAGCGGTCCTTTTTGAAGCCGATGCGGAAGCGCCAGTTCAGCCGCAAGCACGATATCCATTTCATTAATGCGGTCGCGCCCATCGAAAGCCGCCTGTGCACGAGCCGTCTTAAGAATAACGAAATCGGCACGGTGTCCTTCGACATGAAGCGAAGCGGTCAACGACGCAATCGAGATTAGGTCATGTGAGGTATAGGTCACGGATTGGAGCCGTTTTCGAGCAGCTTCGATCTTTTCTCTCAGCGCCATTTCATGAGGATAGAAATCTTCGGCAAACTTCGCCGGATCGGTTTCAAAACCAATCGTCCGTTTCATAATTTCGACGCGTTCATGCGGATCGGAAATACCGACGATATCGACGGAAAGCGCGAACCGATCCAGAAGCTGCGGACGAAGGTCCCCCTCTTCAGGATTCATCGTGCCAATCAGGAGAAAACGCGCGGGATGTTCGAAGGAAACGCCTTCCCGTTCAACACGATTAACTCCCATCGCGGCGGCGTCTAAAAGCAAGTCAACGACATGATCCTCTAACAGGTTAACTTCATCGATGTAAAGAATCCCGCGGTTTGCGTCGGCAAGAATCCCCGGTTCGAATGACTTCGCACCCGTCGCAATCGCTTTTTCAAGGTCGATCGTTCCAACAACCCGATCCTCGGTGGCGGAAACGGGCAAGTTAACGAATGGGGTTCGGCGCGTCCGAATGGTCATTTTGACCTGATTCGCCTCCCGCTCACGGCATTCGACGCAGTAATGGCTTTCATCCGCCGGATCACAGCCAAAGCGGCACTCCACGAACGTCTCTTCCATCGGGAGAAGCTGCGCCAGCGCGCGGGCGGCGGTCGATTTGGCAGTTCCGCGTTCACCGCGGATAAGAACCCCGCCGATGCGCGAATCAATCGCGTTCAGGATGAGCGCCCGTTTCATGCGTGATTGCCCGACGATAGCGGTAAATGGGTAAATATTAATCATGGGCGCAATTATAAACTGTCTTTTGGCGGCGCTGAATTCGCAAGTTATAATCGGGGATATGAATCAAGCTGCGTCCGATTTTTCCGGAAAAGAAACTCCGCCTGGCAAGCCGCCGAAACGCGATTGGCTGACGCTCTGGTTAGATATCGTTCGTGCCGGACTGGGCGAACGGCTGCTAAATGTTGCCTCGGCGGTTGTGACGATCCTGCTCTTTTTTGTCGTCGTTTGGCTGATGAACTCGTTCTTCGTCATGCAGTCCGATCCAATCGCTCAGCAGCGAAACGCTCCCGAAAAGTTCACCTACAACGGGGATGCGATCCTTCCCTACTTTGATCCTTCTTTTCCTGCGAACGAACTGCTGTACCTGAACCAAGGGATGACGCGAATTTCCTCCGCTCATACCGATCTGCCGGCGAAACCTCGGGCGGACGTGCGAACGTATCATGTTCTTAAAGGAGATACCGTCATCGGCATTGCCGAAAAATTCAACCTTAAGCCCAGTACCATTTTCTGGGGGAACCCTTACACGCTCCATGACGATCCGCATGCACTGCTGGAAGGCATGGACATTAATATTTTACCGGTCGACGGCGTCTATACCGAGTGGCACGAAGGCGACGGACTCAACACCGTCGCAGAGGTTTACGGCGTGACCCCGGAAGCGATTATCGAATACCCGGCGAACGGGTTAAGTCTCGAAACGATTGGCGATTACGCTAATCCGAATATCCCAGCCGGAAAATGGCTCGTCGTTCCGGGCGGGACCCGCTCGCTGCTGACCTGGTCAGCGCCTTTCGTAACCCGCGAAAATCCTGCGGTTGCCTCGATCTATGGTCCGGGCGCCTGCGCCTCGGTCATGGATGGTCCGGTTGGGAGCGGTTCGTTTATCTGGCCTACCTCGGAGCATTATATTTCAGGCTACGATTACAGCGAAGAGAGCAACCACCGCGCGATCGACATCGGCGGCAAGCTCGGGAATCCAGTCTATTCAGCCGACGCCGGCGTCATTGTCTACGCAGGATGGAACGACTGGGGCTATGGAAACGTCGTCATGGTTGACCACGGCAACGGCTGGCAGACACTCTACGCGCATCTCGACTCGTACAATGTTCAATGCGGCTACTACGTCGGACCGGGAGACATTATCGGCGCGGTAGGCACAACCGGTAATTCCTCCGGACCGCATCTGCACTATGAAATGCGCTATAACGGCATTCCGCAGAATCCGAATAATTTCTACTAAAACGTAACGCTGAACCCGTTCTGATGCCGCTGCGCAGATGCCTGAGCCAAATTCAGCCGCGTGCGTCAATGGAGAGAAACTGGAGTAGAACTCATGGAAAATTTTGAAACACCCGAAACGCCCCCTAACCCGCTGCAGACCTTTACAGCGGAGGATCGAACCTGGAGCTCGCCGCTCCGATACACGATCCTCGTTTTCGTCGTCATCTTGAGCGCGGCAATCCTTTTCCTTTTGAAAGATAATTTGTCGTTGCTCGTAATTTCGTTATCCATCTCATTCATGCTGATGCCGCTCATTGGCTTTTTCCAAAAAAGGCTTCATCTTCCGCGCTCGCTCGCAGTCCTGATCTCCTACGTTCTGGGGCTCGCGCTCCTTATCGTCTTGATCCGTTTAATTATTCCGTCATTGATTGCCCGTTTTTCGGATTTCCTAAGCCGCGACTGGCCTGCTGTTTTTAATGATGTCGATAAATGGTTAGCTGAAATAATCCTTGAAACAGAAGTCAATAAGCTTCAGATCGGATCAGAGACAATTGACCTGTCCGTGCCGCTGGTCGAGGTCCGCCGTTGGTTCAACTCGTTAGCTGAGATGAAAATTGACCTTTCCCAGCTGATCGACGAATGGTCCACGATCCTGACCTCAGCTTTTTCGATTGGGCGCAACGTCTTTTCAACGCTCCTGTCATTTGTTACCGCCATGATGGTTTCGATCCACGTTGCGAATGACGGTGAAAAAGTGCGTGCGCGCGTGGTCGGAATGTTCAAGGCACAGTATCAGCCGGAGATGGACGAGCTCATTACGCAGCTACGAAACGTCTGGACGGAGTTTTTCGGCGGCGAATTGAAACTGATGCTCGCGATTGGGGTCATCACGACAATTTTCTGTTCCGCGATTGGCTTGCGCTGGGCTCTCCTGCTGGGGATTATCGCCGGATGCCTGGAGATTATCCCAAATATCGGACCAATTGTCGCAACAATTCCCGCAATATTATCCGCCGCAGTCTTTGGGTCGCGCTACCTGCCGTTGAACAACCTACTATTGATCCTCATCACCATTTTGGGCTACATTCTGATCCAGCAGGTCGAAAACGCAATTTTAGTTCCGCGGATCATGAGCGAAGCGGTTGGCGTCCACCCGGTAATTCTCATCCTCGGCATCCTCGTCCTGAGCGGACGGATGGGCGTCTTAGGCGCGTTGCTGGCTGCGCCGTTACTCGGCATGATCAAGGTCTTCGGTGAGTATTTATTCGCGAAGCTGCGGGAGGAAGATCCTTACCCGAAACTTTACGAAAACCAACCGGAAAAATAATCTGATTTCGCAGTTATCACCTGTTTTTTGCCCCTCTCTTGACAACATCAGAATACCTGCTAAAATTCTGTTCGTTGAGTTCAAGAGAGACCGGCACGGAGCCGAAACTCGAAAGACCAATGGGGGCGTGGTGTAGCGGTTGAACATGCGGCCCTGTCAAGGCCGAGATCGCGGGTTCAAATCCCGTCGCTCCCGCAAGACCGCAAATTAGGGCAAATCGCCCGACGAAACACTTTCATGAAAGCGAAAGTGTTTTTTGTTTAAACGCCTGCGGCTCCAAAAAAATCACCAACCCCGCAATAGAATAATTTATAACGCGACCTTAATTTTATCCGCCTGTTTATCTAAATTCCAGCCTAAATATTCCAACTAATCCGCCGTATTTCAGCCGCTTTATAAAAATGACATTAATAAAAATAAGAGGTGAGCAAACTCACATTGTCCGCCAAAACAAAGACTGATAAGATTTTTCCAGTTCAATTGGCGTTGGCGCGTTCCTGACCGTCAACCTCGTCGCGGCCTGAACGTAAGGTAACCGCGTCCATCCAGCCAATCATTCAGCCAAATTGGGTTCGAGTGAGATTGAAGAAATATAGGAGGCAGTATGAAGAAGTTGCTTGTTGTTTTTGTTGTTTTGGCGATAGCTCTAAGCGCGTTCTTAGCCGTCGCCGCAGCGGACGATATGTATACGGTCCGAATGGTCTATTGGCCGGGTCCTGAATCGGACGCAATGGATGTCGTTCTGAAATACTGGAACGAAAACATGGCAGAAGAAGCCGGTTTCTACGTTGAGCAGGAACTTTTCGGACGCGATAACATCATGCTGAAAGAAGAAGCGTTGATGGCGGCGGGGTCGTCGGACGTCGATCTCTTCTTTACGGCTTCGCGCTGGCTCGGTAAATACTGGATGCATATGGAACCGCTTGAACCGCTCATGAACGATCCGAAAATCAATATCTACGGCACGGATACGACCCAGCGGATCAAGGCGACCGTCGACGGGATGCGCTGGACCGATGGAACGCTCTACGGTGTTCCGATGGATCTCTCGGCTCACTTCCTGTATTATCGCTCCGACCTGATTGAGCAGCTTCTCACCGACGATGCCTGGCAGGAAACCTACAAGAAGATCAGCCTCGAACAGTTGGGCGAAGAAATGACCCCGAAGCATCCGGATGAATGGGACTGGAACGATTATCTCGCGACGTCTTTCTTCTTCACGAAAAAGTACAACCCGGACTCTCCGGTTGAATACGGCAACTTCACGCACGGGAAAGTCATGGGACCGACGGCGTTCCTTTGGACGAACGCTTACTGGAGCTTTGGCGGCGACTGGTTCGACGCGGACGGAAACGTTTCGTTTGATAACGACGCGGCGCGCGCTGCGCTCGAAATTTGGAAAACGTCCTTCGGAAAGGGCTTAACCCCTCCGGGTTCTGTCACGGGTGAATACGCTGAAGATAACGAAGCGTTCCTCGCGGGTCAGGTTGCCCTCTCGGTTCACTGGAACGCCGCGTATCAGACGCTCGACGGCGCCGATTCCCCGATCCACGGAAAAATCGCCGTGACCGCCCCGCCCGCGGGTCCGGAAGGTCGCTTCGCTTACAACCACACGCTCGGTGTCGGCATCTCCAAATACAGCACGCATAAAGAAGAAGCCGCGCGCTGGATTTCCTGGCTCTATAGCGACGAAGCGGCGAAAATGTACGCTGAAGCCGGCGGAATTCCCCCGAGCGTTCAGGTTCTCGCCGATATGGCGGACGCCCGCCCAGACTTCGCCTTCATGGCTGATGTCGTCGATAAATACGGACGCAACCTGCCTCCGACGGCTGGAATTATCGAAGATATCGCCTGCGGCGGTCTGTCGAACGCCTGGACCGATGTCGTTTCCATCGATGAAGGTCTCGCTTCCGTTCAGGAAGAATGTTCCGCGGAAATGGAGAACTGGTAAGACCGTCCCGTCTTAACGAATCTATCAATGAAGAAGAAGGCGAAGCCTTCTTCTTCATTGATCATCTACAAACTGGAGGCTCATGAGCGCGAAAAATTCGATTCTAAAAAAGTTGAAAAGTAAAAAAGTCGTCGGACTTTTACTCTTGGCGCCGCTGACGATCTGGCTCATCTGCTTCGCGCTCTACCCGATGCTTTACGGGCTGCGCCTGAGCTTTTTCAACGCACGGATTAACAACATCAACAACCCCGATTTTATCGGGCTGCAAAATTACATTAAGCTTTTTTCAAACGCAGATTTTGGGAAATCGCTCCTTTGGAGCTTAAAATTCGCGGCAATATCGACGACGATTCAGATGATTCTCGGCATCCTCATCGCGCAGCTCTTCAACCGTGAATTTCCCGGACGCTCGACCGCGGTAACGCTCCTGCTGCTGCCAATGGTCGTGTCGCCATTCTTAATGGGTACAATGTTCCGGCTGCTCTTCAACGAGTTCGTCGGACCTATCGCCTACCTGCTCGCCGGACTGACCGGAACAACCGCGATGCTCGGCGTTTCATTTGTGAATCAGACAATTATCGGCGCGGACACCGTCAACCGGATGCCGTTCGTATTTATCAACGTCTATTCTGCCATGAAAGGCGTTTCGAAAGAACTCATCGAGGCTGCGACGGTCGACGGCGCGAACGCTTTCCAACGCCTTATCCATGTTACGCTGCCGCTGATTTCTTCCATCCTCGGCGTGACATTCCTCGAAAAACTCCTCGCGTCGTTCCTGATCTTCGAACTCGTCTTCGCCATGACCGCAGGCGGACCCGGAACGTTTACGCAATCCGTCAGCATCTTCATCTACCGCCGCGCCTTCCAGCGCTCAGACTACGGCATGGCGAGCGCAGCTTCCTTCTCGCTGGCGGTCATGCTGCTCATTCCGTCGCTCTATCTCGTCCGCCGAACGATGAAAGGAACGAAATAGCCATGTCAAAAAAGACGAAAACCCTTTTAACGACCGTGGTCGTTCTCCTTACCGTCGCTGTCATCGTCGTTCTCTTCGACATCGGTGTCTTCGCCAACTTTCTGACCTCATTCAAGTCCTCAGCGGATATTTCGTCCTCCCCGCCGAAATGGATTTTCCGCCCGGTTCTCGATAATTACATTAACGTCCTGGGCAAAGGTGGTTATAACTTTGGAAAATTCATCTCCAACTCATTCATCATCGCGATCTGTTCAACGTTTCTCGCGGTCATCGTGACCATCCCGGCGGCATACAGTATCGTCCGCTATCATGGCTTCGGCGATTACATCCTGAGCGCGACAATGTTGCTGCGTCTGATGCCGGCGTTGGCGTTCGCGATTCCCGTCTTCCTGATTTTCAATTCCCTGAAGATGCTGGATACGAAAACGTCGATTATCATGATGCACACGCTGTTTATCACGCCGACATCGCTCCTCCTCTTCATCGGATATATTCAGGATCTTCCTAAAGAAATCGAAGAATCAGCACAAATCGACGGCGCCAACACGCTGCAAATCCTGATTCAGATCCTCGTCCCAGTTCTCCGCCCCGGCATCGCCTCAACCGCGATCCTCGGATTCATAACCAGTTGGAATGAGTATCTTTTCAGCGGGATTTTAGCCTTCAAAAAAGCCGTCACTGCGACCGTCGGGACCTCATTCTTCATTACGTCTTATCAGGTTGAATGGGGCAACATGGCGGCGGCAATCATGGTTTCGTCGATCCCGACAATGATCTTCATCTTCGTTGCCCAAAAATCGCTCGTCAGCGGGATGACCGCCGGCGCGGTCAAAGGTTAAGCTGTATGACCTGCGGGAAACGGGCGCTTCATTCTCGTTTCCCGCAGTTTTTCTAAACCGCACCGCTCAAACTTATTATTTTCCCTAAGATAACCGTTTTCAAGTATGATAAATGCATGGAAACGACGCAGCAACTAACCATTTTGATCCCCGCCTACAATGAAGAGGATGCCTTACCGCGGGTCATGCCCGAACTTTTGGACTGGGCTTCGGCTCATGACGCGCAAATCCTCGTCGTCAACGACGCTTCACGCGATCGAACCGGCGAAATACTCGCGAAGTTCGCCGCTGAAAACGATCAGCTCAGCGTCATCACCCATAAAGTCAATCGCGGCTATGGCGGCGCACTGAAAACCGGTATCCGCGCGGTTAAAACCCCTTATCTGATTACGCTGGACGCGGACGGTCAGCACCGGCTTCAAGACATTGAGCCCATGATGAACGCCCGTGAAAAAGTTGACGCCGACCTGGTCGTCGGCGCGCGGAAGTCGATCGGAAAGACGGGTTGGGATGACTTGTACCGCTCGGTCGGAAAGTCGCTGCTGCGCGCGACAGCGAAAATTCTCGTTGATTTAAAAATCGAGGATCTAAACAGCGGGATGAAACTGTACCAGACCGAGTTGGCGCAGAAATATCTCCCTCTTTGTCCGGAAACCATGGCTTTTTCGGACGTCATGACGCTGATTTTCACACAGCAGCGCCATCTCGTGATCGAAGAGCCGATCGAAACGCTCCCCCGCGCCGCCGGAAAAAGCACAATTTCGACCATGACCGCGCTCGATACCCTGATTCAAATCTTCAATATCGTCATGGTCTTTAACCCGCTTCGAATCTTCCTGCCGGTCGGGAGCGCCGCAATCGCGGTCGGCGTTCTCTGGGCGTTCCCGTTCCTCTTAATGGGCCGCGGCTTATCCGTCGCAGCTCTTCTCTCGATTACCGTCGGGCTGATCTCAATCCTGCTCGGATTGATCGCGGAACAACTCTCTCAAATCCGCTTAAAAGATTTGAGCTAAGGGACAAGCTCCAGCCTGGCAAGAATATCCCGGGACACCGCCTGATTCATTTCCAGCGAATCCGCGCGATCCTTCCCAACCGTATACACGTAAAACTTAATCTTCGGTTCCGTTCCGGACGGTCGAACCGCGAACCAGCTTCCATTTTCCAGGAAGATCCGTAATACGTTGGACGGCGGAATATCGCCGGCGCCATCCTGATAATCCACGATGTTTTCCACGCGCAGCCCCGCGACTTCAACCGGCGGATTCTCGCGCAGCCAGCTCATCATGCGCTTAATTCGCGCCGCGCCCTCGATCCCCTCTAAAACGAGGCTCGTTCCACGCTCCGCGAACCACCCATAACGCGCGTAAAGTCCTTCGAGAACCTGCCAAAGCGTTTTACCCTGCTTTTTATAGTACGCTGCCGCTTCCACGATCAGCATCCCGGCACTCAATCCGTCCTTTTCCCAAATCCGCGGGGAAGCGGCGTAGCCGATCGACTCTTCATACGCCAATAAAACTTCGTACCCCTTCGCCAGCAGATCGGGAATTTTCCCGCAGAGATTCTTAAACCCGGTCAGCGTCTCGAACAGGTCAATGCCATAGGACGCGGCAATCCGTGTCGTCATCGTCGACGTGACGATCGATTTAATAATTGCGCCCTTCGCGGGGAGCGTTCCCGCGTCGCGCCGTCCTTCGAGGATATAGTTCGCAAGCAAATAGCCCGTCTGGTTCCCATTCAACGGTACATACGATCCGTCGTCGCTCCGCAGTTCAATCGCGAATCGATCCGAATCCGGGTCCGTCGCCATCAAAACTTCAGCGCCAACCTTCCGACCTAACGCCTCCGCCATTCGGAAAGCCTTGGGATCTTCCGGATTCGGATAGCTGACGGTCGAAAAATCCGGATCGGGTTGTTCCTGTTCCGGAACGACGTGAACGTTTTTAAATCCGCGCTCACGCAAAATACGCTGGAACGGAATCGCCCCCGCCCCGTGAAGCGGCGTGTAGACCATCGGGATCGTCAGATCGAGTTCATCGCCGTCATGAATCGTCAGCGATAAAACCTCGTCCAGATATAAACGATCTTCCTTTTCACCGAGCATCGTAATTTTCCCGGCGCGAATCGCCACATCAACATCAACCTTGCGTACGCCGCTGAAGTAATCGATCTCGCTCATCCGTTTCATCAACGGCTCTGCGACATCCGAACCAATCTGGCAGCCGTCCGAACCATAGGCTTTGAATCCGTTGAACGCGCTCGGATTATGGCTCGCGGTAATGTTAACCCCGCCTGCCGCATGGAGAGCTGGGATCAGGAACGATAATTCCGGCGTTGGGCGAATGCCGTCGAAGAGAAAAGCATGAATCCCATTCGCAACCATGATACTGGCAACGAGACGCGAAAATTCATCCGAAAAATGACGGCAGTCGTGAATGATAATCACGCCGTCCCGTTTCGCTTTCTCGCCTAAGCTGGAAATATAGTCAGCGACGCCCTGAGCCGCGCGTCCAACCGTATAAACGTTCATCCGATCCGTTCCGACGCCGACTTTTCCGCGAAGTCCCGCCGTACCAAACGAAATATCCTGATAAAACCGTTCTTCTAACTCCTTCTCATTTCCCTTCAATGATTCGAGTTCCGCCCGGAGCGGATCTCCCGCAGGCAATTTCTCAAGCCAAATTTGAACCTTCTCTTGATAATCCATCCTGTCGCATCCTTTCATTTTCTAAGAATCTTCCACTAAATCTTACTGAAAATTATACATCTTTTACCGCTGCCGTTCGGGGTATAATTGGCGCAGCATCAGGTATCCGTCCGCCTCGTCCGGGCTTGTCCCGTCGAAGCGGCTCAGAACTGCTTTTATTAATTTTAAGGAATATTTATGGAAAATAAACTTAATCTTAAGGAGACGCTCAAGCGAACTATCAGCGAATCCGGTATTTCGGGTCACGAGACGCCTGTCCGTGACGTGATCCGCGAAATCTGGGCGCCATACGTTCATCGTTTCGAAGTTTCTCCGCTCGGAAATTTGTACGGTGTCAGGGAAGGCGAACGAAAGGATCCGGACGCCCCCCGACGAAAAATCGCGTTAGCGGTTCATATGGACGGAATCGGCATGGTCGTTGAACGCATTTCCGGCGAAATGCTCTATTTCGCGCCGGTCGGCGGTTTCGACCCACGCATTCTCCCGGGTCAGGAAGTTATTGTCCACAGCAATGGCGGTCCAATCCCGGGCGTTATTGTCCAGCTCGCGTCGCATCTGACCTCGAAACCCTTCATCAATCAGCCCGTTCCGCTCGCCGACCTCGTCATCGACACCGGGTTAGGCGTTGAAGGCGTTCGCGCCAAAATCCAGATCGGCGACGCTGTCTCCTATGCGAATGAACCGGTTGAAATGGGGAAAGAGCATATCGCTGGGCATAGCCTCGATAACCGCGCCTCCGTCGCGGCGGTCACGTACTGCCTTGAAGAGTTGACGCGCCGCCGCCATGAATTTGACGTCGTCGCCGTCGGAACGATTCAGGAAGAAGTCGCCTTCTATTCGGATACGCTGGTAAACGACCTGCGCCCTGACGTCGCGATCGTAATTGACGTGACGTTCGCCTCAGGTCCGGGCGTGGACGACTATCGGACGCGCGCCCTTGCCTCTGGACCAGCGATCGGCTTCGGCGCAAATATTCATCCCGCGCTCCCGAAACAACTTTGCAAATTAGCGGAAGAAATCGACATGCCGTTTACGAAAGATCCGCTGCCGAATATGTCGGGAACGGACGCGGTCGCGCTTCAAACTGCCTGCGGCGGAGCGATTACCGGCGTCGTTTCGATCCCGCTGCGCTATATGCATACCCCAGTTGAAGTCATCACCATGAAAGACGTCCGCCGCGTCGGTCGGCTCATGGCGGAATTTATTTCCCGCCTGAATGAAGACTCTTTTGCCGAATTAAATTGGGAGGATGAAACCGATGGAAAAGACCTTTAAGCCCGTCGGCTCGCTGCCGACCATTGGCGCGGATCAAATCGCGCTGCTCGAAAAACTCTCAAACGCCAGCGGCGTTTCCGGCGATGAAGGCTCGATCCGGAAAATAATCCGCGATGAAATCGGTTCAATTGCGGATGAGCTGCGCATTGATAACCTTGGGTCGCTGATCGCGATCCGGAAAGCGAAAACGCCCAATGCGCCGCGCATCCTCATCGCTGCGCACATGGATGAAGTCGGCTTCATGCTCAACTTCAAGGAATCGGACGGAATTTACCGTTTCGCCGTTGTGGGGGGAGTCGATCCGCGCATGCTCGCGGGTAAAGCGGTTCGCGTCGGGAAAAAGGGAATCCCGGGCGTAATTGGCGCCTGCCCGATTCATCTTTCCCCACGCTCGGAGCTCGAAAATATTCTGACCGTGAATAGCCTCCGAATCGACGTGTCGCCGGAAGTCAGCGACGTTGAAGTCGGCGATTACGCGGTTTTCGCGACGAAGTTTAAGCGCCTCGGCGAGCTGAGTCTCCTCGGGAAAGCTTTCGATAACCGCATCGGCGTCGCAACCCTCATCGAATTGTTTAAAAATTCGCCGGAAAACGTCGAACTGATCGCCGCCTTTACGGTTCAGGAAGAAGTCGGTCTCCGCGGCGCGAAAGCCGTCGCCTATGCGACGAACCCCGATGCCGCGTTCGTGATTGACTGTACGCCTGCGAACGACCAGCCCGCTTACGACGGCTCGGAGAATATCGCGTACAAGTCGAAATTAGACGAAGGTCCGGCGATTTATGTCATGGACGGACGAACGCTCTACGATCGCCGCATGGTGAAATATTTTTCCGATCTCGGCGACGCATACGGGATCCGCTATCAATACCGCCAGCCGCAGCCGGGCGGGACGGACGCCGGCTCGATTCACCTGACAAAAGAAGGCATCCCGTCGATCAGCCTTTCCGTCCCGGGACGCTACGCCCATACCGCAGCAATGATCGTCCGAATCGCCGACTGGCAGGGGTATTATCAACTCCTGACCGCCGCACTTCGCCATTTTTCCGGCGACATCCTCGCCGGCGAACGTCAATAACAATTTTTGGAGACTTTAACCATGAAAAAGACACTGGAAACTTTAGCGCAAACCTTCGGACCTTCCGGCGCGGAAAATAAAGTCCGAGATGCAATTCGTGAAATGATCGAGCCGTTCGTCGATGAGATTAAAACGGACGTCATGGGCAACCTGATCGCCCGTGTCGGAACGAAAAAGGACGGCGGGAAACGCGTCATGATCTCGGCGCACATGGACGAAATCGGGCTCATGGTTTCTCACGTCAACGACCAGGGTTTCGCCTACGTCGCCGCTATCGGCGGCGTCAACCCGTTAACCTGCTTTGGAAGCCGCGTTCTCTTCGCGAATGGCGCGCGCGGCGTCGTATACGCTGAAACGGAAAAAATGAACGGCGGCGTTCCGAAAATGGATACCCTGTTCATTGACTTCGGCGTCAGCTCCAAAGCGGACTGCCCGGTCAAGATCGGCGATGTCGCCTGCTTTGAACGTCCATTCGTTGACCTCGGCGATCGCGTCGTCTCGAAAGCTCTGGATGACCGGATGGGCTGCGCAATCGCCGTTGAGACGATTAAGGCGCTCAAGGAGAAGAAACTAAGCGGTCCGAACGAACTTTACTTCGTCTTTTCGACCCAGGAAGAAGTCGGTCTCCGCGGCGCGAAAACGTCCGCCTACGCGGTCGATCCGGAAGTCGGCGTCGCCCTCGACGTGACCCTCTCCGCGGATCAGCCGCATGGCATGCCGGGCAACATGGTTCTCGGCGCCGGACCTTGCATCAAGGTTCGCGACGGCTCGCTCATGGCGCACCCCGCCGTCAACGCTGCGTTCCGCGCCGCCGCAGAACGCGCGAATATTCCGGTCCAGATGGAAGTCCTGCGTTTCGCGGGAACCGATGCCGGCGCGATCGCGGGGACCCGCTCAGGCGTTCCGTCGACTTGTATCTCGCTCGCCTGCCGCTACGTCCATTCACCGTCTGAAATGATTGATATGAAGGACTTCGCTCAAGCGGTTGAGCTCCTGACCGAATTCGTCAGTCAGGGAATCAGCCTGTAAAGTTCCGCGGCTGCTGGTAAAATTTGAAGCGGACGGAGGAGAGATCCTTCTTCGTCCGCGCTTTAGTTCTCGGGAATGCCGTTTTTGAAAGGAATCTGATTCATGAATATTACTTTTTTTAAAAATTCAAGAAAAAGGGTCGCGCTTTTCGTGCTGCTGGGACTCGCGGTTATCTGCGCATCCGGCTGCCAGAGCGCAGCGGAAACGCCCGAAAATGAGTTGACCCCGGTTCTGAACGAAACGGCAGCGACCGAAATAAACGACGTCTCCATAAGCACTCCTGCTCGGACGCCGACGATAATTGGCGCAGAGATAACCGAAACGGCGGAGGCTGAGCTTGAGCGGAAAAATCTCGCGCTTTTCGAAAATCCGAACACGGTCAAGAAAGAAATTCTGATTTGGCTCCCGCCGCAATTCGACCCCGCGAACCAGGGTACCGCCGGCATCGCGCTTGGCGAACTCTTTGCCCAGTTCATGGAAGAACATCCGAATGTCACGATTTCCTACCGGATTAAAGACACGTCCGGAGATGCATCCGGACTGAATATGCTTTCGAGCGCCGCCGCCGCTGCGCCGAACGCGCTCCCAGCGCTCATGGTGCTTGACCGGAATGACATGGTGACCGCCATGCAAAAAGGGTTAATCTACCCCGTCAAGACAGAGCTATTCGCCGACGATTCGAGTTCATGGTTCGGATTCGCGCGGGAATCGGCAACCGTCGATAATGCGCTTTACGGGGTCCCGATCGCCGGCGATCCGCTCGTTTTAGCCTACCGCCCGGCGTTGACCGGACCGGACATGAATAATTGGGAAGAGATTTTGACCCGCGGTCTGCCGATTGGTTTCGAACCCAACTCGTCGATCGACCTGTTCGGAATGTTCATCTATCTCTCCCAAGGCGGGAGAACCAAAGACGAGCAGGGAAAGCCTATGCTCGATCAGGAAATTTTGACCCAAACCTTGAATTTTTTCCTGAACGGCGGTCAGAAAGGCGCTTTTCCGCCCGCTATCGCGAAAGACAGCGCGACCGGACAATCCTGGAAACAGTTTACCGACGGCACTTACCAGATCGCGATCACCAAATTTTCGCAGTATCATCATAGCCAACGGGCGGATTTTACGGTCATGCCCATTCCGCGCACCGACGAAAATAGCCCATATCCGCTGATAAATACCTGGAACGTCGTCATCACGACCCAAAACGATGACCTCGCAGCTTTGGGAACCGAACTCGCCGAAATGATCGCCAGCCCGGAATTTAACGATCGCTGGACGCATCTCAACGGCTACTTACCGGTACGGACGATTAACCTGACCGAATGGGAAAAGGACGCGAAATACGCGGCGATCCGGATCATGAGCGAACGGGGAACCCTCCTGCCCGGAAGTTCCGTTCTGACGAAACTGGTTCCGATCGTCAACGGCGCAGTTTCAAAAGTCATTCTTACGACGAAGTCACCCGAATTAGCCGCAAGCGAAGCGCTGGAAGCGCTGTACTAAACGAAGCGATGCGGATTAAAACGAAAAGGGAAGGAACGGGACATCCATGCCAAAGATGGTTAAGTTAGATAAAATTCCGGAAAATATTCATAATTGGACTGTGGTCGTGACGATGATATTCATCGCGCTCCTCTTCATCATCTTTTCGAGCATCGTCGCAGACCCGCGCCAATCCGCCAATGCCCCGGCGCTGACCGCTACCGCGGAATCATCCGCGGAATCCGCCCTCATGGGGAAAAACGCCACGGTCATCCCCGGCGCCCCGCTCCACACATCGCTGAGGACGAACGGGAGCGGAACGGAACCCACCGTGACGAGCGTCCCAGAACGCCTCGCCTATTTGGATCCCGAGTACTTCGAAAATTCGACTGAGACGAACGGAATTATCATCGGCGGAACCGTCATCGCCCTAATCATCCTGATTTCGGTTCTGATCCTGCTGATCCTGGAACGCATCCGCGACAGTCAGTTCCATGCGAAATAAGCGAAAACCTTTTTTTTATACGGAGAAAAAAAGAAACAGCGGCGCGGCTGGCTTTATCCTCGTTTTTATCCTTGTCCTTTTCATCTGGGCGGGTGTCGTACCCAGCGCGCGCCAACTCCTTTTCCCGCCGCTTTATCCGATCGTCCCGCTGCTAAAATCGCTGGTCTTCCGCCCTGTTCAGCCGAATTCCCACGACTTTTTATCCCAGACGATTTACGAAGTTCCGGAACTTCCCGACGCGGAAGTTATTTTCGCTGAGAACCTTGAAGCGCTCCAATCTGCTCTGATCGGAGAAAACGCGGACGAAGGCGGCGATGAAGGAAACGCCGCACGCAACGCTCGCGAGTTTCTTCCGACGATGACCCCAACCATGGGCATGAATTGGGTTTACGTCAACACGCCGCAAAACGGTGCGGGCAGCACGGGGGCGAACGCAGACGCGGAAATCTTCGGGAAAACACGTCTCCTGACGCTTCCAACCTTTGAGCGCGCCGACGTCCTGAATGACGGTGCAACCGCGCTCGCTACGGTCATCCGCTCCTTCGGACATACGACGAATCAGTACGCCGTCCAACGGCTCCTTCGCTCCGGCTATACCGCGCCTAACCCCGATCTTGAAGCCCTCGCCGCTTATGTCACACCGCACCATCCGGACCTGACAGCGCTGCGCCGTCTTAACGGAACGGAGGAACAGCTCGCTGCTCTTTTGGATCTGGAGCTTCCCATCCTGATACCAACGCTCTCCCATGACTGGCTTCCATCGTATCTGGACGACGATTTCCTGATCCGGCGTTACGTCGTCGTCTTCGGAAAAGACGACCTGAGCGATACTTTTTCGCTCCGCGACCCATCGAAAAGGGATCGTCATGGCATTCCGACGTCTGAGCTCATGGAATCCTGGTATCCGTTTGGACGTGAATACCTCGTCGTCGTACCGACTGACCGACTCAGCGAAGTCGAATCCGCGCTCGGGGAAGATGCGGACGAACGGCGAAACCGTGAACGCGCGATCGAAAAAGCAGAACGCGATGTCGCGAATTTGCCGATGAACGTCTACGCGCGGCTGAATCTCGTCAGCGCGCTTGGCGAAAACGAGCGTTACCGCGACGCGGTGGAAGCCTTCCACGCCGCTGCCAACTTGCGGCTGCCGATGCGGCTTAACGATTTCGTCCCGCCGCTCTATAAAATCTTTTTCAACATGGGCGCCGCGGATGAGTTGATCGCATGGTGCGATTATGGACTAAAATTAAACAGCGCGGACGTTAGCGCCCTGCTTTGGAAAGGCTGGGGGTATCTCCTGCGGAACGAAAACGCTGAAGCGGAAGCTTTTTTCACGCGTGCGCTTCAATCTCAACCGGAAAACGAATCCGCCCGCTACGCCGTCCAATATCTCGCCGAATATCGATAGTGCGAAAGAAAGAGGAAAAATGAACCAGAAACAGAAAAAAATCGTCGTGATCGCATTGATCGCTTTTTCGTTGATCGTCTACGTTTTACTTTGCGTTTGCGGTGTGATGATTTTCCGAAGCGTTCGGAATGGGAACCGAACCGAAACCACTTTAACCGAGGTTGAATCCATCCCCGAAGAAACCGTTGAAGCCGATAAAACCGTTACCGAAGATTCGATCGTTGACGAAGAACCCGAGGACGTTCCCGTCATGCTCGAAACAGACGAGAACGAAGCGGAAGACATACCCGAAGAAACCGCAGCCGCCAAAGACGAAGTCATCGCAAGCAGCGAAGCAGACGATGACCTCGAAATCATCACGAGCGATGATCTCAGTGAAAATCAAAAAACCGTCATCGCAGCCGTCGAACGGATCCGCGGTTTAAGCACGGAAAAACCGCTTCAAATCGTCTTTAAAAGCCGAGACGAGCTCCGCGAGGAAACGTTAAAAACTTTTGATGAGCGTCTGACCGATGAAGATTTCGCGAATGACCGCGATCTTCTGTCGCTTTTCGGTTTCATCGACGATGATTTCGACGTCAAAGAATTTTACGTCACGATTCAAACGGACCAAATCGCCGGCTACTACGACAACAAAAAAAATATTATGATGCTCCCGCGCGACGCTGATGAAGCCGAAACCCTGAACACGCTGAGCCATGAATATACGCATTTCCTGCAATTCAGCAATTTCCCTGAGCTGTCGAAGTATTACGATGCGGACTTTTGCAAGAATAACAACGAGGAATGTCTCCTCGGGAAAGCCATGATCGAAGGCGACGCCGTTTTGACCGAGATGATGACCAGCCAGGAACCCGAAGTCGCACCGTTATTGCGCGGCGGGACGACGGATCAGGACGACAGTACGTTTACGAATGCGCCGGAATATTTTCAGGAATCGCTCCTGATGGAATATACCTATGGGTTCAATTACATCCTTTTCGCCTATATGAAAGGCGGTTACGACCTCGTGAATGAGAGCCTGCTTTCTCCGCCCGCGTCGGCGGAACAGCTCGCGAACCCGATTCTTGCCGGAATTGACGAGCCGGTCGACGTCCCGCTCGACGCAATTAACGAAGAATTTGAGGCGCAGGGCTGTGATCTGGTGCAGACGAACGTATTAAATATTATCGACCTCCGTTGGATGCTGATGCTCGGGAGAGAGAAAGAATGGCGCCTCGACGCACGGAGCGCGGAACGAGCTTCCGACGGCTGGAGCGGCGGTGCGTTTACGTTTGGACGCTGCGGCGGAGAACCGTTTATCTTCTCCGAAACCCAGTGGGATTCGCGCCGCGAAGCTCGAGAGTTTTATAACGGACTCGAAACCGTTTTCGCGGCTCGGTTCGGTGATAAGAAAAAGGATGGACGCTGGAAAGATGACGATCTTTCGATTCGGATTGTTGAATCGGATTCGAGCGTTTACTTCTGGATGATTCCTGAATCGCTCGATGAAAACGCGCTGATGGAACGAATCGAAGAAAAAGTCGAAGAAAAGGTCGAGGAAGATAACGTCGTCGAAATAGATTTATAAATCAGCCGCTTGAATAACCATGGCGGAGGCGGGTCCAAAATGCCTTCGCCATAGAAAAACAGCGTGAATTTGTTTAAAGGTTCGAGATGGAGAGGCTTCCTCTCCACTCCTTTATTGCTCCACTTATTTTTTTCAAAATTTCCTCTTTTTCAGCGAAAAACAGGGGGCTGATGGCTTGGAAGAGGGGGATTTCGTTCGCGAACGAAATCCCCCTCTTCCAAAAAAACTTAACCAAAGTCAATTTGCTGCGCCCCCCTGAGTCCGCAGGACGGAATGGGGGTATGCAGCGAATTGACCGATAACGTAAAATAAGTTTCGCAAATTCAAATAAATAGACATAGCTTCTTGCCATCGGTATGATT
>DAOUFB010000139.1:0-4879 GCA_034430135.1 Flexilinea sp. | reverse complement strand
ACGTGGCCGACACGCTGAAGCAGGCGCTCGGCGGGGGCCTCGAGGGGGCGCAGAAGGGCGGCGCACGGGCGGACTTCCGCACCGTCACCCTGACGCTGAAGGGCAAGGCAGATGCGCCCTCCGTGAAGGACCTCAAGATCGGCCCCTCCACGCTGAAGGACGAGTCGCAGGGCGCGGCGGTCACGACGAGCGCGGATCAGGGCACGCCAGCGGTTCAGGTTCAGCCCGGCGGAGGGACGGCCGCGCCTCAGCCCGAGGCACCGGAGAGCAAGGGATGATATGCCATCCGAAATCGGTCTGAACGGGCGTGGCGCTGTATGTACCAACTTCCTGTGCATAAGCGGCTTCTTCAAATGGTGTGACCATGCGTCCTTTTCCGAACCAACCCAGATCCCCGCCGTTGTCTTTATTGCTTGAATCGGTTGAGACCTCGGCTGCAACCGTGTTCCAATCTTCCCCGTTGTTCAGCCGTTCAATCACGGCGTTCGCTTCTTCTTCGGTGGCGACGAGAATATGACGCGCCCAAACCATGTCCTGTTCCCGTTCGATCGATTTCTCGAGATCTGCGCGAACCTTATTCTGAAGGAGATCATAGTAAACCAGTTTCCGTTCAAAGGCTCGATCCGTGTATTCGTTCGACGAGAAGTAGGTATCGGCGTTCTGCTGATAGAGCTCTTCCGTGTAGACGGTTGCGGTTGGTTCCGGCGTAGCGGTAGGACCTTCGGTCGGGACGGTTTCTTCCTCAGCTTCGAGCGATGGTTCGCTTTCGGCTTCCGCGACCACTTCTGCCTCAGAGACTTCATCGGTTGAAGATTCGTTTCCCGTCGAAGTTTCAGCAGTGGTCGATTCTTCGTCTGATTCTCCCTGAGACGGTTCGACCGAGAAGTCCGCAGCCATTTCAGATTCGCCGGCGTTTTCCGGGACCGCGGTAGCGGCGACGTCGAGCGTCAAGTCGGAATCGGTCGTCGGTCCTTCGTTCCCCAATCCTTCGAGGTCATTCTCCTCAGGGATTTCGGTCGCTTCCGGCGTTGCCGTATAGTTCAACAGTTTGATTTGGGCTTCGGAAGGCGTCGGTGTATCTTCGAAGGGCAGGTCGGTCGGTTCAGCGGTCGGCGTTCCGTTCGCGTAATATCCGAATAGTTCCTGCATCCGAGTCTCAACTTCAGTGTCGGAAACTTCATATCCTTCCGCTTTTGCGCCGTAATCGAGGACCATCTGGTCAACGAGGTTCGTGTAAACTTCGGCGCCGATGAGATTCGCGTATTCGGGCTGGAGTCGGGTTTCATACTGGGAGCGGGTCGCCTCATCCATTTGGATGCCAAACGACGAATACAGCTGCTGCATATATTCGTAATTGCTGATCAGGTTGTTGCGCTGATAGCGGACGGCTTTCTCGAAGTCTGAAACGGTGACTTTTTCGCTGTTGACCTGCGCGAGGACCTTATTCGGTTTGATAAGACCCGTGTAGACCAGTCCGCTGATCAGTGAAAGCGCAATAGCGCCGATAACGGCGATTGCGGCAATCTTGATGATGCGGATTTGCTGATTTTCGCGGTCATGGCGAGCGCGGTTGGCTTTATTGTTTAAGCGCGGATGCAGCGGTTCTTTTTTTTCAACAGGCATTTTAGGTTCTCCTTAGAAAAAAAGGCATAGAAGAAACAAACTTCCATGCCTTGTGATGTATAAGAATAGCTAATTAGCGAACGACATCCTGATACGGTTCAGACGTATACGGGAGCAAGGCGATCTGGCGAGCGCGCTTGACCGCAGAGGCGACGGCGCGCTGGTGCTTGGCGCAGGTGCCCGTCTGGCGTCGGGGTCGAATCTTACCTTCTTCGGTTACGAAACGGCGGAGAAGATCCGTGTTTTTGTAATCGATTTCGACGGTTTTCTCAGAGCAGAACTGGCAAACCTTCGGGCGCGGGACGAATCGTCGACCGTTACCGCCGCCACGGTGTTCCTGCTCGTTTAAATTTTCATCACTCATGTTGTTACTCCTGACGCGTCCAGACTATTTTGGACGCGAGAATCTTAAAGGAACTTACTTGGCTTCGACCGCGGTGATCATGTAGCGGAAGATATTCTCAACAAAGCGAAGGTTGAACGAGATCGGTTTCACCGTGCTCGGGTCTAATTTCGCCGAAATGAGAACATAGTGACCATCGCGCTGTTTCTGGATGCGATATGCGAGGCGGCGTTTGCCCCAGTCATCAATTTTCTCGACTTCACCACCGTTTTCGGTGATCCAGCCGGTGACTTTCTTATTCAAGTCATCGATGGACTGTTCGTCAAGATCCGGATTGGCAATATAGATGATTTCGTACTGTTTCATTGCTTCTTCCTCCTTTCCTCGGGATTACGGCTGGCTCATTGTCCAGGCGTGGAAAGATTTTGCCGTTCGGCAAATCAAACGGTGCACAGTATACCATAAAATCGGACGATCCAAACAAAATGGATCCTGATCATGAACCATTCAGCAGTTCGTCTTCGCTGAACGGTTCATCGCCCGAGATTTTATTCAACTTAATTCCGTATTTTCGAAGATATTCGTCTTGAAGCGCCCACATTTCCGCTTTCTCTTCCGGTTCAGCATGGTCGTAGCCAAGCAAATGAAGAAGCCCATGAATGAGCAAGAGCGAGACTTCATCCTGAAGAGAATGTCCGGCTTCGTTAGCCTGTGATTCGGCGCGCTCCAGGCAGACGATTAAATCTCCAAGGTATTCGACTCCGGTTTCCGGGTCAATCTCGGATTCAGCTGGAAAGGAAAGAATATCGGTCACGTCGTTGACGTCCCGAAATTGATGGTTCAGCTCACGGATTTCTTTAGCTGTAACGACCGAAAAAGTCAGTTCAGGCAGATCCGCCTCGTAAAAATCCATCAACAGATTCTCGCTGAGCGTTACCAAAGCGTCCCCGTCGATTGGGAGTTCAGTCCATTCGGTTCGGTTATAGATATCCATTGCGCACGCTTTCGACTACTTCGCTGGTTCACCTTCCGGCACGGGATGAATCGTCGCCTCCGGATCGGATTCCGATTTGACCTGTTCTTTCGCTGGCGCGTCGGATGAAACGGCTGGCGGCTGGGACGGAGGCGGTGTTGCTGCGGTTTTCTTGCCCCGCTTCAATTCCGGATATTTGACCCGCGGGTGGTAGGTGTTGAGGAGAACGGCGCTAAACGCATGGCGAATTTTCGTCATGTCGTTCAGCGTCAGCGGAGCGTTATCGAGCTGACCGTTGGTCGTGTAATAATCAAAAATGGCTTTGATCGTCGTGTTGATTTCTTCGAGGTTTTTCGGTTTTTCCGCGCGGGCGCGTGCCTCCGTTGAATCCGCGAGCATCAAGATCGCGGTTTCTTTTGAGCGCGGAGACGGTCCGGGGTAGGTGAAGTCTTTGATGTCGACTTCGGTACCCTCCGGGGCTGCGTTCACTGCCTGATTATATTGATAGCGCGTCACGTTCGTCCCATGATGTTCCAGGACAAAAGCCTCAAGAATCGCGGGCAAGTGGTACTGGCGCAGGAGTTTTACGCCGTCCGGTACATGGCGGATGATGAGTTGTGCGCTTTCGGTTGGCGACAGATCTTCATGTGTGTTAATCGTGCTGCCGATTTGATTTTCGATAAAGAATTCAGGATTAAGCGCTTTCCCTGCGTCGTGGTACATTGTTCCGGCGCGGATCAGGAGCGGATCAGCGTTGACGGCTTTTGCCGCCTGTTCTGCGAGGTTCGCGACCTGGAGCGAATGCTGATAGGTTCCGGGCGCATTTGTCAGGATGAACTGAAGCAGCGGCGAGTCGGGGCGGATGATTTCAAGCAGCTGCATTGGGGTAATGACGCCAATTGTTTCAGCGAGCGAATACTGAAGGATGAGCGCGATCGCCGTCGACAGCATTCCGCTAACCAGGGATGCTGCGGTCAGCGTAACCAGCCCTGCCATGTCGGTAAAGTTTCCGCTGTTGAGTTGGAAAAAGAGTATCATCGGCACGCCGATTAGACCGGATACGGCGCCGGCAATCACGAAATCAGCGATTTGCCGTCCGCGACCCAGGACGATAATTCCGGATACGGATGTAATAATGTAGTAGATGGTGTAGCCGAGCGCGTCGGTAAAATCGAACGGAACGATCATGCCTAAAATCACTGAAATAATCATACCGTACATGGAGCCGCAAAGACAGGCGATTGTCAATCCGGCAGCGGTCATCGGGAACAAAAACGGAATAATCGTGCGGTTCGGAATGAGGAGCCGCGCTGCGAAGAGAAAGATGATATAGAGCGCGGCGATCAGGATCGACTCACGCAGACTAATCCCCGTGAACCGTTTTTCGCTCAGGAAATATGTCAAGGCGAAAATCGCAAGAGCGAGGACGATCAGCGCCGAAGTGACGAGTCGTTTGGTTGTGTTTTTTGTGTAAACAAGACCGAGTTTGTCGAGTGCTTCATAAATCAGGTCGGTAATGATCTGCCCTCTGGAGACGATCGTCTGATTCACGACGAAAGTTCGTTCTCTTGGCTGGACAGCGGCGCGTGCGTCGGCGATGCTTTGATCGGTGAGTTCCTGCGAAAAGAGGGAGTTGGGCGTGATAAAGTTGCGCGTCAAGTTGTTGATCAATTGCGAAAGATCCGGCTTGATGTAGTAATTGATCATGGTCGGAATATTCGAAATTTCAACCTGGAGCTGATCTTCTCGGATTGAATTTTGCATAATTTGTTCAAGGATCCGTTGGGATTCGGTCTGAACCGAGCTCCAATCTTCTTCCGTCAGCTCAAGCAATTCTAATATGACGGTCTTCTCAAACTGGGCATACGCCAGTTTTTGAAGGTCGTCGATTTTTTGACTTTCGTTCGCATATTTATCCTGACGAACTGCGGAGATAAACT
>DAOUFB010000138.1:0-7580 GCA_034430135.1 Flexilinea sp. | reverse complement strand
ATGATAATCGCGTCTAATCCGAACTTCTCTAAATACATAGGTAAATCTTTTTTCATAAATACGTTATTCCTCCTCAGAATTTGTTCTTTCTGCGTTATCTCCAAATAAATCGCTCATGCGCAGCAAAAGTTCTACGACGACAAAGCCGCCAACCGTTAAAAAAATCACGACCGGGGTTAACGCCCGACCGATTTGAAACCACAACAAAATCGCGGCAATCATGCCAACCGCAAGCGATTCCCAAACGACTGAAACCCCGTCAATTTCCTGAGTCCGGGAGAATTTCCGATACACCCAACCCAGTATCGGCAGTGAAACGCCCGTAAAGAACGTAATGACCAGAAAATACAAAAGACCGCGCTCCGGCAGCTCCGGCAAGCGCTCTGTTACCAACCAAACCAGCCCGTATGCCGACAAAATCGACATCAAGACCCCTAAAATCAGGAATGAACTTAATCGATTCACTATCGTCCCCGTTCTAAAAAATATTATAATCCTTCAAAAGGAAGACGGCGGAATCTGAACCCAAACGATAGACGTTCGCAGTACGATTCCTTAGAGGAGAACGCATGCTATTAGGAATTGACATTGGCAACACCAACCTCACCATCGGTTTATTCTCCGGCGAAGATATTATCATGCGCTGGCGACTGTCGACGAACCGAGATATGATGCCCGATGAATACGGAATGCAGTTGCGGTTCCTCCTTGAACACAACGGCATCCAATCCGACATCATCGACGGAATTTGCATTGCCTCAGTCGTCCCGATTGTTACGGGACGTGTCGTCGACGCCTGCAACTACTACCTAAATCGTCCCATCGTCCTCGTCAGTCACAAGGGAAACCTCGATTTTCAAATCAAGATTGACAATCCGCGCGAACTCGGACAAGACCGGATCATCGACGCCCTCGCACTGCGGGCATTATATGGATACCCGTCATGTCTCGTCGATTTTGGAACAGCGACAACCTTTAACCTCCTTGATGCAAATGGGGATTACATTGGCGGTGCGATCTCGCCCGGGATTAATACGTCTGCCGCTGCGCTGACCGCCAAAACGGCGCAGCTCCCGACCGTCGCGATGGACCGTCCGCCGTCAGTCATCGGCTCCAACACGATTGATTCGATCCAATCCGGGCTCTATTACGGCTATATCAGCCTGGTTGAAGGCATGGTCGCGCGGTTCAAAAAAGAAATTTCGCCCGACCTGAAGGTCATAGCAACCGGAGGACTTTCGAAAGTTCTCGCCAAAGATACCGATATTTTCCATGACGTTAACCCCTGGCTGACATTAACCGGACTACGACTTTATTGGGAGAAAAATCAATGAACCCTGTCCAGAATAAACGCATTCTTCTCGGTGTAACCGGCTCAATCGCCGCCTATAAAGCTGTCGAAATCGCGTCAGCGCTGACTCAGCAAGGCGCCCTCGTCGACGTCATTCTCTCTGACGGCGGCTCTCACTTCGTTACCCCGTTGACTTTTCGATCCGTCACCGGACGTCCCGCTTTTACCAACGACAGCCTTTGGACAAACGAAAACCATGTTCCGCATATTACGCTTGGGCATAACGCGGACCTCATCTGCGTTGCGCCGGCTTCAGCTAACGCCATGGCAGACATCGCTGCCGGACGCGGGGACACGCTGCTGCCGCTGACGATCTTGGCTGCTGACTGCCCAATTCTCATCGCTCCAGCCATGGATGGGCACATGTACCAAAACGCCGCGACGCAGGCGAACGTCAAAACGCTAATCGACCGCGGAGCGGTCTTCGTCGGACCCGAAATCGGACGTTTTGCTTCCGGAATGTCCGGGCTGGGACGCTTTTCCGAACCGGCGAAAATCGTCGGCGCAATTCGCTACCAGCTCTCGCGAACGGGCGACCTCGCGGGAAAGACGATCGTCATCAGCGCAGGCGGAACGCGTGAGCCGGTCGACCCGGTACGTTTCATTTCGAACCGCTCTTCCGGCAAGCAAGGTTACGCGCTTGCGCAGTCCGCACTCGACCGCGGCGCAAACGTCGTCCTGATCACTGCCGCAGAAAGGTTGAAAGAACCCTATGGGGCGAACGTCATCCGCGTCAATACAGCTCAGGAAATGCTCGATACGGTTTTGGCGACGGTTTCCGGTGCGGACGCGTTAATTATGTGCGCCGCGGTTGCGGATTTCCGTCCAGCGTCCGTCGCCGAGCAAAAAATAAAAAAGACGGGTGGGTCGCTGACCTTGGAACTCGAATCAACTCAGGATATCCTGCTTCGCGTCTCTGAGGTTCGGAACAGATTACCGAAACTAAAATCGGTCGTTGGCTTCGCCGCCGAAACACAGGATTTAATAACGAACGCTCAAAATAAAATGATGCGGAAGAAAATCGACTTCATCGTCGCAAACGACATTTCGCATTCCGACCGCGGCATGGGCGCAGACCAAAATCAAGCCGAAATCCTGTTCGCCGATGGCTCATCGCGGGAAATTCCGCTGATGTCAAAAGATGCAGTATCCGACGTCATTATCGCTGAACTCGCCGAAAAACTTCGGATATGATCGGAACTTTAATTCAACGAAAAGCATCTGTTACTTAACGGATTGTAATTTTTAAGGCACGAGGAGAAAAAGAACTATGAAAAAGAACCATTTGTTTTTCATTCTGATTTGCCTGATTGGCATTTTGTCGCTGACAGCCTGCGGAGGTCGCTCTACGTATGACTCGCGGAGCAAATCTGTAACCGATGAATATTCCGCTGCTGCCCCGGCTATGGCGATGAAATCGATGGCGTACGACTTCGAGGATTCGGCAGTCGAAGGCGCTTATTCCGCCGCGTACGGAGAGCCGGCGCCGACCGTCGAGCGCATGATTATCAAAGACGGATCCCTGACGATTCGTGTCGATGATCCGGTCGCGGTCGCCGACGTCATCGCCGGAATAGCCGTAAAATATGACGGTTTCGTCGTCTCGAATCAGATATCCGAGGACTATACGACCGATAAACCGCGTGCCACAGTTCAAATTCGCGTCGACGCCGAACGCTTCGAAAACGCACTCGCCGATATCGAAGCGCTCGTGACCGATCCGAACAAAAACATCACCGATAAATTTATTTCCGGCGACGACATTACGGATCAATACGTCGATCAGGAATCTCGCCTCCGCAGTCTTGAAAATAAAAAAGCCAAGCTGGAAGAGATTCTTTCAACCGCGAAAACCGTAAAAGATACGCTCGCTGTTTATGAAGAGATCGCTGACGTTGATGAACGAATCGAACTGACAAAGGGTCAGATGAAATACATGGAACAAAGCTCGAAATTATCGAGTATTACGGTCAATGTAAAAGCGATCCCAGATCCAATCGTCATCGCCGGTCATGAATGGCACATTGGCGACAGTTTTCGCACCTCTATCAACGCTTTTATCGAGACGGGGCAGGATCTCATCGATGTCATCATCTATTTTGTCATCGCGACCCTCCCATTCCTAATCATTATTATTCTCCCGATTTACCTGATCCTCCGCTGGATTATCAAGCGGACTAAGAAGAGCTCAAAGGCAAATCCGCCAACGCTCGAAGAATAAATGAGCGAGACACCCATCAAGAAACAATATATTGACCGGGACTTAATCGTCTACGAGAAAACGGTCGGCGCGGTTGCGCCGACCGTTGCGTCATTTCCATCGTTTCTCGATGAACGGATCAGACTTCGACTCGCTGAATTTGGTATTCTTGACCTTTTTTCTCATCAAGTCGAAGCGCTCAATGCAATTTACGATCGTCGGGATGTCGTGATCGCGACCGGAACGTCGAGCGGTAAATCGCTCTGCTACCAGATTCCAATTCTTGACCAGATGCTTCGGGATCGGAGCGCCTGCGCACTGCTGATATTTCCGACGAAAGCGTTGACGCAGGATCAATTCCTTTCGCTGAGAAAGCTGCTTCCTGAATATGCGGGCGAGATCGCCGTATTCGACGGGGACACGCCCGCCAACCAACGCACGGTCATCAAAGAGCGGGCGCGGATCATCCTGACCAACCCTGACATGCTTCATTTTGGACTGCTGCCGTTTCACCCCGGATGGGCACGCTTCTTTACGAATCTAAAAATCGTCGTCGTCGATGAAGCACATGTTTACCGAGGCATATTTGGCGCTCATACCGCGAACGTCTTCCGCCGTCTGAATCGTGTTTGCGCCTACTATACGCGCATTTCCGAGCCGCATCAATACATCCTGGCTTCCGCGACGCTCGGAAACGCCGCGATGCTCGCCGAAAAACTGACGGGACGATGCTGCGCCGCGGTTGAAAACGACAGCTCCGGGTCAGGAAACCGCGACTTCATCTTCGTCAACCCGCCCATCATCAACGAAGAATTTCACCTCCGCGCAGGGTCAATTCTGACAGGGTCAAAAATGGCGCGCGACCTGACGAACGCAAAACTGCAAACGCTCCTGTTCCTGAACTCGCGCATGTCTGTTGAATCGGCGGTACGGCGCTTACGTGACATGGGCATTCCCGCTCAGGGCTACCGCTCCGGCTACTTACGCTCAGAACGGCGTGAAATTGAAGCGGGGCTAAAGTCGGGGGAAACTCGCTGCGTCGCAGCGACGAATGCGCTCGAACTTGGGATGGATATCGGGACAATGGATGCTGTAATTTCGATCGGCTACCCAGGCTCAATCGCAGCATTTTATCAACGTGTCGGCAGAGCCGGAAGAAATCGGCGAGACTCAAAATTTTACTTCGTCCCCAGCCAAAAGCCCACGGATCAATTCATCGTCCGCCACCCCGAATACCTGTTCAACCGTCGTGTTGAACCAGCCTTGATCGACCCGAATAACTTAACACTTCTGTTTCAGCATCTTCAATGTGCCTTGTTCGAACTGCCTTTCACCGTAAACGACACCTACGGAAGTCTGACCCTCGACGAGACGCAGGAACTTCTCGATTATTTCCGAACCATCGGCGCGGCTCAATTCAGCAATGGCAAATATCATTGGATTGCGCCGGAGACGCCCCAGCGAACCGTTTCGCTCCGAAACGCAGGGCTGGAAAGAATCTCGATTCGCACGGAAGATTGGACGGGAAAATCGACGCTGATCGGCGAAATCGACCGCTCATCGTCCTATTGGATGACCCACGAAGGCGCAATTTACTTTCATAACGGCGCAGCTTACCGAATAGAAAAATTAGATCTCGAAGAGAATATCGCTTTTGCCGTTCCGACGCATCCAACCTATACGACCGAAGCCCAGCGAACACATGAAATAGCCGTGAACAGCGCCGAACATGAATGCCTATACGAAAACGGAAAGACGCTCATAGGTCGGGTCACGGTCACGTCGCAAGTCATTTCCTATAAGAAGACCGATATAGAGACAGGTCAACCGCTCGGCGTTTTTCCGCTCGATCTTCCCAATGACGCAATCGACACGAAAGCTTTTATTCTCGTTCTATCCGAAGCCTTCAGAAATACGCTCCGCGATCTGGGCGTTTGGAGCAATGACGCTAACGACTACGGACCAAATTGGTCAAATATCCGAAAGAAGGTCATTGAGCGGGATGGAAATATCTGTCAGGTTTGCGGCTGCGTCGGCTCAGCGTCATTTCTCCATGTTCATCATAAAATTCCATTTCGTTCTTTCGCGTCCGCTGAAGAAGCCAACCGTCTCGAGAACTTATCGACGCTTTGCCCGGACTGTCATCGGCGTGTTGAGGAAGCAGTCCGAATTAAGTCCGGACTTTCCGGTTTCGCGAACGCGTTTCATCAATTAGCAGCGTTCTTCCTCGAATGTGACGAAGAGGATGTGAGTGTAATTTGCGAACCGGAATATCCGACGTTCGATGGACTCCCGACGATGTTCATTTATGAAACGATACCGGGTGGATTAGGGCTAAGTGAAGAAATTCAAGATCGTTTCACTGAGCTTACTGCCGCCGTGTGCGATTTAATTGAAAATTGTGGTTGTACTGAAGGTTGTCCCGGATGCGTCGGCGCGCCGGGCGAAGATGGCTTTGGCGGTGTCACGGAAGCCTTGGTCATTGCGAAAGGATTCCTGGACTCCGCAAAGTCGCTTCCAATAAAACCGGGCGGCGAACGGGTATAATCAGACGTATCGTAGAAATGATGAACGTGTTAATAACTGAGGAATCGATCTTATGAACTATAACTTTGATAAATTCGTCGAACGCCGTGAAACCGACTCAATGAAATGGCGCATCTATCCGAAAGATGTTCTCCCGTTATGGGTAGCGGACACAGATTTTGAAGTTGAACCCAAAATTATCGAAGCCATTCAAGAACGGCTCAAACACCCCGTTTTTGGCTATGCCGTGGTCAATCCGGAACTGGTCGACACTTTCAAGTCGCGCATGGACGATCGTTACAGCTGGTCGATCAATCGGGACGCTATCGTCCCCGTTCCAGGGATCGTACCCGGATTCAATTTTGCGCTAAAAGCGTTCGTCAAACCGGGAGAATCCGTCCTGATTCAAACGCCCGCTTATCCGCCTTTCTTTTCATCTCCCGCCGTCAATGGGCTGAATTTGGTCACCAATAAACTTGTCTATAACGCCGAAACCGAACGCTATGAGATTGACTTTGAGGACTTTGAAAAGCGTATAAAGAGCGAAAATGTCAGAGCGTTTATCCTCTGCAACCCCCAGAATCCGACCGGACGGGTTTTCACGCCGGACGAGTTGCGCCGAATGGGCGAGATTTGTATCGCCAACGATGTTTTGATCATTTCCGACGAAATTCATGCCGAAATTCTCTTCTCTGGTCAACACCATACGCCGATCGCTTCGCTTTCCCCCGAAATTGCAAAGCGGACCGTGACCTTCATGGCGCCGAGTAAGACCTTCAATATTCCGGGGCTCGCCTGCTCCGTCGCGATCATCGAGAATCCGGAACTCCGCGAAGCCTACGGGAAAATTCTTTGGAGCTTTTCGAGCGGTGTCTCCCTCCTATCGCAGGTTGGCGGCATGGCTGCGTACAAGTACGGCGGTGAATGGCTGCGGCAGCTCAATGAATATCTCGAGGGAAACCGCGATTTTCTTTACGATTCAATTCGTCGCGAAATACCTGAAGTCCGTCAGACGAAAATTGAGGCGACTTTTTTAGCCTGGCTCGATTTCTCGAATACGAAAATTGCCGATAAACCGCAGCAATTTTTCCTCGAAAAAGCTAAAGTCGCACTGAATGACGGAAAAACGTTCGGCTCGGAATACGGTTCATTCGTCCGCCTGAATTTTGGAACCAGCCGCGCACGTCTGAGTCAAGCGCTTGATCAAATCTTCAGCGCCTATCGTCGGAAATAAGGATTGTTTCGAAAGCTGATGCAGGGAACAAAGTCGGAAGCTAATCCGCGGACGCGCTTCAATCCATTTTGGCTGATACTCAGTCTCGCGGTCGTTGCCGCTTTGTTCCGCTTGCTGACTTTCGCGGGTGAATTCCTCGACATTAGGAACGTCCCGGAAAGAGCGGACATCATTACCGTTCTGAGTGGAAATGACGCAGTTCGCCTCGAGAAAGCCGCAGCTCTATATCATGCCGGAATCGCAGATTCGATCCTGCTGACGAATACGGG
>DAOUFB010000137.1:0-4008 GCA_034430135.1 Flexilinea sp. | reverse complement strand
TTGAAGGTCGTCGATTTTTTGACTTTCGTTCGCATATTTATCCTGACGAACTGCGGAGATAAACTTTCCCGACGGTTCGTTCTGCGTCAGCTTGCGCCTGTTCCGTGAGAATTCGGCTCTCGTAGGTGATCGTTCGCGGCGAGAGGATATCCTGTGTCGCAACGTCCCCGACCTGCAACGTGTAGCTCGTCTTCCGGATTGAAATTTGAAAGAAGAGGAGCGCGTAAGTTCCAAGTATTGCGATTAGAAACACGACCCATCTCCAGCGGTTAGCTGGAACGGGTTCTGCTTTTCCAAGCCGCAGCGCGGTCTGATCTGGTTCGATCATTTCGATTCCAGGTATTTCTTTACCGCGGCGCTGACGAGGTTATTTGCAGCGACGCCTTTTACTTTAGGAAGCACGGCTTTCGTCAGCGCTCCCATTTCCTTCGGCGCAGATACTCCGATTTCCACCGCCGTTTCATCGATGATTTTCATGAGTTCTTCTTCTGAAAGCTGTTTCGGGAGAAAAGATTCGAGCAGATCGATTTCGGTTTTCAGCGGTTGAATCGATTCGGTTCGTCCGGATTTCTCCGCGTCCGCGATTTGTTCATTGCGTATTTTTACTTCGCGCTGAATGAGCGTGAGCGCTTCATCGTCACTCAGATCGGTTTTGTTTTCTTTTTCGGCGAATTTAATCGCTGCCATTGCCATTCGGAGTGTTAATTTGGTCGCTTCGTCGTGTTCTTTCATCGCGATCTTGAGTTTCTCGTTGATTGCTTCCTTGATGCTCATCGCCCATTCCTTACTTTTTATTTTGCGGATAACCGTTTCGCGGCTGCAAATCGTTATTCAACGGTTATTCGATCATAAAACGCTTCAATTGTCTTTTCACCAAGCCCATTTACTTCAAGCAGCTCGGAAACGTCCTTGAACCCGCCATGTTCCGTTCGGTATTGAATAATTTCGAGCGCTTTCTTTTCGCCGATCCCCGGAAGTTCCATGAGCTCCTCGATCGTTGCGGCGTTCAAGTTGATTTTACTCGAAGTCTCTAAAATCGGGAACGGCGTTAACGTGGGCAGGTTCGCGGAGGCAAGCGTCGGAATCCAAACCGCGTCTCCGTCATAAACGCGCGCGGCAAGGCGGCTGCGATCCTGATCCGCCTGTTCGGTAAATCCGCCGGCTGCGCGGACGAGGTCGTCAACCGTTGCCGCTTCCGTGAACTCGTACAATCCGGGATGAGCGACGGCGCCGCGAATTTCAATCCGCATCGGACCCTTTGTCGGTTGGTAGACGATGACGACCGTTTCTTCCTCCGTGCGCATCAGGAAGAGAAGGAGGATCCCGCCCAATAGTAAACCGATGAGGATGCCGATCAAGACGGTGCGAAGCGTGTTCACGGATATGATTCCAATATCAGGCGGTCTTCTCCGAATTTCCGAAGCGGAGATCGCTGGTTTCGATCACGTTCTCCGGCGTTTCTCCGTTTTCGAACGCGAGCATGGTCAAGAAAGATTGAATCGCGACTTCGAGCATCGCATCGTCCGGATCCGCGGTTGTGACGTTCTGAACCGCCAGGTTCGGGCGGTACAAAATCTTGATAAGCGGGTGGTTCATGTTCCGGGCGTTCCATCGGATATATTCGTAGGAAACGCCGGCGATAACTGGAACGAGCAAAATGCGGCTAATTAGGCGGGCTGCGACGCCCTGTGTCCAGGGTCCAATGATCAGGAAGATCGCGATTGAGATAATGACGAGCGTGACCATGAACGAAGTCCCGCAGCGCGGATGAAGGCGCGACTGGTCCCGAACGTTTTCGAGGGTAACTTCCTCGCCGTTGTCAAAGCAATTGATGGTTTTGTGTTCCGCGCCATGATACCGAAATACGCGTTTAATTTCTTCAATTTTTGATACGGAGATCATGTACCCAACGACGATTGCGAGGCGGAACAATCCTTCGATAACGTTGCTGACCCAGTTGGGAAGATTCGTAAATTTTTCAATCAGGAGCGCAACACCCGCCGGCGCGAGGAAAAAGAGCAAAATTGAGAGCAGCAACGCGAAAATCATCGTTAAAACGACTTCGATGCCTTCGATTTTTTCGTCTTCGCCGGTTTGCATGTTCGCGGAAATAATGAGGAACTTCATTCCCAATCCGAGCGAATCCCAAAGAATCACCAATCCGCGGAGAAACGGCATATCGCGCAGGCGGGTTTTATAAATTCCGTTGAGTTCTTCGTGGACGACTTCAATTTCGCCGTTCGGTTTACGCATCGCGGCGACGGCGTGCTTCGTACCACGCATTAGCACGCCTTCCATTAAGGCTTGACCGCCGTAAGACGGAAGCCTCTGTTCAGTTGCGGTTTGTTTTTCCATGCGCCTGATTATAGTATATTTTAGCGAAAGTTAACGCTTTCTAATTGATTATGTTTTTTTGTAAGGGATGCGGAAATCATCGAGTGTTTTTTTTGAAACGATCTTGTGCCGTCAGGCAGGTATCGCGCAGGGAACCCGGCGTCCTCCGCCATTCGGCAAGACCCCGGTAATAAAATAATTTCAGTTCTTCAGTAATCACAAATGGGACAATATCGTGCTTCAGGCATTCCTTAAAAAGGATTAGCCGCCCGACGCGCCCATTCCCATCCTGAAATGGATGAATCCGTTCAAAGCGAACATGAAAATCGAGAAGATCGTCGAGCTTTTTCGTTTTTTTCGCCCGGTAGGCGGCGAGAAGTTTTTTCATTTCTTCAGGAACATCTTCCGGCGCTATCGTGGCGATTCCGCCGATCTCGTTCGGAAAGCGTTTATAGTCGCCTACGGCAAACCAGTCCTTATCCCCATCGCCTGTTCCAGCTTTGAGGATCGCGTGGAGCGATTTGATGAATTTAATGGAAAGCGGTTTCGTCGCTTGGTCGATGCAGCGGTCAACACAGCGGAAGTGATTTGCGGTTTCGACAATGTCATCAAGCCGAGCCGTATCTGACCCGGTCGAGATGGTTCGCGTTTCGTAGATGAAGCGAGTCTGCTCGCGGGTCTTGTGTCATAATCATGACAGAGGCAAATAGTTCAGTAAAATCAAAGGCTTTGAAGCTACTACCAAAGTTAGAAACTGAAGAAACTGATAGTTTATGTGTTGCTTAGAGCCACTATCTACTAAAATAATGCTTGTAAGCAGCACATAAGCCGAAGAGAAAAGAGGTAGTGTCTGCGATGGATATTAAAAATTATCTTATTTCCGATTAGTCTTGTCTTATCAATTTTGACAGCTTTCCTGACATTCTTGCTTGGTATAGGAACAGCGTTACTGTATATCGTTATGGTGTTCTGCATATTTGGAGCATTAGCTTCTTTCGTTCAAGGAGAAGTCGGAATAGGCATATCGGGCTTGGTCATCGGTTTCCTAATTTAGTCCTTATGGGCTTCCGATGATAGGAGCGACTGTGATAGCGTTCATTGAATTGATAAATGATAAGATTAAATTGGTGTAGATAAATTTGAATTTATGGAGGTAGAAATGAACAAAATTACTTGTATTTGTTTAGGTGTTAAAGATATGGAGAGGTCAATCAAATTTTATAGAGATGGCTTAGGCTATAAGACTGATTGCAAAGAAAGTAATCCATCGGTATGCTTTTTTGACACTCTGGGAACAAAGTTCGAACTGTTTCCTTTGGAACAATTAGCGAAAGATATTGATAAAAATAAACCACCAAAAGGAAATGGATTTTCCGGAATTACATTAGCGTACAATGTTGAACATAAAGAAGATGTTGATAGTGTAATTGAACTAGTACGAAGTGCTGGCGGAAGAATTGTAAAAGAACCACAAAACACCTTTTGGGGTGGATATCACGCATATTTTTCTGATTTAGATGGATATTATTGGGAAGTTGCATGGGGTCCAAATTTTAAGTTTGACGAAAATGGACTATTGAAATTTTAGTAATTAAGGGAGATAGAAAAGATGGCTTCAAGTAAAGAATATTTAGATTTCATTTTAGAACAACTATCCGAGTTGGAAGAAATAAC
>DAOUFB010000136.1:0-19792 GCA_034430135.1 Flexilinea sp. | reverse complement strand
ATTTAAGAAAAATATCTTAAACTTTCTTAATGGGATATTCGTTTCATTTCTACATAAGTACTTGTCGTCATGATTAACTATTTTTTTTGCCATTGTCACAAATCAAATGTTGGATTAAGATAGCCGTAGCTGTCCGACAGGTTGTCCGAACTACTCGCAAGGAGGTTACTTTGTATAGTAAAGATTTTGTAAAGGAAAAAGATATTTCCAAGGAACTCCATGACTTTATCATGGAAAACTCTGAAGCCGTCGCCAATTGTGAATCGTTCAGGAATAAAGATTCCGTCTTTGTTGATGATACCTTTTTATTTCAAGTAGAGGAGCGTTTATGGATAAAAATTCGAATAATCGAATAGACATTAAAGGCAAAAATTTGGTTCCCTTTGTCTTAACTCTTTTTCTAATTCTATCCGAAACGATTGCCCAGCTGCTGACCGCGATCGTCATGCAGCAGCTCATTGAAGCGGGCGTCCAGCGCAGCCATGAAATCCTGATGAACGCCGTCCGTCTGGCGCTGATCCTGATCGGACTGGCATGCGCCTTATCCATCATCCGCGCATTTCCGCAGGCAGCCTATCATCGCCGAACACTTTCGGCGTACAAAAACGAGTCGTTCGTCCGGCTGCTTGGATTGACCCTTCGTTCATTCCTGAAACGCCCGACCGGCGCTTACCTTTCAGCGTTCACGAACGATATCGAGCCAATCCTGAACGGCTATATCAACGGGCTTTTCGTGGTCATTGTCTCCATTGTCCAATTCACCGCTGCGTTAATCATGATGTTCACCTATAATGTCAGCTTTACGCTTTTCGTCATTCTCCTGACGTTCATCCCAATCGTCGTCAGCGTTCTGGTCGGGAAAAAGCTCGCCGAATCCGAGGTCGCGCTTTCGTCCGAGAACCGTCGCTTTACAGCCCAACTAAAGGATCTCCTAAGCGGATTTTCAGTCATTAAAAGTTTCGGGGTTGAATCGGAAGCGGAAAAGATCTTTGGTTCAGCGAACGCGGAGCTCGAAAGCGTCCGGTCACGTCGTCGAGTCACGCAGTCTCTCATTCACACCGTCTCGAATATCTTCTCCGAGCTAACCTGGTTCGGTGTTTTTACCTTCGGTGCATATCTCGCGATCAACGGAAAGATTCAAGCGTCCGTTATTATTATCTTTGTTCAGTTGATGAACTATATTATTAATCCAATCCAGCAGCTATCCGAGCAATTAGCCCAGCTCAAAGCCGCGAAAGAACTCGTCCAGCAGATGCACGACATTACTGAGCCCGAGGACGTCCGCGCGGATCGCCAAACCATCTCCAGCTTCAACGATAAAATCGAACTGAATCAGCTTTCGTTTGGCTATGGCGCGGAAACGGATAAGGACGCGCTATCCGACCTTAACGCTGTCATCCGCAAGAACGAAGCGGTCGCGATCGTTGGCGGTTCTGGAAGCGGGAAGTCAACGCTACTGAATCTTCTCCTTGGAACCTATCCAAATTACCGCGGCTCGCTCAAGTTCGACGAAAGCGAGATCCGCGACCTTTCCGCCGAATCCATTAATTACCTCTTCGCGCTCATCCAACAGGACGTTTTCATCTTCGATAAATCGATTGAAGAAAATATCTCCCTGTTCAAGCAGTTTCCGCGGGAAGAATTGGATCATGCGATTGAGCGCTCTGGATTAGCCGACCTGATCGTTTCGAAAGGCGCCGACTTTAAATGCGGCGAGAACGGCGGGAATCTCTCCGGCGGCGAACGTCAGCGCATTTCGATCGCACGTGCGCTCCTGAAAAAGAGTCAGATTCTTCTCGTCGACGAAGGGACGTCCGCGCTCGATAACGAATCGGCGGCGAAAGTCATGGGCACGATCCTCGCGCTGATGGATACGACGCGGATCGTCGTGACCCACCGGCTCGACGAGAATGTCCTGAACCGCTTTGATCGGATTCTCGTTCTCAAAGATGGAAAACTCGTCGAAAATGGGACTTATCGCGAGCTCATGGAATCGAAGGGCACACTCTTTGCGCTCGTTCAAATCGGCGAAGAATCTGGCGATACGCCGAATATCGAATAACCGCTAATTTATACGCAAAAAGGTACGCTAATGACTTGCGTACCTTTCACTTTTTAATGGAGAGTTCTTATCTTATGCGACGTATACTTTTTCCTGTGAAAGCCCCTCAACTTTTAGCGACTTAAATCCAAACGTTGATTTTTCTTTCAAAGTCACAACACGATCGTCCGGAAGATTAACCTGAGCCGGAAGATAAACGCGAATTCCATCGACGGTCAGACTCTGATACTTCGAAACATCCTCCGGCTCACGATACGTCAGATTCGCCGTCAGCATCCGGGAACAAGCGCAGGAACTGACCTTGACGATCTCCAAATCAATCACAACGGTCTCATAACCTTTCGCTTTTAACCAGTCCAATGCCTTTGGGTCAATGCAAAAATCCATACTGTTTTCCTTTTCTTACAAAGTTGTAATCTATTCAATTGACTATACTCTATAAGAAAGAAACTAGCGCTTAAATCACCCTAAATCGTTATTTCGCTCAGAACCGCCCCGTCATCCGGAAGCGTAAAGGACGCTAAAAAGTTATCAACCTGCTCCGCGCACCGTCCAATAAAATCTTCAGGTCTCAGCGTCGCGTTGATTTCCTCCGCGGATAAATTAAACACAGGATCTGCCGCTAACCGTTCGAGCAAATCGACCGTTTCACCGTTCTTGATCGCATCCGCAGCCGCTAATGAATGGCGGCGAATGATCTCATGATTTGCCTGACGATCCCCGCCCTTCTTAACCGACTCCATCAGGATATTTTCCGTCGCAATGAATGGAAGATAGTCCCGAACCGCCCGTTCAATAACCTTTGGATATACCTTTAATCCTTTGGTAACGTTTTGCATGATCCGCAAAATCGCATCCACGCAGAGAAATCCCTCGGGCAGTGAGATCCGACGAATCGCCGAGTCGTCGAGCGTCCGCTCGAACCACTGAACCGCCGCGGTTGCCGATCCATTCTGCGCGTTCGTCATCGCATACCGTGCCAGTGAACAGATCCGCTCCGATCGCATCGGGTTGCGCTTATACGCCATTGCCGACGAGCCAACCTGTTCCTTCTCCGCCGGTTCTTCGACTTGGCGCAGATGCTGAAGTAAGCGCAAGTCATTCGCAAATCGGTAACAGCTCGTCGCAATTGAACTCAAGCAATTCAAAATAACGGAATCCAATTTTCGCGGGTACGTTTGCCCGCTGACCTTGAATAGTTTCGTAAAGCCGAACGTCTCAGCGATCTGCCGGTTCATTTGATCAATTTTCGCTGTATCGCCATCAAAGAGCTCAACAAAACTTGCCTCAGTGCCTGTCGTTCCGCGGCAGCCTAAAAATCGTACCCGCTCCAAAACATCATCGATTTCATCCAGGTCCATCAGCAAATCCTGCATCCACAGCGTCGCACGCTTTCCAACCGTCACCAATTGCGCAGGTTGGAAATGCGTATATCCCAGCGTTGGCAGCGCTTTATAGGATGCCGCAAATACACTCAAGTTTCGCAATACGGGTACGATTTCCGCCCGAATCAGTCGAAGTGCATCGCGATAAAGAATCAGGTCTGCGTTATCCGTCACATAGCAGCTCGTCGCACCGAGATGGATTATCCCAGCGGCGTGGGGACAGGCCTGTCCAAAAGCATATATGTGCGCCATAACATCATGCCGAATTTCGCGTTCTTTCGCCTCAACAACCGAGTAATCAATCGCCGCGACTTTCTCGCTCAATTCGTCAACTTGCGCCTGAGAAATCGCCAAACCTAAATCGTGTTCCGCCTGCGCCAACGCAACCCAAAGCCTGCGCCAGGTTTCGTGACGGCGGCGCGCCGAAAAAAGCGCCAGCATCTCCTTTGATGAATAACGTCCGGAGAATGGGCTTTCGTATCGTTCTTCGCTCATGACCAACTCAATCACTAATCACGAACGCAGTAAGCGTCACGTTCCGGACCTACCGAAATGTAGCTCATCCTGCAGCCGATTTCTTTTTCAACGAACTCAATATAGTCCCGCGCTTCTTTCGGCAGGTCAGCGTATTTCCGAACTCCCGAAATATCGGTTTTCCAGCCAGGCATCGTCTTGAAAATCGGCTTCGCATTTTCCAAAATCGAATGATACGGGAAGTCTCGCGTCTCAACGCCATCGACTTCATACGCGACACAGATCGGAATTTCATCCATGTAAGATAAAACGTCCATCTTTGTAAACGCGATTTCCGTCGCGCCTTGGACCTTGACCCCATAGCGCGTCGCGACCAAATCGACCGGTCCAACGCGGCGCGGGCGACCCGTCGCTGCGCCATATTCCCCGCCTGCTTCACGCAGCTGATCCGCATCCGCTCCAAACCATTCCACCGTAAACGGACCTTCGCCAACACAGGAAGAATACGCTTTGACGACACCGACAACACGTTCAACCGCAATATCCGGAGCGCCTGAACCGACGGGCGCATATGCGGCGAGAGGATTCGAGGAGGAGCAGTAAGGATAAATTCCATAATCAATATCCCGCAATGCACCTAACTGTGCCTCAAACAGGATGCTTTTACCTTCGGTTTTTCCCTTGCGCAGTACCTCTCCGGAATCTTTGATAAATGGCTTAATCTTTCCGCCAAATTCTTCGATCCATGCCCACATGCTTTCGAAGGTAAACGGTTCAGCGCCATAAACTTTTTCAATCGTAATATTTTTCCACGACAGAACTGATTTTAAATGTGCCTTGAGCTTCTCCGGATAAAGAATCTCACCGACGTGAATCGCCTTCTTCATATATTTATCGCCGTAAACCGGCGCAATACCGCGTTTCGTCGAGCCATAAGCTTTATCCGCAAGGCGTTTTTCTTCAAGTCCATCAAGCGCGACATGGTATGGGAAAACCAAAACAGCACGGTCGCTAATGACAAAATTATCCGGCGTAATCGAAACGCCCGCGGATTGCAGCTTCGCGATTTCACCGCTTAAATGTTCCGGGTTGACGACCGTCCCATTGCCTAAAACGTTGATGACTTCTTTACGAAAAATACCAGACGGAATCAGGTTCAGCGCAAACTTTCCAAATTCATTGATAACCGTATGCCCGGCATTGTTTCCGCCTTGATACCGAACGACAATATCATAACTCTGAGCCAGAAGATCGACCATGCGACCTTTTCCTTCATCACCCCAGTTAATTCCAACAATTGCGCAGGTACTCATCTTTCCTCCTAACTCATTGCACGCGAGCCCGCATTATCGACACTTATCTTAACTATTATTATAAAATGGTTTCTATGGATTTTCCTTTGAATTTCTAAAAACGGGCGCTTCCCGAATTGGGAATAATTCAATAAAAAACGGTAGGTAAATGGTAAAATTAGACGGCGCACACGAAAACAACGCCGAAAGGTACCCCATCAATGAATATCCAAAATGAAAAAACCGACATCAGCCGCGTCCTCTTCACAGAGGAACAAATTGCGGCACGCGTTCAGGAACTCGCCAATCAGCTCTCGACCGACTACGCCGGAAAAGATCCGCTCCTTGTCTGCGTTCTGAAAGGCGCGTCATTCTTCTACGCTGACCTCTGCCGAAAGATGTCTACGCGTATTTTTATGGACTTCATCGCCGTGTCCAGCTACGCGAACAGTTCGAAATCGACCGGTGTCGTCCGAATCATTAAAGACCTCGACAAAAACATTACCAATCGCCATGTCATCATCGTCGAAGACATCATCGATTCCGGACTGACGCTCCAGTACCTGACCGACCTCTTCAACTCGCGCAAGCCTGCTTCCGTCAAGACGATTACCCTCCTCGATAAAACCACGGAACATAAGCTCGCAATCGCTCCGAATTACTGCGGCTTCGAGATTCCGGATGATTTCGTCGTTGGCTATGGACTCGATTACTCCGATTTTTATCGAAATCTCCCATATATCGGCGTTCTAAAGCCGGAGGTCTATAAATAAAACGAATTTCACGGAATTCCGTACATACTTATAAAGGCTTTTTAGAAAGGGAACCTCTCAATGGAAAACTATACGCCCGAGAAAAAATCGTCAGCTGAATCAGGCGGAAACGCTCAATCAGCTAAAAACTCACACGCCAAACAGCCCCGCCGTTCCAATCCGTTTCCAAAATCATTCGGACTGATCGTTTTGGTGATCGTTTTGATTCTCGTCTTCCTTGTCGCTTTTCGTCCTGTCTACATCCTGAAAGGTCTGGGACAGCAGGAAATGGGCGTCATGATCAAAGCCGGTCAAGTTCAGAAAATCGTTGGTCCCGGCGGTGTTTACAATGATTTTGGTCTCTTCGTACGAATGGAAACTTATAACATTGAAGCCGTTCCGTTCGAAGTCGCCGATGACGAAGTCTTTACGAAAGACATGCAGCCGGTTTACGTCGAAATCCGCGGTCAGGTTTTCCGCCCGTCGCTAGCCGCTGCGAGCGCGAACGCGCCCGCTGGAACAACGCCGGAGAAAATTCAGGACGCAATCAAGAGTAATTTCGTCAATTACAGACGCATCTACACATCCGATGATGTCCTCATCAATCAAATGGACGGCTTCTCGAAACAGGCGATGAAAGTCTGCGTTGGTCAGAATGACCTGCGCGGAAACGCCGTCGCTGAAGGACGCGACTTTTTACGAAACTGTATCGAATCGGAATTGGAAAAGCTCGCCGCCGATATTGGACTCTATATCAATAACCTTGTCGTGACCGACGTTAAAGCTTCGGATCAGGCGATGATCGTTATCAATGAGACCAACCAATACCTGCTGGATTCGAAAAAAGCTGAAGCGCAGGCTCAGAAGTTGGAAGCTGAAGGGAAAGCGAACGCCGTCCAGAAGGAAGCCGAAATCCGTGTTCAGCAAGCCGCGGCTCAGGAAACCGCGCGTCAACAAGTCACGCTCGCAGAACTTGAGGAGAAAAAACTCATCGCCCGCCGCGCTGTTATTGAAGCCGAAAAAGAAAACGCGATTCTTGAGCAGGAGCTCAACCGGGAAAAAGCGCTCGCAGCTGCCGAACTCGCGAAAGCTGAACTGGCTCAGACGATCCTCCTCGCGCAGATTTATCAGGATAACCCCGCGTATTTCAACTACCTCGTCGCGCAAATCAACGCTTCCGCAATCAAGGAAACGGACAAGGTCATGATTCTGCCAGAGGGAACGATCCCGAACCTTGTCTTGGGAAGGGATATTCTCCCAGTGACGAACGTTGATGGATCATCCTTTATCGAACCATAGCGTTTCCCGCCATGCTTCAAGCGCCAGACCAGAATCAGTCGGAGGTAAAAAAATGACAAAAGAAGAACGCGCAGAAAATTGGTTCCGCAATGTCCCGGATGCGGAGTTGGTTCCAATGGAAGCTAGAATGAAGATATGTGCGGATGTTAGCCGCAAAGTAGTCGTTGTTTTATCTCTTCTTTTAGCGGTAGAATGTGTGGTTCTGTTTTTCATCAACAACGGCATTGTTTTTACGTGGTTAGCTGACTTAATCAATCGCTTTGCCGCGGGAAGCCACACGAACAAAAGTCTGGCTCTGGTTGGATCAATTTTGGTTCTCCCGCTTATGATCGTTCCTGCAACTGTCGCGGTTTTATTAAAAAACCGCTGGGTCAAAGCGGAAGCGCTAAAGTTCATGAAAGAAAAAGCATCATAAATCGGTATTCACTACGCTAAACTGCCTCGTGCTCTTTCCGTTCGAGCGGAAAGAGCACATTTTTTTATAGTAGAATGAGGAAATGAGAGCAAAAGGACCGAATCTCTGGACAAAGAATTTTATATATCTCAACGTCGCGACGATCCTGGGCATGGCGGGAGGAATCGCAGGGGAATTTGCCATTTCGATCCTCGTCTTCGACGAAACGGGCAGCACCTTCGCATCCGTGCTGGTGATCGCGATAGCGATGATTCCGCAAATCGTCATTCCGCTCATAGCCTCCCCAATCATGGATCGCTTTCCACGCAAACCTGCCCTTGTCTGGGGTGATTTCGCCAATGGGATCCTCTACGGATGTATCGGGCTTTACTTCCTGAACTTCAGGTTTTCATATATTGGGTTTCTCTGGATTTCGCTGATCGCCTCCTGCTTAGGCAGTTTTGACACGCTCGCATACATGGCGTTTTACCCGAAAGTTATTCCCCAGGGCTGCGAAGAAAAAGGGTATACGATCAGCTCAATGCTCTACCCGGTGATGAGGATGATCATGATGCCTTTCGCAGCGGTTCTTGTAAAATGGATCGGTGTCGGTTGGATTTTGATCATTCAATCAGGTTGCTCATTTCTCGCTGCCGTGCTCGACAATCAGGTAAAAATCGTCGAAACCATCGCGCCTTTCGCGCAAGACACCCCGCTATTCTCGCCAGGCGCCTGGTTTCGAGATCTGAAGACCGCGGGGCGCTTCATCCGCGAAAATAGCGGTTTTTTATCGATTTTCAACTACGTCGCCACATCCGCCGGCGTCAGCGTTGGCGTCTACCCGATTCAGTTGGCTTTCTTCCGGGTTACGCCTGGTTTTTCGATTGAAATGTTTTCCGTCTTCACGGTGGTCGAGATGATTGGGCGAACGATCGGCGGCGTGGTTCACTATAACGTAAAAATACCGCCGAAACGCCGATACTCATTCGCGTTTTTCGTTTATCAATTCTATGAAATCATGGATATGTTGCTGCTCTGGATTCCATATCCTTTCATGCTGATTAATCGAACGCTTTGCGGATTCCTGGGAATTAATAGCGCGACGCTGCGAGAACGAGCCGTTCAAAGCGCAATACCAGAAGATATGCGCGCAAGAATCAACGCGTTCCATTCGATTTTTAATAGCGTTTTCGTCATGACGTTATCGCTTTTCATCGGCTGGCTCGGCGAAATTTTCGACTATCGCGTCGCGGTGACGATGAGCGCCGGGATCTGCCTCATCGCAGCATGGTTTTTTATCGGAGGGAACCGAAAGGGCGTCAGCGCGATTTACAACAAAGAGGATGGAGAAAACGGAGAACCGCAATCAGACCCAACTTCTGCCTGACGCTGATGATTCCCCGGTTACTCCGGTACGACGCCGAGAACCCATTCGCTCTCATCTGCATAGATGACCGGTAAGCCATCTGTCAGGCGCGTCACCCAATTCTCTCCGTCCAGCCACGATCCAATCTGAAAAAAGACCAGTACGGCGTCTCCGCTTTCGACCTGCCGGCGAATTTCCTTCTGGACATCGTCGTACCCCGGACGCGGCAGGTCGCTCGATGGATCAATGGGGTCAAGCAATGCATAGGCACCCCTGCCGGTCCAAAAGCTGACGGCCTCCTGCTGATTCGAGTAAATCGTCATCGACGCAGGAAGCTCCGCGATCAGCTTCATCGCTGGAGAATCTGCCCAACCCGACCATGCCCAGCCATACTGGTTTGCGGAAAATTTCGGGACGAATGCACGCGTCTCAGCCGCAAACGCCATCCATAAGAACGCATATCCCACCGCAAGCACGGCAGCCGCCCAACGTCTCCACCGCGGGCTGATCCATGTGATGAGCGCTGAAATCAGCGCCGCTGCCGCAAGCAGCAACGCCATCCACATCGGATAAAGGATACGTTCTTCAATATTCACTGACGCATCTAAAAATGAGATCGTCAGGTAAACCATCGCAAAATAGCCAAAGATATAGACAAATGCGACCCATGTAAACCGAAGCGTCAGCGGTGCTTCCCACCCACGCAGATACCGCACCCATATCCCAACACAGAACAGGATCATGCCAACGCCAAGCAAAATGACCAGCGTTCCCATCCAGCCAACCGGAGATTCCAAACGCGCGTATCGAACCGGCGCGACCCACTTCCAAAAAATTAGAACCCCCGTCCGAAAATCGTCAAGTCCTAATAAATGCACACCCGCCGCACGGTTCATCGAGTTTCCGGTTACCAGCTGATTCCGAATCAGCCAGGATGCCATGATCGGAACCGCACCGAGCAAGGATGCCACAGTCGCGATTAAACGCTTCCGGAACCCATTCTCACGGTTTGAAATCGCCCAAATGGCAACGAGCGTCATGCCTAACGACGCAGCACCTATATAACGCGTAATAAACGCCAATCCAGCGCAGACGCCCGCACAGAACCAGTATAAATCCCGTTCACTTCGGAGCGCTTCAACCGTCAGCTCAAAACACGCCACCGTCAGAAAGAAGAAAATCGACTCGCTCATAGCGAAAGATTGGAAGTACAGAAACGGTCTTGAGACCAGAAAAAGCGCACTCGCTGCAAATCCAAGACAGGGAGACGCGGCGACACGATAAACGAGCCATCCGATAAGCGCCAAATTCAGCAGGTAAAACATCAGCGCCAGCCCCCAGGCGGCAGAGACCGGGGCTGCCCCGAAAAAAATCGGAACCGCCAATAGAATCGAGTAAAACGGCGGAAAATTCGTAATTGGTTTAAGCGTCTGGTCGCCGCTAAGCCGTGCGTATCCGTTTCCAGTGGCAATATTCGCTGCACCGTTCAGGTAATTGACCGAATCGCTGACCAGACCTAACCCATCCGGCGTCGTCCGAATAAACAAGACCGCCGCGACGCCCAACAGCACAGCAAATAAAACCAGAAAAACGCCGTTCCCGCGCATTTTTTTATCCCCAGAGCGGTTATTCAATCGTCCCATTCGCTTACTCACTAATTCGAGCCGCACGCCTTAGAGACATGTTCCTCGTATGTTTCCGAGAATTGATGATATCCGCCCTCGCAAGCAGCGCGGAAATACAGGAACGTGGATGGAACTGGATTCGCAACGGCGGAAAGCGCCTCAATCGAAATCGAGCTGATCGCCGTCGGCGGGAGTCCATCGACAACGTACGTATTATACGGCGAGGCGATCGCTAAATCGTCGACCGTCAGATCCGGCTTCCACCACCCCGACGCTTCGTTATAGCCTAATGCGTACTGAACCGTCGGGTCGCACTGATATTTCATTCCCGCGTGGTATCGATTTACGTAAACCGAAGCGATGAGGCTCATCTCAGACGTCCAAACCGCTTCCCGTGTCACCATCGACGCCAGAATAACCCCCTGTTCGAGTGTCAGCCCCTGTCTCGCTAACCCTTCTCGAATCTCCGGCGTAACCGCGTCGTTGAACGACTGAACCATACCGTCTAAAAACGCCTCAGCCGTGATCGTTTGATGAACCAGATACTGACCTGAAAGGATAAATCCTTCAAGCGACGTACCGCCAGTTGGATGCTTTTCCCGTGGGTAGTTCCGCGCTGATTCGAGGAATTCCGCCGGTTCGACATTCAATCCGTAAGCGGGAAGCGCATCTGCGATCTCTTCGAGCCGCAGCCCTGCCAACACGCCGAATTGCATTAACCGCTGTTCTGGGGAGAGCAGCGCATCCGCGACATCTTTTAAGCTCGAACCTTCCGGAATAACGTAACGTGATGGAACGATCTGCCGGTCGATTCCGCGATAAATCAGGTATTTGAGAAAAAGATCGCGGTCACTGACGATCCCGTACAGTTCCGCCCGTGACGCAACAGACTGCGGGGTGTCGTTATCATTAACCGTCAGGATTTCGCGTCCGCTCATCGCTGCATTTGGAGCGATGATTTCGTCTTTAGCTTGATTCAATTGAATTGAATAGTATATTTTCTGAAATTTGCTTAAATATCGAGCCGGTCGACCGATAACGTCCCATAGCTCCGCTGTCAACCCGCGGTACATTCCAAATGCAAGCAAAACCGCAAGCCCGGCAACAACCAACAATACCCACCGCAGTATTCCGCGTGTTCGAGTCTTCGGCGCTTTTTCTTCCTTTGTATCTTGCGCCGTTTCAGCGTTTTCCTCTCCAGAATCATTTTCACGCCCAAACTCCGATTCAAATTCGAGCTCTTCTTTCTTTTCACCGCTGTCAGTTTGGGTCATTTTCTGCCTCCTCCATGCTGTGCTGTCCGCTGGACTCGTAGAGCCAGTCCAGGTAATCCTGTAAAATCATCGCAGCCGCCCGATCATCGAGATGTCCGCTGCGATCTTTCCTGGATACTCCCATCTCGATCATCAATCGCTTTGTTGCCTGCGTCGAGCCAGACTCATCCCAAAGTAAAACGTTCCCCTCTGGAAACGCAGCTCGGATCGCATCCGCGACCTTGGCGGCGTGACGTGACGCCCCCGTCGCTTCTCCGTTCGGTCCAAGCGCCTGCCCCACAACGATGACCTCGACATCCTCCTGACGAGCCAACGACGCAATTTGTTCCGCGTCCTTCTCACGCTGAACATGGTGCAGAACCGTCAATGAACGTGCGCTAATACCCATCGGGTCGCTGATCGATACGCCGATATTTTTCTCGCCTAAATCAATGCCCATGTATCGTCTCATCATCACGCCATCGTGCCTTTCATCTGAACAGCGCCCGAATATTGACCGTTGCAATGGGTAAACGGTGCCAACGTGAGGGCCAAACCTGAATCTCAGGAGACGATTCGTCGCCATACAACGCACGCAGCGTTTCCTCCGCTGCTGAAACTTCCATGCCGCGGACCGCTTCGGTCACGATGCGCTCGTCCGCTTCCTGAACCCCATATTGAGTCGCTTCAACCTTCATGTAAAGCTGGGGCGTTGATTCATCGCGTGGAAGAGGACGGACGCTGACCTCAATAGGGACGCTTTTCGCGCGGAAACCTTCCCCTGGCTGCATGGCAAAAATCTGTTTTGCCTGCTCGCGAACGTCATGGATCGATAAAACCCGCACGGCGTAAACAGCCTCTCCTTTGACCTCTACTTCCGCGCCAGCGTAACCCGCTGGCGGATAAGCCAGCGGAACCGTACTTTCGACAAATACCAACGACGCATCCAGCGGCAGCTGTGCATCGTCCGCAAATTCTGTTAGCCGCTCTGCTGCACGCTGCGCCAATGTCCCGTTCAACATCTCCGCCGCATTCCGGATATCCGCCTCAGCTACGGCGGGCTGCGTCGATTCCGAGCCGCCGGAAAAACTGTACTGCTGTTCAACCATGATACAGCGGTCAAACGGTGATTCAACTGTTGTAATCGTAGCTGCGTCAAGATTCCCGATACTACCGGAAACAGCGGACTGGACTTCGAGCTGCGCAGACTCATGCGGCGTAATCTTCAGCGCTTGCGTCGAGCGAAATTCGGGAAGCTCAGGGTTGCCAGTCAAAAAACGCGTCCCCATCGGCAGCGCCCGATCCGTGTCACATTGGTTATAAACCAGGACAGTTCCGCGCGCGAACGTCGGAGGCAATGTCACAACCCCGCTCGTTGGGATTCGAACCGAAGCCTGAACCCGGAAACGCACCTCGCTCGACGGGATTCCCCCGGAAGTCGTCAGCTCCGTCAGGTTCTCCGTCGTCCAAAGATAAAACGTCAGGGACCGTTCCGCCGGTGTCGGTGTCAAAACGATCGTCGCATGCGGAACGACCGCTAACAGGATAAAACCAATGAACCAGACTCCAACGATAAAAAGCGGAAGCGCCATCAGGCTTTTCCGCGGTGATTCGCGAAGTTCATCCGCCTGCTGACGCAGTGCAGAAAGGTTCGCGTATCGCTGAATCGTCAGCTTATAATCCTGAGTTCTCGACGGTCGTTTGAACGGGACGTTTTCCGCTTCCTCGATCGTCCTGACAACCGATACAGAATGTTCACCTGCACGCTCACGGATAAATTCATGGGTCGACAAAACCACGATCTGAACCAATGTTCGTCGCCCCCAGGAAGCGATTCGCCCAAACTCGACGGAATTCTTGATGACGCGTCCCCGTTGTGGAAATTCGAGGATGAGCCGATCCAGCCCCGCAACCGATTCATAGGTTTGTGTAAGCCGATCGAGGACTGAATCGATATTATCGAATGGATAAAGCTTAATCCGCTCACTTTTCATGGACTTCATTATAATCGTCTCACCACCGTCCAGAAAACGAACCCAGGAAAACGAACGTATAATAAAAGGCAATGAACGAAACGAATTTACGAACCACGGATAATCCAATTGAGCGCGCATTTCTCGTCGGCGTTGAAATCACCGGCGGCGATTCGCTGCTGACCGTCTCTGACTCACTCGAAGAATGCGCCTTATTAGCCGAAACCGCAGGACTCGATGTCGTCGGCGAAACGTCTCAAAAACGCCAAATGCCAGATCCGGCGACTTACATTGGAAAGGGAAAACTCGAAGAAGTCAAAGCCCTCGCCGAAGAGCGCATGGCGGATGTCGTCGTCATGGACTGTGAATTGAGCCCTCGCCATCTACGCGAAATTTCCAAAGGATTGGGAAACTCGATCCGTGTCATCGATCGCACTGCGCTGATCCTCGATATTTTCGCCCAGCACGCACAAACGCATGAAGGACGTCTCCAGGTCGAACTCGCGCAGCATGAATATCGGCTTCCGCGCTTGTCTCATGCCTGGGGTCATTTGGAACGTCAGGGTGGCGGCGCATCCGGGCGTTCCGGATCAGCCGGCGGCGTCGGTCTTCGCGGACCGGGAGAAACCCAGCTCGAAGTCGATAAGCGTGAGATCCGAAAGCGCATTGCCATTCTCAAAAAACAAATCGAAAAAGTCTCAGAACATCGCGAACGCTACCGTGGGCAACGGAAACGCTCACGCATCCCCGTCGTCGCTATCGTCGGATATACGAATGCCGGGAAATCAACACTCCTGAACGCACTTTCGGGAGCGGAAATCTACGCCGCGGATCAGCTTTTCGCGACCCTTGACCCAACGACGCGCCGCGTTCGGCTTCCCGGTGGGCGCTACTGCCTCTTCACCGATACGGTCGGATTCATTCAGAAACTCCCGACTCAGCTCATCGCCGCATTTCGTTCGACGCTTGAGGAGATCGTCGAGGCTGACCTCCTGATCCATCTCATCGACGTTGCGCACTACAACGCCTTTGAACAATTTGAATCCGTCAAGCAAACGTTGAAAGATATTGGCGCGGATCAAATCCCCGTTCTGAACGTCTTCAACAAGGCAGACACGCTGGACGATCCGAACGGAACCAGCGAACTGCTCGCGCGCGTTGAACCGAACGCATTCTTGATTTCTGCGAAAATGGGAGTTGGACTGGATGAATTAAAAACGGGAATAATGGAAGCACTATACGAAAAGATGATCGAAGTCGAGGTTTTCCTCCCATATCAGGAAGGAGCGCTGATTGCGCTCTTCCATGACGAAGGATTGGTTTCCGAATCCGAATCGCGCACGAGCGGCGTTTATTACGCGGGTTCTATCCCAGGACGTTACTACGTCCGATTCCAGCCATTCCTGATAACGAATCCAGCCGCAGATGAACCTTACAACGAGGCTCAAAGCTGAAAAAATTTTTCATTTCAGGAATGCCCGCATAAACTTATAAGCTCAAATAAAAAACGCCTCAAATGAGGCGTTTTTTTGGTCTGGGCGATAAATTAGCCGGCTTTGTCTTCTTTGTTGACCTTGACGACTTCGCGACCCTTGTAGAAACCACAGCTCGGGCAAACTGTATGCGGAAGGCGAACCTCACCGCAGTTGCTGCAAACCGTCGTATTCGTCGGGGTTAAGAAGTCGTTCGCACGTCGGCGATCGCGTCGCGCGGCGGCGACTTTCCGTTTTGGAAGTGGTGTCATGTTGATTACTCCTTCGTACTACCCACCGGTTAAAACCCAATTTTCAAGCACTGGGTATTATAAACCCCTTCCCCATCACGTCAAGGGATGACGCCGAAAATTTCTGACGTTTTTCCGAATCTATTTCGCTCATTTTTTTATAACTTATTAACTACTCCTACATATTTTATTTTCTAATGAATTTGGAATTAATAAATTCAGATTCGGGTATACTTATGACTCATGGAACTCAAAATCGGGATCGCCAAAGCCGCTCAACATAAACGCCTTGAGTCGTATGAGACGGTTGAGATCGTCGAACGTCCGCAAGGAAAGGGTTATTCGGTTTTTCTTTGCGATGGTCATTTAAACGGCAAAGCCGATAAACATGTTTCAAATGTCTGTGCCAAGAAACTCATGGATTCAATATTCGATGGTGTCCGTGACAGCGTCGCACTGCGCGCCGCTTCGGATCACATCTATTCGCAGTATCAAGGCAAAGCACACGTCAACGTCACCCTCCTTTCGCTTGACTTATCGACGAACACGATCGTCGTCAGCCGCAACAACCCATACCCGATCTATTACTACCACGGCGAAGAAATTCGCACCTGGTCGAATGACTCTGTCTCGCTCGGTATTTCCCACCGCGTCGAGCCAACGATTAACGAAATAACGATCGATCCGGATACGATTATCATTGCCGCATCAGACGGAATTTTTCGAGCCGGAAGAGAAAATGGCTATGACTGGGATATTCCGCTCCACCTGTTATCTATTTTGGAAGAAAACTACGACCCATCTGCTCAAGGGATCGCCGAACTGATCTTGAATCAGGCGGTGCTCCTCGACTCAAATCGTCCGAATCAGGACATGACCGCCGTCGTCTTCCAAATCACAGCGGACGCCCCGCATCCTGTCATGCCGATCCGGAAAGTTTCTTACGATCTTCCGTTCAACTTGGATCTGTATCAGTTTTTAGATGATCCCGATAATGACCCCGACGATTAAAGTCCTCGTCGGCGCTGTCCGATCGTTGCAGCTTTGCTTAGCAAAACCATTCCATAAATTTTTAAACTTCTTTTACAGGTCCTTGATAAATTTACCAGCTAATCTATAGACTTGCAGGGTCTCTTTGCTTTCCAGCTTCCAGCTGCTCAGCTCGATTTTAATCAGCTCTGGGAATTTTTTGCTGATGTCCCTTAATGCATTCCCGACCGATTTTCGAACATACTCGTTCGGATCCTCTTTTAAGCCGGACAATCGATTAATTGCTTCAGTTGGGTTTTCTTTAAAAAATGGTCTGCTTGTCCATATTCTCAAACCCTCTGTAACAGCTCTTCTTGTATTTGGATTTTTATGTTTTAACCATTCATCAAGAATCGGAAGCGATTTTTCGTACCCTGTTTTTTTGCAGGATTCATCAAATGACTTTGCCAATACTTCTTGAACCCTCCAATTTTCATCTTTGGAAACTTCATCCCGCATAAATGTTAAAACATCCTCATCTTCCGACAAATACCCAAACAAAAACACGCCATACATTCTCACCTGATATGTATCGGATTGATAAGCCAGATATGCCGCCTTTTTTACGCGGTCCCGATGATTCGATTTAAAATCATCAAGCGCCTTCTCTTCTTCTGCTTTGAACCCATTTTCGATTCGTGAAAATTCCTTTTCCAATTCTGCAATATACTCAATCATCCTGATACGGCTCCAATCTTCTCGAATTTCCTCTCTCGTTTACCTCGCGCCGATTTCGATTTAGCTATGACGGCTTTAACAAACCGGGAGCTATGCATTCCTGGCAGCTAAATAAAATCTGTGCGTTCTTCCCTGAATAACGCCATTCCGTTCCAATATTTCCTAAGCCTTATATAAATTCTTCAAATATTTATCAACTTCAAAATTTGGGAATTCCCATTCGATAATCTTCGCAAACCAGACCAACGCCCCAACGTCAAAAATATGGGCTATGCTCTCTTCCTCTTTCCATACTTCGTACAGCGGCTCAGCTTTTCCCATAGGATTCTCCTAATTATCTTTTATCCACGTTTTTAACATTTTCAACCCTTCTAATAGTTATTATAAACGTCATAAAACTCCTGCCAATCATCAGTCATCCAGTCCACCGAACCGCCCGTAAAAAAAAGCAAACCTGCTGCGTCTGATATAGAATCCTAAAAACTTCGATAACACCTCAAAAATTCATAGTATAATCAACCTCTGTGTGCCCATCCATCAACATTCAGGGCAAGCCAAACCAAGGAGAAAGCAGGGAACAATCATGAAAAAACCCATTGTAAACCTCGTTATCATCCTCGTCATCGTGGCAGCGGCGATCTTCGTCGATATTCCGCATCCGAACGGACTGCGAATCGGCAATTTCACCCGAACCGGGAATCTGTATCTCGGCTTAGACCTCCAAGGCGGGATGCAAGTTCTACTCGAAGCCGACGTTGAAGCCGGAACCACCGTCAGTCCGGAACAGATGGAAACCGCTCGCACCATCCTCGAAAACCGTTCGAACGGTCTCGGTGTCAGCGAAGTCGTTTTCCAGCTCGCCGGCGATAATCGAATCATCGCCGAATTCCCGGGAATTACCAAGACGGATGAAGTCCTTGATACCCTGAAAGGCACCGGCTTACTCGAATTCGTCGACACGGGCGATACCCCCTTTACGGAAGGCACCCCGATTCAGACTGATGCAACGTCCGCGGACGAGACGGATGAGAGCGAAGATTCCGACGCGACCGTCTATCACACCGTTCTGACCGGTTCCGACATCAAAACCGTCGGCGTCGAGATGATGAAGGCAAATACCCCCGTCGTCACCTTCGAACTCAAGGACGAAGGCGCGAAAATCTTCGGTGACTTCACCTCGAACAACATCAACCGCTTCCTGACGATCGTCCTCGACGGAAAAGTCATCTCCAGCCCGCGAATCAATTCCGCGATTACCGACGGCGCAGGCATGATTACCGGCAACTTCACCCTCGAAACCGCGAATGCGCTCGCCGTTCAGCTCCGATATGGTGCGCTTCCAGTTCCGCTCAAAATCGTCGAATATAAAATGATCGGCGCATCCCTCGGCGAAGACAGTCTCTCGAAATCGCTCCTCGCCGGCATGATTGGTCTGGCGATTGCCTGTTTGTTCATGCTGATTTATTATCGGCTCCCGGGCGTCGTCGCAATTCTCGCGATTCTCTTCTATGGTCTCATTACCCTCGCTGTCTATAAGCTCATCCCTGTGACGCTCTCGCTTTCGGGTATCGCCGGTTTCATGCTGACGACCGGTTCCGCTTTCGACGCGAACATTCTCATGTTCGAGCGCTTGAAAGAAGAACTCCGCGAAGGACGCACGATTCAGAACGCGGTTTCTTCTTGCTGGACGAAAGCATGGAGCTCGATCCGCGATTCGAACATCGCCACGATTATCACCGCCGCTATTCTCTTCTATTTCGGTTCATCTTTCGGCGCAACCGTCGTCAAAGGCTTTGCCGTGTCGCTGATGATTGGTGTGGTAATTTCGCTGATTTCGTCCTACCTCGTGACGCGAACCCTGTTGCACTACTTTACGGCGGGTCTTAAAGAAGAAGACACCGTCAAAACGAAATTCTTTGGACTCTAAGAGGAGGAAAAACATGAAAATTGATATTCTCTCGAAGCGCTATTGGTTCTTCGCCTTCTCCTTACTTCTAATTATCCCGGGGCTGATCGTGATCGCCGTGAAAGGCTTGCCGATGGGGATTGACTTCACCGGCGGAACGATCATGGAACTCGCGTTCGCCGAAGGTACGCGTCCGGAACGGGAAGAACTCGAAACCGCGACCGTTGACCATGGAATCGATGGAACCGTCGTCCTCTCCGGCGAAAATAACGCGATCGTCCGCGCACCGGCGCTCGGAACGGACGAGATCGAAGCCTATATGGACTTCATCGCTGAAAAATATCAGCAGGATCCGGCGTCTATCCAGTTCTCGGTTAGCACGGTCGGTCCGTCCATCGGGCAAGAAGTCGCCGGACGCGCCGGTCTCGCCGTTTTCGCCGCCGCGATCGCCGTCATCCTCTATATCTGGTTCGCGTTCCGCTCCATCCCGAACTCGTTCCGCTATGGGATTTGCGCGGTTCTCGCCATGGTTCACGACATCCTCATCGTCGTTTCACTCGCCGCGCTGGGTCAGTTCTGGG
>DAOUFB010000135.1:0-1977 GCA_034430135.1 Flexilinea sp. | reverse complement strand
GGCGATGACGTCACGGTGAAAAAGGTTGTCGAAAATTCTAACGGTCTTGAATTGATTCCTTTGAACCCGAAATATGGTTCGATGAAATACACAAAAGACCAAGTCAGGGATTTACCGATTGAGATTTTAGGTCGTGTCGTTGAGATTCGTCGTACTCTGAATAGTAATAAATTAAATTGCAACAGACGTTAATCTTAAAAGGTTTCACGACCTACTTTTGTTATTTCAATTGCTTGATCCTGATTGGTTATACATAGTGATAAAGAGGCATGTTTTCGGTCATTCTTAAAGGTTTGCGATTTGCTTTATTCCGAAATTCCTGCGGATTAGGTGGTTGCGGCAAAGGTTGCTGCGGAAACGGAGTCTGTGGATTCGCCGAAGGGATATAAGACGGAGCCGGGAAAGGGTTTTGTGACGGTGCCGGATAAGGAGCCTGGGACGAGCCAGGATAGGCGCCTGGATGAGCCGCCATTGGATGATTCGGAGATAAAGGTGATTGACTTTCCCGATAACCGCAATAATTGCAGGTTCCATAACTAATTGGCGCGCCGCACACTGGACATTTTCCGGACATTTCTTCCCGCCTTTCTTCAATCGATCCGAAACGAATAAACCTGTATTTGTTCTCAAATTGTGTACTTTTTGAGAATATATATAATTTACATGCTTATCATTAATCTGTGGTAAAATTCGCACTGGGTTAGAGAACAACGATTCACCCGAGAAAAATCGAAACCCTTTCTCTCAAAAAGTACGCCTTTCGATAATGTTTGAACCATTGATTTCCCGAATGCGGCGGTAGAAGGTAGCCCGAGACATGGAACATGCCGAAAGCGCTTCGGATAAAGTAATTCTCTTCTGACGCCAATCGAAAACAATTTGAGGAAATTGAACGGGCAATTGGATTTGCGGACGCCCAAAGCAGATCCCTTTCGCCCTCGCAGCAGAAATTCCCTGAGCCTGACGCCGACGAATATTTTCGCGTTCATTTTCCGCGACGAATGAGAGAATTTGCAGAACGACATCTGAGAGAAACGTTCCGATTAAATCTTTTCCTACCCGAGTATCGAGAATCGGCATATCGATAACAAAAATATCAACCCCTTTTTCTTTTGTCAGGATTCGCCACTGTTCCTGAATCTCTGCGTAATTTCGACCAAGACGGTCGATACTCATGATCACGATCAGATCCTTTTCCTTTAAGCCGGAAACCATGCGCTGATATTCAGGACGTTCGAAATTTGCCCCGGTTACCTTATCAATAAATATATTTTCCAATGAAATATCATGTTTTTGGAACTCGATTAGCTGCCGTTCTGGGTTCTGATCAGCGCTTGACACCCTGCCATAACCATATACGTTTCCCACGATTTTCTCCATTTTAAGTAAGAAAAGCGGCGCATACACGCCGCTTCCCAATTCAATGTCTGTCCAGATTTAGGTCCCTGCTTCCCAGGAATTCAGGTAATGCACCTGTTCTTCGGTCAAAACGTCGCATTCAATTCCCATCGCCTTGAGCTTCAGCGCGGCAATTTCACGATCCATATCTTCCGGAACCGAGTAAACCTGCTTCTTAAGTTCCGCATGGTGTTTGACCATATATTCCGCGGCAAGCGCCTGATTCGCGAACGACATATCCATAACCGACGCCGGATGACCTTCCGCCGAGGCAAGGTTAATCAAGCGCCCTTCGCCAAGGATATGGATCTTGCGCCCATCGGCGAGCGTGTACTCATCGACAAACGGGCGAACGAGACGTTTCCCCGTCGCTAACTTCTCCAGCGCAGGAATATTCAGCTCACAGTTGAAGTGACCCGAGTTCGCGACGATCGCTCCGTCTTTCATCACTTCAAAGTGATGTTTGTCAATAACGTTGATGTCGCCCGTCACCGTGCAGAAAATATCGCCGACCTTCGCGGCTTCGATCATCGGCATGACACGGAAACCGTCCATGACCGCTTCGAGCGCCTTAAGCGT
>DAOUFB010000134.1:0-38327 GCA_034430135.1 Flexilinea sp. | reverse complement strand
CTTGGCGGTAAATACCCGTGACGGGACTTTCACCCGTTAGAACTGTGCCATGCCCGGCACACGACAAAACGAACTGGCTGCCCACATGTAAGGGCAGCCAGTTCGTTTTAATACTCCTGATTTGAAACCAAATCGGCTTCAAACCGACCCAATCAACTTAAAGAACCGTCTTCCAGAGTCCATGCAGGTTGCAATACTCGTAAACAGCAACCGGTTCATCATCGACAACCGAAAAAGATGCCTTCGGCGCATCGCCAGCCTTCAAGAACTTGACCTGATGCCCATGCTTCGTCTCGAGAACGATAAATTCAATCAAATGTTCCGGGAGCATCGGATGTTCAACGCTGCCCACGACGACATCAACCTGATTTCCATGGACCTTGACTTCCGGGACATGCTTTTCCTTCGCCGCATCGACAGACCCGGCAACCATTTCCGTCATTTTCTCGCCGCAGCAAATCGACGGGACGTTCGCGCTGTTCTTCAGTTCAACAGCAATCTTCTTACAATGATTACAGTAGTAAAATTTAAGTTCCATTTTTTTCTCCCTTAGAGATACAGCCAACTCGGCTGTTTTCTTTCCCCATATTCTAACATAGAGGCAGATAGATTTTGTAAAATTATTTGGAATAATTACATAAGTAAAATTATTCCAATCTGTCAGGGTTTATTAACGATGACCAGATTAGAACTTAATCCGGTAAAATAAACCATATTTTAGGAAACAATGAAAATGACACTGCGACAAATTTCGTTCCGACGCGTCTTAACGCAAGGACTGATCTTTTTGATAATAATACTCTTGAGCGGTTGCGATAGCGAACGCAACCGCTTGATCATGGGTCTCTTTCAGACGGAGACCCCAATTCCGCCGCCGCCGACCGCGACCCAGGCTTCAACGCCATCCCCAACGCCGGAATCGGTTCCAACACCTTCCGCAATTATCTCATTCGGGATTTCGGATCATGACTACCTGAGCGGCGATTATGAATCCGCCGAACGGCGTTATTCCGCGATTCTTCGCGATAACGCAGCGTCTGAAATCGAAGCTGCAAAAGCCAAGCTCGGATTAGCCCGAATTGAAAACGCGCGTGGTCAGGACGAAGCGTGCCAAAATCGTCTCATCGACGCGCTTAACGAGACAAACGACCCCGAGATACGGGCGTTGATGTGGTACGAGATGGCGGAATGTCTCGCTGACCTGAATCTACCTCAGGAAGAAATCAATGCCCTCACGGAATATCTGAAGCTCCGTCCCGAAAGCTCGCTTTCGATCGAGATTCAGACACGTATCGGAGACCTGTATTTTGAAATTCAGGATTACGCAACCGCGATGCGGATTTATTCAGGGTTGGCTGAAATGACCGATTTTGTTTCGCGATTTGAACTTTGGATGAAAGTCGCCGACACCTTTTTTATCCAGGGAGACTACTCAAACGCACTTCTGGTATGGGTCAAGATATACGACGCCAATGATAATGGCGATCTCCGTTCGCGAATCAATCAGTACATGGCGCAGACCTATGAGCTAATTGGTTCTGAGGAACAGGCATTCGCCCGCTTTCAGGATACCGTAAATAACTATCCGCGTGCTCATTTCGCACTAAATGCTCTCCAAACGCTCAACGATCATGATCAGGAAGTTAACGATTACCAAGCTGGGCTCATTTACTACTATCAGGGAAATTACCGCGCTGCTTCCGCTGCTTTTTACCGCTATCTTGAATCCGGCGCAGGGTACGACGGAGCAATCTATTATTATTTAGGCGTTTCTCAAATGTATGTCGGGAACTATCAGGAAGCAGTTGATACGTTTGATAAACTGATGGATCAATTTCCAGACGACCCGTTCTATGCGTCGGCATGGGAAGAAAAAGCCTACGTCTATTGGAATTACCAGCGAAATTATCAGACCGGCGCAGAAATATTACTCGACTATGTTCGAAATCATCCGGATCAGGCGCCCGCTCCGGAAATGCTTTTCCAGGCAGGGCGAGTTTTAGAAATCGCGCGACGCCTTACGCCGGCGGCGGAAGCATGGGAGAGGCTCATCGACGAGTACCCGGGCTACGAAAAAAGCGCCGAAGCGCTCTTTCTCGCCGGAATTATGCGTTACCGCGCAGGTTCGTTCGACGCCGCGACCTCGACCTTTAACCGCTTGCTTCTCGTCGCAACATCGACCGCTGAAACCGCCCGAGCCAACTTCTGGATTGGGAAAACGTATGAGAAAAAAGGCGACACTGCCATGGCTGAGCGGTATTTCCGAGAGGCAGCAGCAAATTCGCCCACGGACTATTACACAGAACGCGCGCTCGATAAATTAAACGGCGTTGACCCGCTCAATTTTCCGCCAACCGCGCCTAACTTCAACAGCAGTGATCTGGCGAATCAGAAACGGATCGCGGATCAGTGGATGCGGATAACGTTCGCAATTGATGATTCTTTCGACTTCGATCATCCGACCCTCCTCCAAGATAACCTCGACTTCCGAAGAGCAGAAGAACTCTATCAGTTGGGACGCTATCAGGATGCACTGACCGCCTACGACGCAGTTCGGGATCAATTCGAAACGAATACAATCGCATCCTACCAGCTCCTACATACGCTCGTTCAAAAAGAGATCTACCGACCGGCTGTATTTATCGCCCGTTCAATCCTGACCTCAGCCGGACTCTTAGAAGACGCACGGACGCTCACAGCACCAAACTATTTCAATCGCATTCGTTTCGGCGCATGGTATAGCGAGGATGTCACATCAGCATGGAAAGAATACAATATCCACCCCTTTATCCTCTACGGAATGATGCGTCAAGAATCCATGTACGATCCATGGATATCCTCAGGCGCAGGCGCTCAGGGACTTATGCAATTTATGCCCATGACCGGTGCAGAAATGGCAGATCGGCTTTCTTGGCCGGATTCCTATACGCAATCCGATCTGCTGCGAGCGAACGTTTCGATTCGGTTCGCTGGGCGATATCTATCCACGCAGCTATCCTACTTCAAGGGGAATCTGTTCCACATGCTCGCAGCCTACAACGCCGGCGCCGGCAATACGGCGAATTGGGTCGAGCTGGATAACGGCGATCCAGATCTCTTTCTTGAGGTCATCCGATTCGAAGAAACAAGGCGTTACCTGCGGCAAGTCTACGAAAATGCCAAAATGTATGAGCGTCTCTATCGGTAAGAGACGCTCATTATAAACAGAATTTATCCAGCAGGATAGAAAATTAGATTCGACAGGCGATGAAATGTCATGATGGACGCAATTCCAGGAGAAACGACAGCGCCTCATCACGCGTTTTGATTGCGCCAGTAACCTGACCTTCAATGACGAGTTCTTTGAATCGTCCAACGTCCGGACCTTCGCCTAAAGCCAGCGTCTCGATAATCTCCTTGCCAGTCAGGAACGGTTTCGGATTCAGTGCCTGAGCTTCACGATTAAACTTCGCGTCCAAAAACGGCACCACACGGTCAACAGCACGGAACCATGCATCCGGATCGCTTTTTTCCGTAGTTGAATCGAATCGCTGCGTCAGGAAAAGGAAAATTCCCTCCACGCCAACTTCAGGGAACTGCTTGAAATAGCGGTAAACCGCCAGCGCATCGACCGAAGAGGGCGAATCGATGATTTTCCGAATCGCCTCGCAAGCAGGAAAAACATTTTTGATGTTCCGAACTTCATCGCTGCTCAGAACGAGCCGCTGTCCCCTGAAACTGAGAATCCGCTCAATGGGCTCTGATTTTGGATCAACTTTATATAAACCAGCCATCACAGCAAAACGTAAAACAGAACGGCGCGGGCGGAGCGAGTTCTTTTCGACGTCGAAATACTTTCGAAGCGAATTTCGGAACTCACCCAGTTTTAAAACCGAAAAACCAGAGACCAGATTGGACGATTCATTATCCTTGAAATCCGTCGTCAGAATCGATAAGAGATGTTCCAGCGTTCTCATCCGTCCCATCAGCAAATCAATCGGAATCATCGAATCGTTCGGGAAAAGAAAATCCAAAATAGCGAACCGTTCCATAAGCTGGACAACGGATGAACCTCGTCCCAAACTCAGGATTTTAAACAGTTCATCACGATACCGCTCCATCGAACTATTTGGAAGATAGGCAGGAATTTTCTCCATTTCGCGGATGAGCTCATCGTCCATCTTCAAGCCATACTCAAGCGAAAAACGAATCCCGCGTAAAGCCCGGATCGGATCACTGCGCAGGCTGCTGGGGAGACACATTCGCAAGCGCTTTTCTTTCAAATCGGATATTCCGCCCAATGGGTCAAGGAAAGCCTGCTTTTCACGGAACTCAACCCCAATCGCGTTAATCGTGAAGTCACGATTCCGGAGATCATCTTCGAAGATATCCCCGACAATTTTGGCAAAATCAAAATGGATAAAATGATCATGATCGCGGATAATCACGCGCACGATATCACGTTCCTCATCCATGACGTAGTACTTTCCGTCAAACTCGTCCGCGATTCGCTTTGCAATTTGCCGAACGAGACCCTCTAGGATAAAGTCGTAATCATGCAAAGGTTTACCCAGAATCATGTCGCGTACCGCCCCGCCAACCAGATAAAGCTTGACACTGCTTGGGACGGCTGCTGCGATTCGGTTCAGATAGTCATAGTATCCGCGGCTTCTCTCGCTCATAATTCCCTTCCTTTTACTTTCTCAAGCTTCTCAAGGTCAACGACGCCGATAAAAGGTAAATTCCTGTAAAAATCATCTAAATCAAGACCATACCCATAAACAAATTTATCCGGAATATGGAAACCGCAGTAGCGAACCGGAACTTCCGCTTCACGCCGATCCGGCTTATCCAATATAGTACAAATGCACAGACTTTTCGGCTTGCGGGTCGATAAGACATTAATAACCGCATTTAGCGTTCGCCCGCTATCAATAATGTCTTCTACAATAATAACATTCTTACCTTCAATTGATGCATTCAAGTCATACGTGATACGAACACACCCGCTCGACTCACGGACGCCAACGCCATAGGACGATACCGCCATAAATTCAATAGTATTTGGAACGGTCACCTCGCGCATCAAATCAATCAGGAAAACCACACCTCCACGCAAAATACACACGAACATGATTTCTTCACCGGCGTAGTCGCGGGATATTTCCGCGCCCAGTTCTTTTACACGTTTCCGCAACGTTTCTTCGTCAATTAGAACTTCAGCTAAGACTTCTTTATAATCGTACATTTTCAGAAACCCTTTCTTATCGCGAATCAACGTGTTATTTTATAATTTATGCCTTATTTCGTCGCGGAACATCATGGTGTTCCCGACAGCGGGCCTCGTACATTTCGTCCGCACCAACGATCACAATAGGGTCATCCGCATCAGCCGGCTCTCCATTAACGATTCGCTGCGTTCGTGTCGCTGGACGCCCGCAAACCATGCAAATCGCAGTTAATTTATCAACCCGCTCCGCCATTGCCATGAGCGTCGGCATAACCGAGAAAGGCACACCGCGGAAATCCATATCAAGTCCGGTCAGGATAACGCGAATTCCATCACCCGATAGTTTGTCGACAATTTCGATGATCGAATCATCGAAAAACTGTGCTTCATCAATTCCAACGACCGTCGTCCGCGGATCCAGGTGATTCCAAAGCTCGCTGATATGGACGAGCGGCAGCGCATCGATTTCAATCCCACCATGGGAGTGGACCCGCTCAATTACATAACGGTCATCAATAATCGGCTTGAAAACCTGAACCTTATTTTTTGCAATGACCGCACGGCGAAGCCGTCGAATAAGTTCTTCCGTCTTTCCGCAAAACATCGGTCCACAAATCACTTCAACAGGCGCAGGAGTTTTCTTTTGCATATTCACGTCTCCGTTTTATTTGATCTTTTCCATTCAAATTTTACATGAAAAACGAATCGTTCTCACCGCATGCGTTTAAACGAGTGTTGATCAGGGCTAAGTTCTGCGAAAACGTTAGCATAATCATCCGGAATCGTGCTCGGATTCAACGCTCGGGTATCATGTTGCGTCGAGCGGTATTTCTCCGCAGCTTCGCCATGAAACCAAACGCCTAAAATGGATGCAGCGACCGGATCCTGAAGCTGTGCGGCGAAACCTGCGATCGTTCCCGCTAAGACGTCCCCGCTGCCTGCTTTCGCCAATGCTGAATTTGCAAATGGGGAAACCCATGTTTGGCCCGTCGGCACTGAAATAACCGTATACGCGCCTTTCAGAACGACAACGGCGCCAGTCTGACGAGAGAACGCCTCCGCGACTTCAATCCGCGAAGACTGGACGTCGGATACACTCACGTCTATCATCCGAGCCATTTCGCCGGGATGGGGCGTTAGAATGGTTCCGGTCGGAAGTTGCCTTGAATCGTTCGAAAGACAGTTCAAAATCGTCGCGTCCAAAACCAGCGGTGGAAAAACTGCGCCATGCGCGGTCAAATCCGTTACCGCTCCATGAAACAACTTTGCAGCCGTAGCGCTCATTCCCGGACCAATCAGCCATGAGCTCCGTGCTTTATCCGGAAGGCGATTGGCTACCCAGCTCTGAACATTCAGATCTGACGGGAAAACGTTCCATATCGCTTCCATTAAAGATGAAGCCATCGTATTCCGAACCGTCTCCGTGGAATTGATCTCAACCAGACCGGCGCCAACTGCATAGGATGCCTTAGCCGAAAGAAGCGGCGCGCCTAAATAATTTTCACAACCGCCGAATATTCGAACGGTTCCGAAAGACCCCTTATTCGAAATATTTGGGCGCTCGGGCAGAAGTGAATGAATAAGATCAATGGTTATCATTTGGCGACTGATGCGTGAATACACAGGCAAATTTGGAGCTAATTTCATACGGATCGGGCAAATCTGTCCCGATTTTACGGCGGCATCACCGATGAGCTGCCCCGCTTTAATACGATGGACCGAGATCGTTGTATCTGCCTGAATTGCATCGAGATCAGCGTACCCCGAATCGCAATCGATTCCGGAAGCACAGTCAACCGAGACAACGTTCAATTTTGGCTTTGATTGATTTATCGTTTGCAGCAATGGACGGAGAGAATCAGGCAGCGGGGGATGGAAGCCAATCCCATAAATGCCATCTAAGATAATCTGCGATGCCTGTAAAAGCTCCTTAATTTCAGAGGAAAGCCCGTCGCGGTCATAACGAAAAACTTTTTTCGCAATTTGCGTCGCCTCTTCCTCATAAGCGTCTCCGCCACGGTCCGCCGTAAAAATAACATTAACTGGAAGCCCGGACCTTGCAATATGGCGCAAAGCTACGATCGTATCTGCACCATTGTTTCCTTTGCCGATAAGCCCAGTCACCGTGAAATTCTTTTCGCCGATACAGTCGAGAATTAGCTCCGCGATATCCCGCCCGACCATCTCAACCATCGTCTCGTAGCTCGTTCCAGCCGCAAAACCTTCCTTTTCAATATCGCGCATCTCCGCGATCGTAACGACTTCCATGACTTGATATCCTCTCTCCGAAGTCCCAGTGCAACTGGAAATTCAGCTGAACCAACAAAACCCAACGGATCAGGATACAATAATTAAATGAAGAGGATCCTCCCCGCGGTGAACGGTTTAATTATAGCCGTCTTGCCCTTTGTCTTTTTGATGTGCGTTATTCTTTCTGTCTTTAATCCATGGTTCTTGCTCTTCGAATATACACGTCCAGGTTTTCCGCAAGACGAATATGGATTTACAGGTGAAGAACGACTTGAATATGGAGTAAAAGCGCTCCAATACGTAACGATCCTGCCTGAAACTTCTCTGGCGGATCTTCATACGGGAAACGACGCCCAATTATTCAACGAAAGCGAAATCACGCATATGGCTGACGTCCGCGCAGTCTTTCAAACCGCGCGTTGGAGCTTCGTCGCGGCAATCGCGTTGGTATTTTTTGCTCTTGCGCTGGTTCTGCGAAAGCCCAAGGAATTGCATCAGCTAATTTGCGCGCTAAAGAACGGCGCGATTGCTGCGCTCATCACGTATTGTGTAGTCGTACTGTTGGCGCTAACTGCGTTCGATACCCTTTTTTACCGTTTTCATCAGCTTTTTTTTGCAGAAGGAAGCTGGTTCTTTTATATCGACGACGCTTTAATTCGCCTCTATCCAAAGCAGTTATGGATTGATGCTTTCATCATCGTTGGCATCACAGCAGTAATCCTCGCGCTCTTAAGTTTTCTCATCTTTCGTAAATTAGAAATGCGCGTCCGCTGTTTTAGATAAAGTTCGAGTACAATGAGACATCATACAAAACATTAGCGGTTGCAATCTCCGAGACGAAGAGTGCAACGATTGAATTTCGATCATATGCAAGGAGAAATTACGGAACATGGAAAGAAAAATCATTATTACAGCTGAATCTGTCTGTGACATTCCAAAATCAGAGTTGGAGAGATTAGGCGTTCAGACGCTTCCTCTACATATCACGATTGGCGAAAATTCCTATCTGGACTATACGGAAATCGACGCTAACAAACTTTTTGAACTGACCCGAGATCGCAACACCAAAGCGACCACGGCTGCAGTCGCGGTTCATGATTTCGAGAATCTCTTCCGGTCTTATCAGGATCAGAACGTCGACATCCTTCATATAAGCGCGGCAAATACATTCTCAGCTTGCTGCGCCAACGCGATATCCGCGGCAGAAGCATTTCCGTTCGTCCATGTTTTCAACTCGCACCAAATTTGCGCCGGGCAGGCATTAGCAATTTACCGTGCGGCTGACCTTCGGGAGCAAGGTAAGTCCGTCGAGGAAATTATTGAGGATCTGACGGATTACGTTAATCGAATCCAGTTCAACTGTGTTTTAGACACAGTTGAATATGCACGCAAAGGCGGTCGAGTTTCCGCAACGGTCGCGCTCGGGATCGAGCTTCTCAAAGTCAAACCGGAAATTATATTCAGCGGCGGTGTTGCTGCGATCGGTAAAAAATACCGCGGCAAGTTTGAAAAAATTGTTCTAACCTATATCGAAGATAATCTCCGCAACGTCAAAAACCTTGATCTAACGCGGATTATCCTGCCCAACACGCTGTTTGATAAAGAATTTTTAAAGCGTCTTCGGGATATCGTCGCATCTTATTACGAATTCGGAGAGATAATTCTTTCGGATCTCGGGAGCGTCGTTTCCTGCCACGCCGGACCAAACGCATTCGGGCTGGCTTACGTCGCTCAATAAAAAAACAGGGGATTTCCGTTGTCTGCTCTTCGGAACCCCCCTGTATTTTTTTATACATAGTCCTTTAAGTTATGTTCAACCGCATAGGCTGCCGCTTCGGCTCGGTTACTCGTTCCCAGTTTCGATAAAATCGAGCTGACGTAATTTCGAACCGTTCCTTCACCCAGGAACAACGACTTCGCAATTTCCCGATTCGTCTTTCCTTCCGAAACCAGAATGAGGACGTGTTTTTCCTGTTGGGATAAGACGGCGAAAGCCGAGGCTTCCTCTTCTTTAACCGCGCGGCGCACTTCTTGGAAAACACGCTGGGTAACCATCGGGTCAAGAAGCGCAGCATCACCCCGTGCGACCGAATTTAACGAACGAATCAGATCCTCACTGCTAATCTGTTTCAGTAAGTATCCGGAAGCGCCTGCGCGAATCGCCGCAAACAGCATTTCGTCTTCTGCGTACGACGTAAGCATCACGACTTTCACATCGCGGTTTGACTGGGTTATCTCCTCACAAGCCTCAATTCCTGACATACCGGGCAACCGGATATCCATCAAGACGATATCGGGTTGAATTTCAGCCGTCAGCTCGATCGACTCTCTTGCGTTACTCGCCTCGCCAACGACTTCAAAATTTTCGCTTTGATTCAATAGAGCTCGAATCCCCAACCGAACCACTTCATGATCGTCTACCAGAAGTACTCGTAATTTTTCCATGACCTACAACTCGCTCCCGATTGCCATTTATTTCGCTGCGGCAAATCATTTTAACTACGAATGTCATTTTTAATCAGTGTCATCTGTTTTACAATTAACTGACAAGTTACATTGTAATCGAACTTTTTTACCAAGGCAATAGCATGAACGTATCAATTTTAGGCGCAGGAGCCGCAGGGTTGTTTTCTGCCCTCGAAATCTTAAAAAAAACATCGATCGAACTGCATCTTTTCGACCTGAATCCGTATCCGGGGCGAAAACTGGCGATAACGGGTTCTGGGCGTGGGAACCTCACGAATCTGAATCAATTCGATGCGGCGTATCGCTCAAGTACCTGCGCCAACGTTCGGCACACATTTCAGCTTTTCGATCCTAAATCCCTATGCGAATTTTTTGAGCAACTGGGAATTCCAACGCTGGCGACCGATGATGGCTGGGTGTACCCAATCTCAAACGCAGCCGCAAACGTCGCACACACGCTCGCGCAGCATGTTCAGGCACACGGCGCAATCGTCCATTCGGGCGTGAAAATCACCCGCATTTTTTACGGTTCGGACCGAAAATTTACCCTTCAATCCGACGATAGGGAACGTTTTGATAAGGCGGACGCGCTGCTCGTTGCGAGCGGTTCGTGCGCCAGCCCGCAAGTCGGCGCGGATGACGCAATTCTTTCAGAACTGCGGAAAATGGGGATTGAAGTAATACCTTTTAAACCTGCCTTGACAGGATTGATTAGCAGCAAGCCGATAAAAGCCTTATCCGGATTAAGGCTGGATGTTTGCGCTCGGCTATATATCGATGGAACAGAAGCTGCGGAAGAAGTTGGAAATTTAATCTTCACTGATTTCGGCGTCAACGGTCCCGCCGCAATGAACCTAAGCCATCTAATACACGCACCAAGCTCGCAAGGGGAAAACGTTGAACTCTCCATTGACTTTTTAACAGAAAGTCGCGCAGAAACGGTCTGGGCTCTATTTCACGCACAGACCTTGCGCGACTTACCGGTTCGTTGTCTTTGGAACGCGCTCTTTCCGGAAAAGCTGACGTTTTTCCTGCTTCAGCGGATGAAACTCTCTCCTGATTCGCTGATAGGTTCAATTTCTCCGCAGCAGTTCAAACAAGCATTGAAACTCACTAACGGTCTCCGTTTACCCATCGTCAGCACAAAGTCATTTCGGGATGCACAGGCTGGTTTTGGCGGTGTCGGTTTGGACCAGATCAATCCCCAAACAATGGAATCGAATCACATTCCCGGACTTTATTTCGCCGGAGAAGTCCTCGACTGCATTGGCAAATGCGGGGGTTACAACCTCCACTGGGCATGGTCAAGCGCAGCCCTCGCAGCCCGTGCAATCCTTGAGAAAGCAGTCCCGCAGGAAAGCTATAACCCCTAATTTCCGCCTTCCAAGCGTTCCCGTTCACGTCGTTGCGATTTTCCGCGTTCTTCCGTATCGAGAATCTTCTTCCGAATCCGGAAATTCTTCGGTGTCACTTCCAAAAGTTCATCATCCGCCAGATATTCAATCGCTTCATCTATGCTCATCTGACGAACAGCATTCAGCCGCACTTCGATATCCTTGTTAGACTGACGCATGTTGGTCAGGTGCTTTTTCTTGCATACGTTGACCGTTAAATCTGTCACGCGCATCGATTCACCAATCACCATCCCCTCGTATACTTCAACGCCGGGACCAACGAACAGGACGCCGCGTTCTTCTGCGTTCTTAAGCCCGTATGTCGTTGTAATTCCGTCTTCCCAGGCAACGATCGATTGCGTCGAGCGGGAAGCGATAGGACCGGCGTACGGGGCATATTCGAGGAATGAAGTATTGAGGATGCCCATGCCATGCGTCGCGGTCAAGAACTGATACCGAAAACCTAATAAACCACGTGTGGGAATAATATAGGTCAGGTGCGTTGAGCCATCCGGATTATCCGACATATCCTGCATGCGTCCACGGCGCACGCCCAGCATTTCAACGATCGTCCCGACCGATTCCGGACTCGTTTCAATATAGACTTCTTCGAACGGTTCGAGCATTTCACCATTTTCGTCAGTCTCAAGAATAACCTCCGGTCGCGAAATCTGGAATTCGTACCCCTCGCGCCGCATCGTTTCAATCAAAATTGCCAAATGCAACTCTCCGCGCCCCGCGACGATAAACGCATCCGAACTGTCGGTATCTTCAACACGTAAGGCAACATTGTTGCGCAATTCGTTATAGAGACGTTCACGTAAGTTGCGGGACGTGCTGAATTTTCCTTCACGTCCGCCAAGCGGAGAAGAATTAATCGCGAAAGTCATCTTTACAGTCGGCTCCTCGACACGAATAATCGGAAGCGATTCCGGAGCCGCCGGGTCCGTCAGCGTTTCACCAATCGCGATCTCTTCAAGACCCATGATCGCGACGATTTCCCCTGCATCAGCGCTTTCAATATCCATACGCTGCAAGCCATTATAGGTCATCAGATAACGGATTCGCTCGCTCACCGTAGAGCCATCAAACTTAATACGCGCTAAGCTCATTCCGGAGACTGCCCGCCCGCGGTTTATTTTCCCGAGCGCGCTCAATCCACGGTATTCATCGTAGAAAATGTTGGTTACCATCATCTGGAACGGTGCATTGACGTCAACGGTTGGCGGATCAATTTTCTCCAGAATCACGTCGAAAAGCGGTTGCAGATTGTCAGATAACTCATACGTCAATCCTGCGCGCCCCTCGATCCCGTTCGCGTAAATGACTGGAAACTCAGCCTGCTCCTCAGTCGCGCCAAGGTCAATAAACAGGTCAAACGTCCGATTCAGCGTCCGCTCCGGATCAGCGTCTTTTCGGTTCATCTTGTTGATAACCACAATGACTTTTAGCCCACGCTTCAGCGCTTTCTTAAGGACGAAGCGAGTCTGCGCCATGGGTCCTTCCGCAGCATCAACTAAAAGAATTGCGCCGTCGACCATGTTCATGACGCGCTCAACCTCACCGCCGAAATCCGCGTGACCAGGGGTATCGACGATATTAATTTTGACCATCTCGCCAGTTTTTGAATCTGGAATTGTAATCGCGGTATTCTTCGCTAAAATCGTAATTCCTCGCTCGCGTTCGAGCGCGTTCGAATCCATGACGCGGTCATCGACCTGCTGATTCTCGCGGAAAACTTTTGCCTGTTTCAGCATTGCGTCAACCAACGTCGTTTTTCCATGATCGACGTGAGCAATAATCGCAATATTGCGTAAATCTGTTCGTTGTTTAAGAGCCATAAAATTTCTTTCTTCTAAAATTACACTTCAACCGTTTCAGTTTTCCCAACGTAAATCAATGGGATGCTAAACAGCGTGACAACAAATTTAATCAGGACATTCCCGATAAAAATCTGCCAAACGGCTTCGTTCGGAATCAACCCAAAAAACGCGCCAAACGCGAACAAGATTGAATCTACCGGAATCGAAACAGAATTCGAGGTCAGGACACGCGCCCATTTATGTCTTGAGCCAAACCGTTTTACAAACAAGTCATAAATCTCGGTATCAACCAGTTCGGAAACTAGCTCTGCGACTACGGATGCGAGCGTAATCCGCCAAACCGGCGTTAGAATCGCTGCCCATGCAGCTGTTCCGCCGCCAGCTTCATTGATCGGAAGAAGCGAAACAAGGTAGAAATAAGCCGCCATGAAGATGTTAATCGCAGCAGCAGCGATTACAACCCAACGTACTAATTTCTTTCCGAGAATTCGATGCGCAACGTCGCGGAGCGTGAACGAAATCGGGTAAATAAACGTTCCAGCGTCAAGCGCCAACCCTAAAAATGTAACAACCTGAAGTGAGGCAATATCCGAAATCATCTGAACGCCGATATAGGCGGCAATGACAATCAACGCCCCTTTTGTAAATGAGGACGAAATTGCCTGAACGGTTTTATTCTGTATGTACTGCGTGGTTCCTTCTGTTTTCATAACCGTTCTATTATACTTTTTTTCTAAAACCTGCCGGTTATGGGCAAAAAAAATCTATGATAAACATGCAACGCGGACGGACGCAAAATATGGACTTCAATCCGGATTGAATCGCGGTAAAATTAGGGAGACCGCGTGAAGTCATGTTCATGCGGAGGAGCCTATAGACGAAACGGAGAATGGAATGAAAAAAATTGTCATTTTGACAGCCGATGTTGGCTTTGGCCATCGCAGCGCTGCAAACGCCATTTACGACGGAATCATGCAGGTTGTTGAAAACTTGCCGGTTAAGGTCGAAATTGTTAATCTCCTTGAAGCTCCTGGCGCTCCGGGGGTGCTTAAACGGATCCAGACTGAATACGATCGGGTCATTAAAGCCGTGCCGCGAGTCTACGAATTTGGCTATTCACAATCTGACCATACAATTCCCGCAAATTTGGGGCGTATCGGGCTTTCCGCAGCGCTGTATAATGCTTATGACGAGATGATGAAGACACATCAGCCGGACGTTATCGTCTCAGTCTTTCCTCTTTATCAAGCATCAGCTCAAACTTGGGCATATATCAATGAAGAATCTTTCGAAGGTCAGAACGTAACAAACGAAAAAGTCGAAATCGAAAAGGAAGATCCTGGTTTCTTTTCGCGATTTTCAGTTCGGCGTCTTCCACATACACCCTACATTACCGTTTTGACCGATTTTGTCGAAATTCATCAGCTTTGGTTGAGCAAGATGCCCGATGTCTATACCGTCGCAAATGAAGAAACGCGCAGGATGGCGATTACCGGAGGGATTCAGCCGAACCGCGTTTACATCACAGGCATTCCAGTAAAACCAGTTTTCGCAACCGAAACACGGACGAAAGCCGAAATACGCGAAGCTTTGGGATGGGATCCAAATTTGACGACGGTTATCGCCGTGGGATCTAAACGCGTTTCAAAGCTGATGGATAATCTAAACGCGATCAATCATGCCGGGTTTAATTTCCAACTCATCCTCGTTGCCGGCGGAGACGATAAACTCTACCGCGAAATGAAAAATTACGAATGGCACCACCCCGTACATATTTATAATTTCACAAAAGACATGCCGCAAATGCTGATGGCGTCGGATATCGCGATCACGAAATCTGGCGGGCTGATTACGAGCGAATGTCTCGCTGCCGGATTACCGATGCTCTTAATCGACGTTCTTCCGGGTCAGGAGGAAGGAAACGCAAAACTGGTTGTCAACAACCGTTGCGGTATTTTGACCAAATCGCCTCAGGAACTTTCGGAAGCCTTTTTCCATACCATGATGAACGATGGCGCACTTCTCAAAGAAATGGGCGCAAACGCCAGAAAGAACGGGCATCCTCGTTCCAGCTTGGACGTCTGCGACATTATTTTCCATTTTCTTAAAAAACAAAATCTTAGGTCATGTTGACGAAAGGAACTCTCATGAAGCATACCAATTTCCTGTCCATCACTGATTATTCGACCGACGAACTGAACCACCTGTTCGAGCTGGCGATTGATATTAAGAAAAAGCTCAAAGCCGGTATCCCTACTCCTATTTTACAGGGGAAAACTTTGGCGATGATTTTCCAGAAGCCGTCCCTCCGCACGCGCGTTTCCTTTGAAATCGGGATGCATCAGCTCGGCGGGTACGCGTTCTACCTGTCTCCGGATGAAATCGGACTCGGGAAACGGGAAGCGATTAAGGACGTTGCACAGGTGCTCGCCGGTTACGTTGACGGAATCATGGCGCGTGTTTTCAATCACGCTCACCTTGTCGAACTTGCAGAATATGCGAAAATTCCGGTCGTCAACGGGCTTTCCGACTTTAATCATCCCTGCCAGGCGATGGCAGATGGGCTGACGATTCTTGAAGAATTCGGCACGCTTAAAGGCATCAACATCGCTTATATCGGAGACGGGAATAACGTCGCCGTCTCACTGATGGACCTTGCGGTCAAGATGGGCGCAAACTTCTCGATCGCGAACCCCGCTGACTTTGATATGCCGAAGGATGCAATTGCAACAGCTCAAGGTTTCGCCAAAGAGTCCGGATCAACGCTGCGCTTTGAAAGCGATCCGTTTGCCGCAGTGAAAAACGCGAACGTTATCTACACCGATACGTGGGTCTCAATGGGGCAGGAAGCGGAGAAAGCCGAACGCGAAAAAATCTTCAAGGATTATCAGGTCAATCAGGCGCTCGTCGACGCCGCAGCCCCGGACGTTATCGTTATGCACTGTCTCCCGTCTCACCGCGGGCAGGAAATCACGGATGAGGTTCAGGATGGACCGCGATCGCGCGTCTTCCCCGAAGCGCATAATCGTCTCCATGCGCAAAAAGCCGTTCTCGCATACCTGATGGGAAATGCGTAATCATTCACAGAATTGAAAAAAGACAGCTCCGATAGTGCCGGAGCTGTCTTTCTAAGTGAACGTTCTCTTTCATCCAAACAAGAAAATTCGACCCGTATTGCGTTCCCATCTTCTGGAACTGGGTATCCCCAGTTACAATGATCGAGCCATGGATTGAATCAGGATCAGTAGAAACCACATCGCCATAAAGGAAAGATCGAATGGACCGGATTGAGGAATGATTCGACGCAACGGCGTTAAGAATACAGACATAATACTGTCGATAAATTCACGAAAGCGATTCGTCGGCGGCAGGAACCAAGGCAGGACAACATAAACGATCATCACCGCTTCCATAACGTTGACAAACGTATTGAGAAAAACACCAAAAAAAGAATTCATCCGAAATTCTCCTTAAAATACGCGGTACACGAGCCGTTCCATAAACCAAATCAGCAGGAACAGAACCAACGGCGAAAAATCAAGACCGTTGTTAGGCGGGAAAATCGTGCGGATCCGTTCCAATATGGGTTCGACGATAGCGCCGATCCTCTGATAAATCGGATGATCTTTTCGTCCAAAATATCCCATCAAAACGTAAACCAATAATCCTAAATAAATCAAATTTGCGAAAATGGTTACTGCGCTTTCAAAGGCTCGATTCATCATTCCTCCAAGATTCAATTTCGGTACGAACGCGCGCCAACTAACTTTGTACCAATGCGGACGATCGTCGCCCCCTCTTCAATCGCGACCGGAAAATCATCGCTCGTTCCCATTGAAAGTGTCTGCCACGCTGTTCCAAAAGTTCGGTTTATTTTCTCCAACAGCTCACGCATCATTGCGAAGTAAGCCCGATTCGTCTCCCCGTCCGCCGTATATGGCGGAAGCGTCATTAGCCCAGAGAATTTCAACCGCTTTAAGCTCAAAATCCGCTCCAAATCATGAAAAAGCGCGTCCGTCTGCGATATATCCCAACCATGTTTAGATGACTCCCCGCCGACGTTAATCTCAATCAACGCCTCCATCATGCGGTTCTCGACACTTAATAGCTGATCAACTCGTTCCGCCGTTTTGAGCGAATCCACCGAATGAAACGCATCGAAATGCGTTGTGATAATTTTCGCCTTCCGGCTTTGGAGCGTGCCGATCATGCACAGTTGGACATCGTCCGCTGCATTCGCGAAAACGTCGATCTTTTTGATCGTTTCGTCCGGGTAATTTTCTCCGAAAACGCGCACGCCGAGATTCATTAACACCTGAATGACTTCCGCGGGTTTGGTTTTCGTGACCGCCATGAGGACGACATCGTCTTTGCACCGACCGCACCGAGTGCAGGAATCCTCAATTTCCTCAAGAATGGACGCCAATCGTTCAGATAATTCACGCTCAAGTTCCATCATCTATGTTTCAGACCTTTCAGCGACAATAGAATTCCAAAACGTCCCGTCTTTCCCGCGTCGCCGCGATGAGAGAACCAGTCGTCCCGATGACAGACCGTACAAACTTTTGCTATATCCACCGTACCAACACCGCATTTTTCGAGCGTTATGCGATTCGCTTCCCATAAGTCGAAAAAGATCCGTCCCTCAGAGTCCCGGCGCTCGATTAAGTCAGCCTCATCCGCATAAGCGGTTCGCAGCTGAGACGCGACATCCTCCTGCACTTCAAAATGACAAGGTCCAATCGATGGACCAATCGCTGCGACCAAATCTTCAGGGGCAGACCCATAGATCGCCGTCATCGTCCGGATAACGTTTTCCCCAATTTTTTTGACCGTTCCCGGCCAGCCAGCATGATACGCTGCAATAACGCGTTTGACCGGATCAACGACCATAACGGGGACGCAATCGCCAAAACGCATGACCAACGTCACGTCTGGCGAATCAGTCACGAGCGCGTCCGTCCGCAGCGCACGTGCATAAGGGGCGCGCGGCTTCGAGACACACGTCACTGTTCCCGAATGCACCTGCCATCCATCATAGCGAGTCGCCAAATCAAGATCAAAAATTGCAAACATGCGCCGAAGGTTTTCTAAAACGTTCTCAGCAGTATCGCCAACCGTCGTTGCCATATTCAGCGAATCAAATGGCTTCGGACTGACGCCCCCATGGCGCGAAAAAAAACCATGCGCCAAGCCTAACGCGTTCAAGCGGTCAAACTGGACATATTTCAAACCGTTTTTTTCTTGAATCGTAATCGTCATTTCGGCACTCTCTTAGTATTAAGATACGGAATCGCGGTCCAAGCGGTGCAAAGTCCAAACAAAGCTCCAGTCAGGACACGCAGTTGCCAGCTGGATTCACGAAACGGACCGTCCAATGAAAACCGCAGCGGAATATATTGACTTCCGCCATCAATCGCCATCGGCAAACAACCAAAGACGATCCATGCCCAAATCGGCAACCGCTGGATGCGCGAACGGCTCATCAGATAAATCGCCGTAAAAATCAGCATTGTGCCCAGGATCGCCAAATCTCGCTGACATAGCGCGATTTTGTAACCCGCGCTTTCATTCCCGATCCATTCTCCCGCTGCGCGGTAGGATGCCTTCCCGTTTTCACTGACCATTTCATAGTTCAGTGTATTCGGCGGCGTCGCGACAGAGCTGAGCGGATAAATGCGCTGACCACCAAATAGAAAGACCGAACGGTATCCTTTTTCATGGCAGAGCGGACGGTACATCCAGTAACCCACTTGCGCGGCTTGATAATGCCCCAACTTCGCAAGAACAGGAGGCAGGAACGCTCCGCCCAAAGTCAAGATCAAGCCAGCGAGGATGAACCACGGTAACCGTCGCGTCATGCTCCGCGAACGATTTCCCGTCTCTGAACCCCCGGACAAAATTGACACAAGCCTCCGGAATCAGTTAACAACTTCAATCAACGTTCCAACCGGACCGGAAACAGTCAGATCGCCCGGGTCATACTCAACATGCGGCGTCGTCCAGCGCCAGACCCATTTCGCATCTTCGGGTCTCGTATTGACGCAGCCATGGGAACGCGGCGTTCCATACGCATTATGCCAAAACACACCATGAACCGCTGCGCCGCCCGTCGCGAAAAGCGTATTCCAGGGGACACCTGGCGTGTCCCATCCGCTTCCGGTTAAGCTCCCCGCCATGTGGAGCGAAATTGACTTACGCCATGGGTGATGTTTTCCCACAGGCGTTGAATAGTTATCCGTCACAACGCCATCATTCGTGTATAAAGTTCCGGTTGAAACGCGGCAGAAGTAAACTTCCTGCTCATTCTCATACGCTGTCATTGTCTGATAACTGACGTTGACAAGAATACGCTTATTCTCAACATCGGGCGAAATCGGAGCAACCTCCTCCGGCGTAATGCGGCGAAAGGCGCGTGCATCGGCGTAAATAATGTCGCCGAATGAACCGATTTTCTCATTTGCTCGATACAGCGTCGTTCCATCCGATGACTGTTTGATTTCATCAACCCAGAAAATCTGACCGTAGTATAAACGCGGATTGTGCTTCTGAATTTCCTGATACCAGGCTGATATCGGCTCCGCGCCATAGATGATCCCCACGTACGGAACGGTAATTTCCGCCCAAAAACCGGGACCGGCGCTCGACGGAGGAAGTTCCGTTTCCGGCTCGTTCAACTCGATCTTGACCAGCTGGACACCCGGCGCATAAGCATAACCATACGGCGTTTCAAACCATGTCGAGGTATACGTTCCGGCGACATCTTCGCCAACGACTTCTCGGTATACCGGGAAAAGAGCATCCTCATAAACAACCTTATTAATTTCCGCGTCCGCGCTTGGGCGCACCCGAAAATTCAGGATGCCCTGCTGGCAGTTGCGTCCCAAAAATTCCGCATCTGGAAAACTATCAAACTGATCCGCGGCATAGACAGCGGTCGCTGTCTTCGGAACGAAAAGCAACCCGCTCGCTGACAACGTCATTTTCATAAAATCTCGTCGTGATAAGTTCATATCTTCATTCATTTCCTCGGCGTGCGCTTTCGCGTTCACTGTCGCGTTTTGCAATATCTTGCCGCTTGTCGTAATTTTTTTTACCGCGTGCGACCCCAATTTCAATTTTGGCATAACCGCGCGTGAAGTAAACCCGAAGCGGAACGATCGTCAAACCTTTTATCCGGACCTGATTCCATAGATCGCGAATCTCTTTCTTATTCAGGAGCAACCGCCGTTCACGCAGCGGGTTATGGTTAAATCGGCTCGCGGGATCGTAAGGCGCAATATGGCAATTTACAAGCCACGCTTCCCGTCCATTCTTTATCTGAACGTAAGCTTCCGCAATCGAGACTTGTCCCGCACGGATAGATTTGATCTCCGTACCTTGGAGAGCGATCCCCGCCTCATAGCTTTCTAAAATAAAATATTCGAACCGAGCTTTCCGATTCGTTGCGACTGTCTTTTCACTCATGCCGTCTATTTTAACACATCATTCCCTTCGGTTTGATTGAGATAATGCTGCATGCGAGATCAAACAATCCTGCCCAATATTGGGCAGGATAACATGGAGGTATAAAGTTGAATATCGAATTTGGAAAGATATTCAGTGCTTAAGCTTTCTTCAGCTCTTTTTCAATTTCGCTCAGAGGAAGTTTCTTGAGACTAAAGAACCAGTCATAAACCTGCATACCCTGCGCTTCGACGCGTTCCTTGGCAGCGCCGCAGCTTCCCGGAGGCGGAACGATAACGTCGTCGCCCGGCTGCCAATCGGCAGGAAGCGCAACTCCGAACTTATCCGAAGTCTGAAGACCCACAATAACACGATAAAGTTCGTCAAAGTTCCGTCCAAGGCTCAGCGGGTAGTAAAGGATCGTGCGAATAACGCCCTTCGGGTCAATGACAAAAACAGCGCGCACGGCTTTCGTGCTGGACTCGCCCGGCTGAATCATTCCGTACAAATTCGCAACTTCCATCGTAATATCTTCGATGAGCGGGAACTTGACCTGAACGTTTTTCATACCGCGATATTCGAGTTTTTCGTAAATCGTGCGCAGCCAGGCAATATGGCTATACAAACCGTCAACCGACAAACCAACCAAACGGGTATTGACCGCAGCGAACTTTTCTTCGAGCGTCGCAAACGTCATAAACTCCGAAGAACAGACCGGCGTAAAGTCAGCTGGATGACTAAAAAGAATAACCCAGCTGCCGCTGTAATCAGCAGGGAAATTGATTTCACCTTGCGTCGTAACAGCTTTAAAAGACGGGGCTAAATCACCGATGCGAGGCATCGAAACAACAACTTTATTTTCAACGTTTTCCATAATTTTCTCCTATAATGACTTTGATTCGAGCACCTATTCCCAGAGCCCATTCAATATGCAATTTTTACTAACTTGTAATTAGTTTAATCTAATAAACAAACAGAAGCCCCAAGTCCGGAAAAATTGATGACAACTAATTTTCGAATATGAATCGGTTAGCGCGAAAAAGAGACCTTTTTTATTTCGCCTTTGGGAGAAACGGTAACGCGCGTCAGGACACGGGCGTTGAGATCATTCTGCCGTATTTCTTTGACATAGATGATGACATAATTCGCTTCACTTTCAAGTACATTTGCGTCATAGCCTTTGCTGCTTTTGATTTGCTTCTGAATCGTACAGCTCGTGTAATCATCACCGGCAATTAATTCGCAACGATCCTTAACTTTATTGAAAATTTGTTTCGCTAATTCCTGGTCAAACGCAACTTTACTATCAAGCCGCTCACGGACAAGATCATAGGACTTTGCAGTCTTCGCTCGTTGCATTCGGTCAGTAATACGAGCGCTCGGGTCAACCGCATACAATGGATCGCCATAAAAAACGAACGATAGGAGCGTTTTTTGAATTTCGCCGTCAAGCCCGCCCGAATTAGCTTCCGTCTCCGCCGCGAAATTCTTTTTTGCGCGCCGGAATGCCTCGCCAGAAGAAATACCCGTGCGAAGATGCTGCCAGAATAAATGAGCGAGAAGATCCGCGGCGGTCAGCGGAAGCGTCAACGCACCATAAGCGATAACCGTCGATCCGATGAACACGTGCGTTCCCTTTCCCAGCATATGGAGCGAAATCGCGTTCGTCTCATTCCGGCGTTCAATCTCCGCGCCATAGCAGTTTTCAGCGAAAACAATATCCGGCGCTTTCCGAATCTTTTCAAGATTCGTCATTTGAACCGCAATCGGCAACACCGTAACAGACGATGTATCACGCGGGTCCTTTTGACCGTACCAGTTCGGCTTTCCCTTCATTCCATGCAAGTTAAAATAAGCGTATTGAATATTATCCAACTGTGAAGTAGGGAAGTTCGCCGCGGTCACAGCGGGAGACGTCATCAGGTTCGCCTCACCCGCAATATTTCGATAGACGGCGACTGAAGGTCGCTGCCAGATCTGCGCCGAAAGACCAAACGTTCGAGCATCTTTAATCGATTTCGTGAACTGACTAAAGCTTTTCTTTGCGGTCTTTCGATTTTTGCGTTGTGCGCGGATCTCGTTTTCAGCCAACTGAAAATGATGCGTTTGAATCGCGCGCAGCTGACTTAACAGATACCCCGGATCAGAAGAATCATCGCCGGGAACGCGCCCCAGCTGCCACTGCTGATCAAAAATACGCTTTTCGTCAAACGTCGCGTATGGAGCATCGCTCGGGATCGAAAGGTCATCGTCCATTGCTGGATTCTTAAGTGAGAAAAACGGAACAACGTCAGCCCCGCCGACAATGAGAACAGCGCCAATCATCGAACCCTTCTCCGCTAAGATTTGATCAAGTTTGATCAATTCTTTCTTAATCAGAATTGGGTCTTGGCACGCGCGTCCATTCGTCAAAAACTCGTCCGGATAAAAAACCATCGAGTTCCAGCCCTCGCGATTGTCGACGGCATCCGCAACCGCCTGCATCTCCCTGCCGATATAATCCTTGTTGTTTTTTCCGTATTTCGCCGTCAAACCGCCGATGGTCGACATGACCACATAGATTGGGAATCGCTCGTCAGAATTCGTAACATCCAACCGATAAACATACTCGCGCAGGTCGGTCACCGACTCAGGAGTAACATCTTTTTTGAACAGCGACTTAATCCGTTCGCAGAGCGGAACTTTCTTTTGAGATAATGCCATGCGGCGTTCATCCAAAACAGTTGTGATCGTCTTTGCGTCCGAAACCGTTTCTTCTACAGATTCTGGTTCAAGGTTTGGCTCTGGATTCAAATCTAAAACTTCGGGCTGCACATCCGGGGACTCCTCCGAACCTTCGCTCGTAGCTGGAGACTCCTGTTCCGAAGCTCCGTCGATCGTAATTGAACTCAATCCGGTCAGTCCCGCAGCTGTCACAATTTTCTCCGAGACAGGGATCGAGCGAATATCCGCGCTTAGTTCGGACGACTTGTAAAAAAGATGCTGATACGCATGGTCCGGGCCCCAAAGGCGCGTGGCAACCATCCCTAACAAGTCCGATTCAATCGTCGCATGGATTATTTTCATTCCCTCGGCGATAAAACCGCCATCGTTCAGAAATCGACCGTGCAATAGCTTAAAAGCGATGACGTGCGGCCAACGCTGCATATAAATCGACATTAGACGCTGATAAGACGCACGATCGCCATCCTGAACGCCTTCTTTCGCGATTTTCAGGGTAGCGAAAATATCAAAATCATCGACTTCTTGATATCGATCTGTTGACGACACCGTTTTCTTACGGAATAGATTTAGCCGAGGAATTGATGTACCCTTGCCTTGAGGCTCGGGATGATTGTCCTTGAGGAGATTCTTGCGTCGCTTCGCTGATGCCCGTTCTTCGGATCCTTCCGGGTAGAGGACCGCGAGAAGTCCCCATACTTCCTCGAATTCCGGATCATAGCGAACGATAAGCTCAGATAAACGAATTGCATCATTAATTTTTCCCGCCTTGAACAAGACGATCGCCAGTCGATACCGCATCCATAAATCGTTCGGATATTCACGAAGCCAGGCAATCACAAGACGCTCTGTGACCTCGAAATTATCGAGTCGAAAACCGGCATTCGTCAGTTCGATGAATTGCGGACGAGTTATTTTACAAGTATTTGAATCGTTTAGCATCGCTTCGCGCCGTTTTCCATAATCGAGAATGTTATTATTTCGTTAAAAAATAGATACTGACAAACAATAAAACAGCGCCAGAGATCAAAAGCGCCATGCCAATTCCGCGTTTCGTCTCAATGAGCGCGTTTAACTCACGAATCAACATTCCTGCATTCCCCATCGCACCGCTCAGTTCGTCCGTCAAACCTTTTTCGACCAGCTTTGCGGCGTTCTTTTGAACCGAGATCGTTTCGCGGGAAAAAACGTTCAGGATTAGAATCACGATACCGGACAGGAGTGAAACCAAACCTGCGATCGCTAATACATTGATGATAAGCCCTAAAATAGCGGTTTGATCCATGCATCTCTCCTATTCGGCTAATTCAACGATTTCGCGGGGGAAACTGCTGAGTTGAAGCGTATCGCCCATACAGAAAATCACCGCACGTTCACAAGCGTTCCTAAGTTCCCGAATATTCCCAGGCCAGCTGTATTTCGATATCGCCGTCAAAATCTGCGGTTCGATATATGGGATATTCTTTCCTTGTTCCAAGCTGTACTTCTTGATAAAGAACGCAAAAAGCTCTTTTAAGTCTTCGATCCGTTCACGCAGCGGCGGAAGCTCAATTCGAATCACGTTCAGACGGTAAAAAAGATCCATCCGAAACTCGCCTTTCGTGATAAGCTCTTCAATCTCATGATTCGTCGCAGCGACAATCTGAACATCGACATCAATTTCTTGATTTCCACCGACCCTGCGGATTTTCTTTTCCTCAAGTGCGCGAAGCAGTTTCGCCTGCATATCCAGACTCATCGAAGAAATCTCATCCAGGAAGAGAATCCCGCCGTTCGCTGTTTCGAATAGCCCCTTGTGGAGCTTATCCGCACCGGTAAACGAACCCGCCTCGTGTCCAAAAAGCTCCGATTCAAGCATCGTCGACTGAATCGCAGAGCAATTAATCGGATAAAACGGACCTTTTGCTCGCGGACCTGACTTATGAATAAAGCGCGTAATGACTTCTTTTCCCGTTCCGGTTTCTCCCGTGATCAGGATGGACGCCTGAGCCGTCGCCGCCCGTTCTGCGAGATAATAGGCATGGCGAATCGCTTCTGTTTTCCCGATTATAAAATCAGCGGGCTTCGACTGCGATCGCTGGTAGAATAATTCCTTTTCCAAATCGATAACCTTGATATTACGAGCTAACGTCGCATCGAGCAGCGCGAAATCGACCGGTTTACTTAGAAAGTCGTCAGCACCGTTCTTCATCGCATTGACCGCTGTGTCCACATCGCCGAACGCGGTAAGAATGATGACCTTCGGTTTCGGTTCCATTCGGCGAATATCCGTTAGCAGGTCAGGTCCAAATTCAGATTTAATATTCACGTCCAGTAAAATCAGATCGACCGGTTGGGTCTTCAGAGTTTTCCGGGCTTCGGTTAAATTCGATGCGTCAAGAACACGGAATCTGTCCTTATAGACTTCCTTCAACCCTTCGCGGAAATTGTCTTCATCGTCAACGATCAAAAGTGTATAATCCATTATTTTACCTCGCCGGGAATCGGCAGTTGAATCTCAAAAACCACACCTTCGGATAATGATTTTACCTGAATTGTACCTTTATGGGAGGTAATAATGCGTTTCGATAACGCCAGTCCCCAGCCATTCCCATTCTTTTTCGATGTAAAAAATGGCTCAAAAATCCGATCGATAACTTCTTCCGGAATACCGGGACCGCTATTCGATACAGTGAGAACCGCAACATTTTGATTCGGAATATTAGACGGTTGAACCGACAGGTTCAAAGAAATGATCCCGCCGGCATGGTCAATCGCATCGACAGCGTTTTGAATCAGGTTCGTTAAAACTTGATCGATCGAACGCACATTCAGCATCAGTTTCGGAAAGTTCTCCGACGCTCGGAAAAACAACTGAATCTGCTCCGTTGCAAATTGGCGTTTCCAACGGTCGAGGATTATTTCAATCAGCGCAACAAAATCAGTCGGCTCAAACGTCAGCGCCAATGGCTTTGAAAAGCTCAAAATATTCTTAATCAGTTCGGAAACCCGTTGGCAGTCGTCGTCGATTCGCTGAGCAGCGTTATATATCGCATCGTTCTTCTCGCAATGTGATTTAATATATTGAACCCAGGTGTTAATGTTGTTAATAGGATTCCGAATTTCATGCGCCATCATGGATGAGAAATCGCCCAAAATCGCTCGTTGCGTCAACTGATCGGTTTTGCGTTGGCTTTCTTCCGCTTCGGTTACATCGTTTAGGACAAAAACGGTATAGCAGGTATCGTTCGTCAGGCTAACCCGTGAAAAGCGGATCTGGCAAGGGAATCGCTCTCCGCTGCGCCGGTGGAGATATTGAACGGACGGGGTCTCGACGAAGGATTGATCCCCTTCCTCTGACGCCGTGACCGTCTCACGAATTGAGACATTCGACACGAGAAGATCTTCGAGTTGATGACCGAATAACTCACTTGGCATGAACCCAAACATTTTAATCGCAATTTTATTAAGATAGACAATTTGAAAATCGCGGTTTACAATGAGAACGCCTTCACTGACGTTATCAACGATACGAACGTTCAGGCGATTTTCCAAGTCATTTTGATAGAGCGTTTTGGTCATGACGATTTTATCGACGAGGGATTGAAAAAACGTCGAAAAGACGTCGAAAACCGTTGTCATCAGCTCCATCGAATACTCACGATTATCATAGAGACCGAGAATGAACCAGCCGGCTATATCCCCGCCATCCGATACTGCATAAGCTCGATAGGAGTCCGGTGTCTGATTAGACAGATCCCGTAACTTACCAATGACGCCGGGTTTTAATCGGCTCATATCTTTCAAAATCGGTTCATAAACGCGGAAAGCCGCGTTCGCTTTCGCGATTTTTTCTGCTGTTTCGTACAAACCGAACAATTGAAGCCGTTCTGACGGATAAAAACTCAACGAGGATACGTTCAAAGCGATCGTTGCCCGATTGATCAGGGTTTCAAATTGCTCAATAAAATCCTTCCGCGAAAGGAAAGCAACCGACGACGAGCGGATCAAACCAGCCAGGCTGTCAAACGAAGCATCTACGGAGGAACTTCCCGCCCATTGCGAATTGACAGCAACGGTTATCATCAAATCAAGATTCTCATCGACAAGCGTGTTGCGGACTTGGATCAAGATCGGATGCTCTTCCCTGCCCCCGAATTCAAACCACATTGTATGATAAGCGTAGGTTCGAACCTTCGTCCAATTCCGAACACTATCGCCAATAAAGTCCGAATCACCCTGAAATCGTTTGAAGAGCTTCTCAGCTAACGGATTAAGCGTGATAAGTTTCCCATTCGCCACGTTCCAAAGAAACGCAGGCGTCACGACAGAGCGCAGGAAAACCGTCGCAATTTCAGCAGCACCAGGCACGAGATTTACTCCGTCAGTTCCCTCGCAGACTGCGCCATCCGAAACCAGCGTTAGTTTTTCGCTCATCGCTCCTTACCCCGGGACGCTTTTCGAAGCCGTGCTGGAAGAATCCCCTCCATCGCCCGGTACTTTGCGACCGTCCGCCGCGCAATATCGATCCCCATCGTTCCTAAAATTTCGACGATCCGTGCATCCGTTAACGGCGTTTTTTCATCCCGGATCAAGTCGCGGATGACCGAACGGACGTTTAGACTTCGATCAAAAAATATCGATAGCGGGACGACTTTACGGTTCGGCAGCATGACCGATTTATTCGAAACCGCACGGCTAATCGTTGATTCATGAACGTCCAGCTCTTTCGCAATTTCAGCCCGCGTAATCGGAACAAGCTTCGATTCACCGTTCCGAATAAATGGTTCCTGATAACGGACGATAGCGCGCAAAAGCTGCTCCATGGTATTATTTCGATTGTCGAGCGATTTAACTAAAAGCGAAGCGCGATCCAGCTCTTTTTTCCACTCCTCAAATTTCTCTTCGGAGGCATTCTTCAACTCTTTTTTGAATGCAGGTGAAACACGAAGGTATCCGCTAATCGGCATGACAATTTCAACCACTAACTGATTTTCCGGTTCACCATTGTGATACGAAATAATGACGTCCGGGAAATGATAGACCTCAACGTCGGACTGGCTCTGGAAACCGCGTTCGCCCCATCCCGATCGAGCTGGATAGGGATTCAGGTTCGCGCCGAGGAACTTTTCGATTTTCTCCAGCTGACGCTGCGTCAAACCGTGTCTCGCCATGACCTCGCTCGATCTTCGCCGAATCAGGTCGTCATATGACTCGCGGATGACTTCCTCCGTCCCATAAGGTATATCCATCACGTTGGCTAAATGAGCCAACTGAATCAGCATCGCTTCTTTAGGCTCAGTCGTCCCTACGCCCAGCGGATCTGCACGCTGAATAATTTCAATCACATCCAAAACGTCGCTGACCGGGATATGGTAATACTGCGCAATCTCAGCTGGCATCGTTGTCAGGAAGCCGTCCTCATCAAGCCCCGTCAACAAATACGCCGCGATCAGTTTCTGATCTTCCTCAAGATCAGCGCCAATCTGGCGTAGAACATATTCCGCCAACGCTTCCGGTTGTGCAGAATCCAGATCTGGTTCCGATTCAGCGCCGCCATTGAAACCACCGCCCTGATAATATTCAACCGCCATTTCTGAGCGCGGACTTACGAAGAAAATATTCTCATCATTCGGATTTTTCTCGTTGATACAGCGTCGGCAATAACCGCTTTCGCCTAAAGGACGATGACAATAAGGACAGAGACGATCGTCAATGTATTCGAGAGCAGGATTCATCGCAACTTCAGACTCAACTCGCTCCTTGACCTCTTCCGAGGACATATTCAGGAACGTCATCGTTTGCGCAATATGCGCCGTAGTTACGGTACGAGTTCCGGTTTGAGGTCCCTGAATTTGAAACATGACGCGCTGCCTTTCTCTAACCTCGTCGCAGGTGCGATCTCGGTGCAATAATTATGCCGACAAGGTAATCTTACCATACTTTTAACCCCGATGAACAGATCCTTGTCCTGTAATACGACCGCGAAAAGATAAAGAAAGAACGATAAAATACGAACGTGATAAAGAAAACTTCGACAGAATCCGTTATCGTGATTGGAGCGGGCTTAGCCGGTTCTGAAGCTGCGCTTGTTCTCTCTGAGCTTGGTACTCATATTTTGCTATACGAAATGCGCCCAAACGTTATGACTGAGGCACATCGCACTGGCGAACCGGCAGAACTCGTCTGCTCCAACTCGTTTGGCTCCGATCTTCCCGATCGAGCATCCGGACTATTAAAAGAAGAATTGCGCCGGCTAAACTCGCCGCTCCTCCGTTTCGCTGAAGAATCTCGCGTGCCTGCCGGTGCAGCGCTCGCCGTGGACCGCGACCTCTTCTCTGAAAAAGTTCGAAGCGCGCTCGAAGCTCACCCGAATATCGAAATCATCCGTGAAGAAGTCCGTGAAATACCAGTAGACCGACCGGTTTTGGTCGCTGCGGGACCGGTCGCAAGTCCTGTGCTGAGCGAATCGTTAGCACGGCTAACCGGGAAAGAAAACCTTTTCTTCTTCGACGCTATCGCTCCGGTCATCGCGACAGACTCCATCGATCGCGCGATCGCTTTTACTGCATCGCGTTACGATCGGGATGAAAGCGGCGCCGGCGATTATATCAACTGCCCATTCACCAAAGCAGAATATGAGTCCTTTATCGACGCGCTTTTGAGCGCTGAGCGCATTCCGCTCAAATCATTCGAGGAAGCGATACAAAGCGGCGTCAAGATCGGACGCGGTCCCTTCTTTGAAGGCTGCTTACCGGTTGAAGTTTTAGCTGGGCGCGGGCGGGATAGTCTTGCGTTTGGGCCGCTGCGCCCGGTCGGGCTGATTGACCCGCGAACGGGACGCCGTCCGCACGCCTGTCTCCAGCTGCGCCGTGAGAATCGTTATGGGGACGCTTACAATCTCGTCGGCTTCCAGACGAACCTGAAATATCCGGAACAAAAACGGGTTTTCCGGATGATTCCCGGCTTGGGAAACGCTGAATTTGTCCGCTATGGCGAAATGCATCGGAATACGTTTATCGCGGCGTACGGCGTGCTGAACTCATATCTTCAGCTCATCGCACACCCCAACGTTTTTATCGCAGGTCAATTAGCCGGCGTCGAAGGATATATGGGAAATATCGCTTTTGGAAACGTTGCAGCGCAAAACATAGCACGAAAAGTCCGCGGCGAGGCGATGATACGACGCTCCCCTGAAACGATGATCGGCGCGCTGATCCGATCCATCGTTGAAAATACGAGCGATGATGTCCAACCGGTAAAAGCGAACCTGGGAATCCTTCCCCCGCTCGATACCCCATCTCGCTCAAAAAGAGAACGCGCGCTCCAGTATGTGACCCGTGCGCTAACTCACTACCCTGAGACTTCAAGATAGCGCCGCTCACATACAGAAGCTTATCGAAAAACGCAAGAAAAAAAAGAGAGACTCTCATCTCTCCTTTTTTCTAAACTAAACTGAGACTCACGACTCAACACCGTCCAAGCAAAATCTGGTTTCGGAGCCGTGTCTCGCGAAAGGGCAAAGCTTACAGGGGCTTCACGTCCGCTGCGCGGAGACCTTTCCCGGTATTCTGAACGGTGAAAGAGACTTTCTGGCCTTCAGCTAAATTTCGGAAACCTTCCGTTTGAATATCCTGATAATGGACGAAAATTTCCGTCCCGTCTTCCATCAAAATAAAGCCGAAGCCTTTTGACGTGTTGAACCACTTAACGGTTCCAGTTTGCGTTTCACTCATAACAACAACTCCAAAATAAACTAATTTGCTGACTGGATGACCAGGCGGAAAACGAAGAAAACGACGAGTGCCCCTAATCCTCCAAAAACGATATTGACTTCCCCGATATAAATCAGGTTTAATCCAATCAGTTTACCAATCTCTAAACCCCCGAAAAAACCTCCAATCCCACCGAGTAAATAGAGTGCCACATGTGTTTTCTTTTCCGCAAAAAAAATACACCATATAGACGAGATAAGACCCGCTATCAGGAAACTCAGCAAAATACTCGGCTGACTCATACTATAAGTTTATCAAATTAATTGTGCCGCTAAGGATAACTTCGCTTGAATTACCATACAAAACACAAACTTGACCCGATGCAATTTGCCGCTGAGGCTCATTAAACCTCACCATAACCGATCCATCCGCCTCATTCTCAACCGTTCCCAGACATGGCGTCGATTTGTACCGTGTCTGGATCCAAATAGATTCATCATCAACAGCCCTTAATCGGTTTACGTCTGTCAACCGAATCGCCGATACCGATGATTCGCCGCCCTCACCGACAAGTATCGTCCCGTCAGTTGCATTTTTCCTCAGAACATATTTTGGCGTAGGAGAGCTCAGCCGTATGCCTTTCCGCTGACCAATGGTATAAAACGGAATTCCGTCATGCTTTCCGACGACTTTACCGTTCGAGTCAACGAACGACCCAGGCTGGATTCTGTCCCCTGCGCAGCGAGTTAAAAACCCGCGGTAATCCCCGTCCGCAATAAAACAAATATCCTGCGATTCGCGTTTCTCAAACGAAGGAATTGCTGCATTTTTCGCAAGCTCGCGGACTTCTGTTTTCGTCATCTCACCCAAAGGAAACAGGCTTCGTTCCAATGCTGCCGACGGCAATCGGCTCAGGATATACGATTGATCCTTTTTCGCGTCTTTTCCGCGGCTCAAGGTTACCTTTCCATCTGCATCTTGCTTCAATCGCGCGTAATGACCGGTCGCGACATATTTCGCACCAATTAAATCCGCGTAGTTCAGGAGAAAACGCCAGCGAACCTCAGGGTTGCACTTTGCACATGGGTTCGGCGTATCACCGATGAGATAAGCTTCAACAAACGGCATGACAACTTTCTCGTAAAATTCATTCGTCGCGTCAAGAAGATAAAACGGAACGCCAACGGCAGCAGCGACAGCTCGTGCATCGTTAACCGACTCGAGCGAACAACATGCGTTATCGCGCATGGGTTGCCCCGGAAGCGGCGCTTCGGACCAAAGTTTCAGCATCACGCCGATAACTTCATACCCCTGTCGCTTTAAAAGGTAAGCCGCGACCGAGCTGTCAACACCGCCGCTCATTCCCACAACAACTTTCCGTTCGTCAAGATTCAAACCGTCATCCTCCGCATCAACGCGACGGTCTCTTTTAGCGCATCCACAAGCGCATCGACGCTCGATTCCGTAGAATAAAGACCGTTCGTAATCCTCAGCCCACCATTAACCCATTCCGGATCCAGTCCAATTTCAAGCAGCTGTTGCTGACCTCGCACCTCATTCGAACGGCAGGCAGATCCAACCGATACCGCAAAACCGCGTTGATCTAACGCTGACTGGAGCATAAGTCCATCGATATTTTTAAACGCGAACGAGGCATGGTTCGTAAGCCGTTTGTTTCGGGCGCCCGTTAATCGGACATCTGAAATTTCATCTAAAACGCGCAGGATCAGGCGCTCACGAAGACTCAACTCCACGCTCGACCGTTCCTCAAACGTCTCCGCGAGCAAACGATAAGCAGCAGCAATGCCGACGATATACGGAACGTTTTCCGTCCCAGCCCGAAGCTTCATCTCCTGTCCAGCGCCGAATACCTGCGGGCGAAGCGTATCCGAATCTCGAACGATAACCGCTCCGACGCCTTTCGGTCCGTAAAGCTTATGTCCGCTGATTGTCATGTAATCCAGCGGGCAATCCATCAAATCGATCAGGCTATGCGCCGTGAGCTGCGTCGCGTCGCAATGATATGGAATTCCATGATTTTGGCACATACGAGCAATTTCAGCGACCGGTTGGATCGTCCCCAATTCATTATTTGCGCCGAGAATTGAGACCAGAACAGCTCCATGTTTCAGTTCGTCTGAAAGCCGGTCAAGCCGAACCAGAGCGTTGCTGTCAACCGGAATAACGACCGGTTCGCAAAAGCCCAGCCTCGCCAAGCCATACACCGTGTTGCGAACTGCGCTGTGCTCCGTTGCGGAAAGAAGTACGCGTCCTGCCGTTCCCGACGATTGCCAATGATTCATCACAGCGCTCCAAATCACCAGATTCGCCGCTTCAGTTGAAGACCCGGTAAAGAGAACCGCTGAATTTTTCGGCGCGTTGAAAACCGAATGAATCGTCTCCCGAGCGGAGTAAATCGCTCGGAAAGACGCCTGACCCAACGCATAAGTTCCAGATGGATTTCCGAAGAATTCGCTGAAATATGGCGTCATTTGAGCGAGAACGTCCGAATGAACCGGCGTCGTTGCAGCATAATCAAAGTAATTTTCGAGGGTTCCCATGAGATAGATTATATTCGGAAATGAGTTCCACTCGTGTTGAATGTCACGATTCCTGAGGATTTTTGGACATCTTTTCAAGATTCAAGCCAAAAATATGGTAAAGTTAGCTCATACCAAATTCGGGGATGCCATGGTCTCGACGGGAGAGGCTGGATCCGAATTGCGAGTCGAGAGGCGCCGATCTCGTAAAGCCAGCGCAAAAAATTAAGTGCCAATACTCGCACTTCCTACGCTGCAATGCCGCTCGCTGCCTAAGCGAATGGCTTAACAGCTTGACCTTTTCAGGTCACGTCCGTCCGCATCGCTTCCTTGACCGATCGTGGAACGGGCGCCATAAAGTCAGGATGCTGACCGCGGATTCACGACGCGGTTCAAAAGAGGGCTTTCGGGTCTAAGTGAATCGCTCTTTCGGAGTTTGTTCCGTTTCTCTAAAAAGAGCTAAACCGAAACGGGAATACACTCGTAGTATATTCGAGGTTCGATTCTTTCGGACGCGGGTTCGACTCCCGCCATCTCCACCTCACAAAGCAGAAAATCCGAACGCCGCATTTATTAAGTGGAAATCGGATTTTTTGTTTTATTCGCGAATATATTAATTCATAATATACTTTGCTTGACAGGAATAGATGATGAAGTTTCAGCTATATTTTTAAGCTGGCTGATCGCATACAACGGCAAATTCACAAGCAACGCTTCTTTTTTATAATCTGCCATGGAAGTTCGGATGGAAACTTCTGGAGAAAATTTCTCCTGGTAAGCTTTGAGACTCTTGGCTTTTAGATTCACCTCTGCCTTTACCTCGACGGGAATGATTTTTTCGACTGTGTCAACAACAAAATCGATCTCGCATGAGCCTCTGTCGTTGGTGTAATAATAAACGTCCAAATCCTCAATCGTTTTTAGCTGTTGACAAACGTACTGCTCAGTAAGAGCGCCTTTAAATTCCACAAAAAGATCATTTCCATCAAGCAAAATCCGCTGATGAAGTCCTGTCATGCAGGCAAGCAAACCAACATCGACGGTAAACAATTTAAATGCTTTCAAATCTTCATAGGCTTTCAGAAGGAAGCCAGCTGAATTTACGCGGCTAACCTTATGAACGAGACCGCAATCGCTGAGCCACATGATCGCAGTCTCATATTCTTTCGCACGTGCACCTTCACGCACCAAACCATAAATAAATTTTCTTTGGCAAGCTGAGAAGGAATACTGTTCCATAACATACGAATTTTTGGGACGATCTCATTCGGTGCGTGTTTAGAAAAATCCTGTTCATATGCTGAAAGAATCTTCTTTTGAACTTCACGAACTTCATTAAATTCTTTGTTCTCTGCGAAGCTTTGCACCGCTTCGGGCATTCCACCCACGAAATAATAGTACTTCAGCGCATCAATATATGCTTGTCTGAAGCTCGTAATCATCTGGAAATCCAATGTATCAAGCAGTTCCGAAAAACGACCCTTACCAGTTGCCATCAAAAATTCTCGAAAAGAAAGCGGATAAAGCTTTAAAAAATCCACCTTGCCTACCGGGAAGGACGTGCCCTGATGTAAAGCGATCCCAAGCATGGAGCCAGCGCAAATAATATGATATTGCGGTGCATTCTCATAGAAATATTTAAGCGATGCAAGAGCCTTTGGGGATTCCTGAATTTCGTCAAAAATCAACAATGTATGATTCGGATCTATTTTGCGTCCCACGTACAATTCCAACCCCATCAATAAACGATCCGTGTCCAAATCAGAATCTGTTGCCGTGTCTAATTTGATACAACATAACGGCAGCCTATTTCTTACCCCTTAACGATGAACACCCCCGTGTGCATTTTTACACACCCCTCATAACGATGCCGTATGCACCGTTACGGAGTAAGGGATTCAGTTTTATCGCTGCCTGTGCGCACATTGCGTTCTCCTTGTTCCCTTAAATTCCGGGTATTATCGGATATTGCTACTCAAACTCTTTGTATATATGCTTAAACTTACCGCTGATCTTATTTGCCTGTGGCGGATCATCTGACAGAATGATTGCTACAGTCAAGCCTTTGCTTTCAAAGAATTGTTGCAGATCATGTTTTGCCTGCTCAAAGGCGTTCTCCCACTCATCCGATATCATCCTTAGTTCCACTCTATCGGACGCTCTCTGAACAAGCTGAAATCTACGGATTGTTTTCACTTCTTCTAACACCTTGTACAGAGACATCGGCGCAACACGGACACCGTTATCAAATTCCAGAATATCATCAGTTCTTCCTTCGATCTCCAACCACAAAGTGGTTCTGCCGCATTTACATTTCTCATTATGAACTATCACACGGTCTGTCAGTTCATAACGGATAAACGGCTGTATATAATTTGACAGATTGGTTATCAGAACCTTATCTGACATCTCACCGAATGGAACAGGATTATTGTCCGCATCCACCGGCTCAACGATAACCCAGTCCTCATTGATATGAAGGTGTCTTTCCTCACACTCACAGGCTATCTCGCCACCCTCGGTGCAGGAATAATGTGTTTGTACATAGCAGCCAAACTTATCGGTAAGCTTTCTGCGAATCTCGTCTGTAAGAAGCTCACCGCCAGTGATCACGACATCGGGATTAATATTCAGTTCCTCAAAGTCTGCAAGCAGTGCCAGGTTTGAAGGGTATCCGCTTAACATGGCAGGTTGAAAAGCATTCAGTTGCTTTATTATCTCCTCTTCAGGGGCATTGACATCAACAGTGATCTTTGTCCTTTGTCGCGGCATCTTAAGCTGCAGATATCTCGACATCCCACAGGCAAGATAAAACCCATAATCCGCAAATACTCCGGCTGTTTTCTTACCATGCTTCATGAACCTGCGGAAGTCCTCTTTTCTTGCAAATGTCCGAAATGCCGCTATAGCCGAGGATACATCAATATTTCTTTTATCATATAACACAACCGCAGGATTGCCTGTGGAGCCGGATGTCTTAAAGATCAAATACTTACCGTCAATCATTCTTCCGATATTATCCAAGTCCTGTGTAAAAACATCGGTCCGCTCCATTGTGATATTCTGGTCTGTCAAGACATCATCAAAACGCGCCATCAATTCCGGCTTGCTGACAGCAGGAATATCTGTCAAGGAATAATCGTCTCCCATGTCCGCATACAGTTCTTTATAAAACGGACTTCTTTCTCTGGCATACTTCAAAAGAGCATCGAGACGCTTTTTCTGTGTCGTACTGATTTTTTCCCTCGACCAATGATCTCCATTATAGGTTTTCAGCATCATTTCAATCAGACCCATAATATAGCCCCGACTTTCCTTATAACTCGCACACCATAATATATTCTTCGGCGTTCTCATCCACGGTCTTGAAACCTACATTCTCGTACATCTTCACGGCGTAGTTTGCTTTCTGCACAGCCAGGGACGCTCGTTCGTAGCCCTGCCATTTCAGCAGTTCGAGCATCTTCACCATAAGCTGTGAGCCGATGCCCTGACCACGATATTCCTTGTAAAGCGAGATGGCGAAGGACGGCGTATCGTCATCCACATGACCGTAATCGTCCATGATCCTCGTCCAAACCGCTCCGACCACTTTGCCGCCGAAATCAGCCACCAGGCAGTTATCACCTTTCCGAGTACCGAAACCATCAGTGTACACACGCAGTTCTGGCTTCTCGATGATGTCCCGCGCAGGCGGCTCCGCTCCTTTAGGAATGAAGATGGTTTCATACAAGAAGTCCTTCAGCAGATCAGTTTCACCCTTGCGAAGACTGCGGATCACATATTTTTTATGCTTGTCGCTCGTCATGTGGGAAAGATGCTCGTTACGCATCCTGACAAGCATCTCAAGCACTTGCTTTCCAATCCGCTCCGGCTCATTGTCGTTCCCGCCGCATATCAGTTCCAGCGTGTCCGGCGTCCAAATGTACCCGTGCGCCTTGTTATATAGATACTGCTGGAATTCCTCGTATTCTTTTTCTTTCAGTTGCTTCATTTCTATTTTTTCCTTATCGGATGTCGAATTACCGTTTTCAATTTGTCAGGAGCGACCTTCCTGGCATCACTGAGATAAATTTCATGGTGTAGCCTTTTATCTGTGATATCGAGAGCATACCCTTGACTTTCCAGATACTCATGCATGAGTGCAACGGTAGCAGGCTCATCATCATAGGAGCCTATGTGCATACACTGTACGCACTCTCCCTCGTCATAAGTCAGGAACTCCACCTTCGAGAAATCCTGTTTCTTTTTCTTTGTCGCTTCCTCGACCGCCCATTCAAAATCCTCCTTTGTGACAAAATCAGGAAGACGAATGACCGATATCCACTTGAAGTTTTCTTTGTGTGCATAGTCAATGCCGTCTACGCCATCCTGCCACCAGAATCCTTCAAGCGGAGGTACTACATAATCAAAGTATCCAGCAATCTGGTGATTACCCTTTTTACTCATCTTTATTGTAAAAGCAATGCCGTAAAGAAGACCGATTGCCTGCTTGTACTCTCCATCCTCTTCATTCGGATTGCCCTGTCCGCGGACCGCGATATAATTCATGCTCGGCACGGTAATAATGCCGGGCTTGTTTTTTGGCATATAGAACTCTTTGTATTCCTTTTTGAAATCAAACGCCATTGGTTACGTCCTCCTCAATCACAGATATTTCTTGAACGCCTTCTTCATCTTGAGCATGACATCGATTATCCAATCAAACTGTGCGTTCCATTGGTTCTTATCGCTGAAGGTTACGCCCTTCTCGATAACAATGCGGCTTGCCTTGCGTTCCGGCA